>NZ_JABVBF010000100.1 GCF_013344765.1 Acinetobacter lactucae
GTATTAGCGAGTATTGATCAAAAATTAGATTTAGGAGCTATAGAAAAAGAACTTCAATTACGCCAACAAAATTTAAAATTCTTTCAAAATATTGATGAATTATGGCAATTGGCTGCTTTTTCGGCAGTTGATGCGCAGAATAAAACTGAAGTTAATAGCCTTTTAGATGTGAAGTCGAACTTTTTTCAGGCACAAATCGAGGTTGTGTTGAATAATAGAAAAAGACAGTTTACAAGTGCCTTAATGCGCAGTGATAAGCAGGTTTATGTATATTCTAGAAATATAGCACCGTTTAACTAGTTGAAAATTTATGATTTATTTGCTTTGGATGTTTTTTAAAGTTTGTAATTATAAATTTTTCTCAAGTTAAGCGTTAAAGTAAGTACAAACTTTTTATATGTTTATATTCAATGTTTCTTCACAAGTCTTATCATACTTTTTGCTAATTGTTTCTAATTGAAAAGTGGTGCGAAATTTTCGTCTTTTGCTTTATAATAATGTTCTTAGAAGGAATGATCGATTTGGCACATGTTAATTCGTAAGTTATTTAAGTTTGAAAATGCACATGTTGTACGTAATTGTACATCGGATCGTTGTAAGCGATCAATTCATGGACATAGCTATAAAGTTGAGTTATTGCTTAAAGCTTCGAAATTAGATCATGGGCAAATGGTTTATGATTTTGGACTCCTAAAGGGAGTAATAAAAGATCTTTTCGACAGTTTTGATCATGCAATCTGCTTTTGGGAAAAAGATGATTCCCAATATATTGATGCTTGTCAGACTTTTAGTGCTCGTTGGATTTCTTTGCCCGTTTCACCGTCAGCTGAACAGTTTTCACGTATCTTCTTTTATCTAGCTCAGCAAGTTTTGCAATCAACAATCACTCAAAATGGGGAAGGTGATGTTGAGGTTTATTCGGTCATTGTTCATGAGACTGATACTGGATATGCTCAAAGCTTTATTGAAGATATTCAAAACGAACAAATGGGCATTTTAAGTCTTGATGGAATTGTTTTTTCAGAACAAATTCAGATAGAGTGGGCAAATCCACAAATGTATGAAGACTTGAAAAAAGGGGTTAAATTTAATAATCCTCAAGTTGATTTACAAGTCGAAGTATAAATCGAATTACTTACAGTATTTGTACAATTGAAAATTGATCTAGGATGACATTAATGCAATTAACTGAGCAACAGCAAGATAAACTCAGTAAAGTTCAATTAGAAGAAAGTTGGAAAAGATCTTTAGTACCTTTTCTATTAAGTCCTCAAATGGATAGCTTGCGCGATTTTTTATTTCAGCAGAAACAAGCTCAAAAAATAATATATCCGCCAAGCAAGCAAATTTTTAATGCTTTAAATACCACACCATTGGCTGATGTGAAAGTTGTGATTTTAGGACAAGATCCGTATCACGGGCCAAACCAGGCCAATGGTTTAAGTTTCTCTGTTCAAAAAGGTATTGCATTACCCCCATCTTTGCGCAATATTTTTCATGAGTTACATACAGATTTGGGTATTCCTACTCCTCGCCATGGTGATTTAACAAAATGGGCGAAACAAGGCGTGCTTTTACTTAACAGTGTG
Organism: Acinetobacter lactucae; assembly: GCF_013344765.1. Taxonomy (GTDB): domain Bacteria; phylum Pseudomonadota; class Gammaproteobacteria; order Pseudomonadales; family Moraxellaceae; genus Acinetobacter; species Acinetobacter lactucae_A. The sequence goes on from NZ_JABVBF010000100.1 coordinate 1,590, forward strand.
CTTACAGTTGAAGCTGGTCAGCCTACTTCACATCAAAAGCAGGGCTGGGAAGCCTTTACTGATGAAGTCATTGATGTTCTAAATGAACAAAGACAGCATATAGTATTTATTTTGTGGGGTGCTTATGCACAGCGCAAAGGACAACGTATAAATAGAGATAAACACCTGGTTTTAACAGCCGCACATCCATCACCTCTTGCTGCAAATAGAGGAGGATTTTTTGGATGCAAAGTGTTTTCAAAAACAAATCAATATTTGAAACAACATGGCATTGAGCCCATAGACTGGCAATTGGACGCATGATGAACTCTCCCAATGTAAATAACTATCACCCGGACTTGGTGGTTGAAGAAGCAAAAAACGGCTGGCGTATAGTACGTTTGAATCGTCCTAAATCGTTACATGCTTTAGACGAATCAATTGTAACGGCATTATTGCGTGTATTTGAAGATTTCCGTAACGATGAACAGGTTAAAGCAATTTGGCTAGACTCAACGACACCAAAAGCTTTTTGTGCTGGTGGTGACGTTAGGAAATTACGTCAACTTGTTATCAATCAAGAAGTAGATACCGCAAATAAGTTCTTCCAACAGGAATATGCTTTAGATCTACTCTTACATAATTATGCTAAACCAGTTGTTGTTTGGGGTGAAGGCTATGTTATGGGTGGTGGTTTGGGCTTGTTTATGGCTGCACCATTCCGTTTAGTCACACCATATTCTCGTTTAGCAATGCCTGAAATTAATATTGGTTTATATCCAGACGTTGGGGCAAGCCGTTTTCTGGCAGATCGTGGTCCGATAGGTTTGTTTACTGGTTTAACTGGTTCAATTATGACTGCTGCCGGAGCCTATAGTATTGGTTGGGCAACACATATTTGTGAAGCGCAACGTGATAATGTTCTGCAAAAAGTTTTAAATATTAATTGGGCTCATTATCCAGCAGGGGATTTTCGAGCAATTGATGATACTTTAAATAGTTTGCACCGTCCTGTTGCAGCAGGCCCATTGCAAAACTCACTTGATGTGATTCGTAGTGTTTGCCGTGGTTTCAATTTTGAGCAGGATTATCAAGCTATTGTTAGCTTACGTGATGCGAGTAGTGATTGGTTGCGCCAAGCGAGTGAAAACTTGCAAAAAGGATCTCCTAGTACTGCCGCAATTACTTGGTTACTGTGGCAATGGGGCAAGCAAGTACATTCATGGGATGAAGTCTTTGATCTAGAAGCTCAGATTTCTGAGTGGAAAATACGTCATCCTGACTTTGTAGAAGGTGTTCGTGCACGCTTGGTGGATAAAGATTTATCACCAGAATGGAAACAATGTGACGACCTAAGCTTAAGAGGTATCTTGACTGATTGTCCACCAGTGACTTCAATAGATAGTTGGAATGCCTTACTTAGACAACACGGTGTGATCACCTAAAAATAAATGACTGAATATAGTGATGAATATTGGATGCAGCTTGCTTACGAGCAAGCTGAATTAGCTGCTCAGCAGGGAGAGATCCCAGTTGGGGCAGTTTTAGTGAGTCAAAATAAAGTAATTGGATCAGGCTATAATGCTCCTATTACTTTATTAGATCCAACTGCACATGCAGAAATTCAAGCTATTCGCGCAGCGTGTTCTTCATTAGAAAATTATCGATTACCTGAAGATGCAACTTTATATGTTACTCTTGAGCCGTGCACGATGTGTGTAGGTGCGTTGGTACATGCAAGAATCAAACATGTAGTTTTTGGTACACCAGAACCTAAAGCAGGCTCATTGGTAAGTGCACGGCAGCTATTGCAGCAAGGTTATTATAATCATAGGTTTACATTTAAAAATGGCTGCCTACAAGAAAAATGTGCTCAACAACTTAGTCATTTTTTTAAACAAAGACGCGAGCAAAAGAGACAAGAGAAACAACAAAAAACGTCCTTAAATGATTAAAAATTAACATGCGCTTATGGCAAACTAACGCGGTTTTAATGCCATGATTCTATTTAATAAGGACGATTCAATGCGTAATGTAATTACCGTAAAAAAAGAATTTAATGCTCCTCTTAGTGATGTATTTGATTTGCTCTCTAAGCATTCAACTTATAATACTGCTTTCGCACCTTTACAAGTTGTACGTGTTAAAGACTCTGCAGACGCTAAAAGACCGGATGGTTTAGGCTCAGTTCGACGTATGGGATTTGGTCCAATTAAGCCACTTAAAGAAGAAATTACGGTGCTTGAAGAAAATAAAAGTATTGAATATAAATTAATAGATAATCCTTTGATTAAACACCATTTAGGTAGAATCGAGTTTTCTGAAATTACTCCATATATTACTTTAGTTACATACCGTATCGAGTTGACGGCAAAAGCGCCAGTGGTAAGTAAATTAATCCTTGCACAGCTAAAACTAGCCATTACACTAGGCTTTTCGAGATTAGCTAAAGCAATTGCTTCTTAGTGAGAGTTAAATGACAGTTCAAATTATTACTATTGATGGTCCGAGTGGTTCGGGTAAAGGAACGTTGGCAGCAAAACTTGCAGCACATTATCAATATCATTTACTCGATTCGGGTGCCTTATATCGTTTGTTGGGGTTGTCATTACACAAACACGATTTATTAGATAAATTAGATAGCCAGCTCGATGAATGCATTCAATATGCACGTCAACTGGATATTAAATTTGAGACTTCTACATCAGGGATTTTGGTTTTCTTGGATGGTGAAGACGTATCCCAAACAATTCGTACAGAGCGAGTTGGTGAATATGCATCAAAAGTTGCAGTGATTCCTGAACTTAGACAGGCGTTATTTGAGAGACAAAGAGCTTTCGCTCAAAATCCTGGTTTAGTTGCAGATGGCCGTGATATGGCAACATCTATCTTTCCTGAAGCAAATGCTAAAATTTATCTGACAGCTTCGGCTGAGTCGCGTGCTGAGCGAAGAGTAAAACAGTTGCAGGGTATGGGGCTAGATGCTAAAATAAACGACATTTTAGCTAATATACAGGCACGTGACAAAAGAGATATGGAGCGAGAAGTTGCTCCGCTCAAGCCAGCCAAAGATGCTTATATCATTGATAGTTCAGAATTAACTATCGATCAGGTATTTAAGTTAATGGTTGATTATGTCGATAGCCGTACTATTTAGTAAATAGAATTATCAGTTGAAGCATAGCTTGATCAGTCTATAAAGACTATGTTGATACTTAACTAAACCGGCCTTGTCTGATCCAAGACCGCTGAATTTATCAGGTATATCATGACCGAATCTTTTGCAGCCCTCTTTGAAGAAAGTGAATTAAACCTCAACGTTGAAAAGGGTGCAGTCATCCAAGGTGTTGTTGTAAACATCGATAGCGACTGGGTAACTGTTGACACTGGCCTAAAGTCTGAAGGCATTGTTGACCGTGCTGAATTTTTAAATGAACAACGTGAACTTGAAGTTCAGGTTGGTGATACTGTTGACGTAGTTGTTGAAGCTCTTGACAACGGTATGGGTCAAACAGTTTTATCACGTGAAAAAGCTAAGCGTGCTGAAACTTGGACTAAACTTGAAAAAATCTTTGAAGATGGCGAAATCGTTACTGGTGTTATCTCTGGTAAAGTTAAAGGCGGTTTCACTGTTGACATCGGTCCTGTTCGTGCATTCTTACCAGGTTCATTAGTTGACACTCGTCCTATCCGTGACACTACTCACCTTGAAGGTAAAGAGTTAGAGTTTAAAGTAATCAAACTTGATGCTAAACGTAATAACGTTGTTGTATCTCGTCGTGCTGTAATGGAAGCTGAATCTTCTGCTGACCGTGAAGCATTACTTGCTCAACTTGAAGAAGGTCAAACAGTTACAGGTACTATCAAAAACCTTACTGATTACGGTGCATTCGTTGATCTTGGCGGTATTGATGGTCTTCTACATATCACAGATATGGCTTGGAAGCGTATCAAGCACCCTTCAGAAGTTGTTGAAGTTGGTCAAGAAGTTACTGTTAAAGTACTTAAATTTGACCGTGAACGTAACCGCGTATCTTTAGGCCTTAAACAATTAGGCGAAGATCCATGGTTAGCGATCATGAGCCGTTACCCTAAAGGTTCTATCGTTAAAGCTCGCGTAACTAACTTAACTGACTACGGCTGTTTCGCTGAAATCGCTGAAGGCGTTGAAGGTTTAGTTCACGTTTCTGAAATGGACCACACTAACAAAAACATCCACCCATCTAAAGTTGTTCAGATTGGTGATGAAGTTGACGTTATGGTTCTTGAAGTTGATGAAGAACGTCGTCGTATCAGCCTTGGTATCAAACAAACTCGTGCTAACCCATGGGAAGAGTTTGCTAAAGCTCATGAGAAAGGCGAAAAAGTATCTGGTACTATCAAGTCTATCACTGACTTTGGTATCTTCATTGGCTTGAACGGCGGTATCGACGGTTTAGTACACTTGTCTGATATCTCTTGGAACGAGCAAGGTGAAGAAGCTATTCGTCGTTACAAGAAAGGTGACACTGTTGAAGCTGTTATCTTGTCTGTAGACGCTGAAGGTAACCGTATCAGCCTTGGTATCAAGCAATTGAACAGCGATCCGTTCAATGACTTCTTAGCTGCTAACGAACGTGGTGCTTTAGTTAAAGGTACTGTAACTGCAGTTGATGCTCGTGGCGCAACTGTTAAGTTAGCTGACGAAGTTGAAGCAACTCTTAAAGCTTCTGAAATCAATCGTGACCGCGTAGAAGATGCGACTAAATTCTTAGAAGTTGGTCAAGAAGTTGAAGCGAAGATCATCAACGTTGATCGTAAATCTCGCTCTATCAACTTGTCTATCAAAGCGAAAGACGAAGCTGAAGAGAAAGAAGCAGTTGCTAGCTTGCGTACAGCAACAACAAGTCAAGACAATGGTCCTAAGACTATTGGTGACTTGATCAAAGCACAAATGAAGTAATAAGTTAACAAAGTACAGTTTCATGTAACGGAATTGTACTTTTTATACAAATTACTGTAAACGGTAGCGTAGTATTCAACATACTGCGCTACCGTTTTGTATTTAAACAGGTTATTATCGAACGACATAGAGTAGCAATAAATAACGAGGTCGTAGATGACTACTGAAGCTCTTAATAAGTCTGATTTGATTGAACGCATTGCGCTAAAAAACCCACACTTAGCTGAACCTTTGGTGGAAGAAGCGGTTAAAATTATGATTGATCAAATGATAGAAGCCCTGTCAACTGATAATCGAATTGAAATCCGTGGTTTTGGTAGCTTTGCTTTACACCACCGTGATCCAAGAGTTGGTCGTAATCCTAAAACAGGAAAATCAGTTGAAGTTGCAGCTAAAGCTGTTCCACATTTCAAGCCCGGAAAAGCCCTTCGTGATGCAGTAAACGAATCTGGGAAATAAATAAAATTTATAAGTCGGGGTGCCTATGCGTTATATTTTAATTGCATTACTTATTGTTGTATTTGGTTATTCTTTAGCACTTGTTTTGCAAAATCCAACAGAACTTTCTGTTGATTTGTTATTTACCCAAGTTCCTGCTATGCGTTTAGGCTTATTGTTGCTACTCACATTGGTATTAGGAACTGTAGTTGGTCTTTTATTAGGCGTGCAGGTTTTCCGTGTATTCCAAAAAAGCTGGGAAATTAAACGATTGCGTAAAGATATTGACCATTTGAGAAAAGAACAAATCCAAAGTGCTCAATTAGCAGCAGCTGAAGCAGCTGCGAATGTAAGACATGAAAAAACCGTTGTAGATATTTATCCGCAAGATAAAAACTCTACTCCGTTATAATCATAATCCCCGTACTACTCTTTATTGATAAGTAAAGAGTAGTATCTCCCTTAATTAATTTTATCTATTCTTCTTTTATTATTCTAAATATAAACTCTTTTGGTCTTATCGTTTTTAAATTTCGAAAGCGATCCTCTACATTTCTTTATTCCTTGATGTGTTGTCTATTATAATAATGCTGATTTTATATGATGGAAGAAAGTCTCTTGAGTATCATTGTTGCGTTAGATGCAAAAAGCCAATATGACGCTTTAAAAATTGTTGAACAGCTTGATCCTGCTTTATGTCGTTTAAAAGTGGGTAAGGAGCTTTTTACTCATGAAGGCCCATCTGTTGTAAAAAAACTGCAAGAACAAAATTTTGAAGTTTTTCTTGATCTTAAATTTCATGATATTCCAAATACTACTGCTCAAGCTGTTTGTGCAGCAGCTGATCTAGGAGTATGGATGGTAAATGTTCATGCTTCCGGTGGTTGTAAAATGATGGAAACCTGCGTGGAGCGTTTAAAAGCAGGTAACTATCAAACCCAGTTGATTGCTGTGACAGTGCTCACATCAATGGGGCGTGAAGATCTAAAAGATATTGGTCTAGATGTTGAACCTGTGGAACATGTAAAGCGCTTAGCTAAATTAACCAAAGAAAGTGGTTTGGATGGTGTAGTTTGTTCTGCTCAAGAAGCTAAGATTCTTCGTGAATTGATCGGGCAAGACTTCTCTTTGGTAACACCTGGTATTCGTCCGGAGGGTTCTAATGCAGACGACCAAAAACGTATTGTGACTCCAAAGCAAGCTATGCTTGATGGTTCTACACATCTGGTTATTGGTCGACCGATTACCAAAGCAGAAAACCCAACAGAAATGTTGAAATCTATTTTGGCTTCAATTGCCTAAAAATTTAGGAATAAGCTAATTAATAACGGGGCGAGTAGGCTTAATAATAAGCCACTCATCATGGCATGTGGTACATAATGTGTACCGCATGACTGTTTTACCATTGCTAAGGTAACATCCATTGACGTTGCGCCAGCGCTTGAGATAGCAGGGCGTGGAAAACGCCAACCCATGGTATACATTAGAAAAATAGCAACAATTTCTCTAAATAAGTCAGTTAATAAGGCGATTCCACCCAACTCTGCCGAATGTAATTGCGTAAATAAGATCCCTGACATTGAATACCAGCCATAACCTTGTGCTAAAGCTAAAGTTTCATTAAGTGTAAAATGCTTCTGAAGTAAATAGTAATTCAAAAAGCCCGCTATGCATGACCCTACAAAAGCAGCTAAGGGTACAATTAAAATTTTCCAGCTTAACCATGTACGGTTAAAGTGGGTAAAGGCAAGTTCGATACCAATTAAGAAAATAAAAAGTAATAATAAATACCAACTATTAAATGCCATATGTGAGTTGAATTGGGTAGCAATAGTTCCTAATAAAACACCTATTCCTAATGCAAAAAAAGCTTTTGCAATATTTTTTAAAGCATTTACAAAAAGTTGAAGCGAGATTTTCCCTTTGACACTTTGTTTATCAAAAATTGTATAAGCCAATAAACAGGTAAAGAAAGAACCGAAAGATGTTGTAAGAGCAATAATAATCGCTGGTGGGAGTATGGCAGAAGGATTCTCAATTTGATCAAGGGCCAATGTTAATTCTAAAGCTACACTCGCTAAGAGAATATAAGAAAAATAGGGAAGTATTTTAAATATGAAGTGTCGGATATTTAGAGATAGTTTTGGAGCTAAAAAATAACCGAAAGCAAGTGCTAAAAATATTTGAATGATGAGATAAAAAGATTGCATATAATAGGTAGATTGTTATCAACCTACCTATTATGTCTTGAACATTTTAAGCTGCATAGCTCTGTGAACTTTTATTTAAAAGTAAGTAGTCTTTGGGCTTGACTTTACGTGTTTCTAACCAATACTTCCATGTATAAGTTGGCCATAGCGAAAAGTTTTTACCATCGGCAGATTGATACCAGCTACTACAGCCACCAGCTTGCCATACAGTTCCTCGAAGCTGCTTTTGAACACGTTCATTAAAGGCGTCTTGAACTTCCGGTTTGATCTCAATTGCTTTTTGACCAGATTTTTCTACGAGTTGAATAAGCTGTAAAATGTAGTTTACTTGAGATTCAATCATAAAAATAATCGAATTATGACCTAGAACTGTATTGGGACCCACTAATTGGAATAGGTTAGGAAAATTCTTGGTCATTATTCCATAATAACTTTCTGCACCATCTTTCCAAGCTTGTTTTAGCTCGATTTGATTGCGTCCAATACAGGTGAAATGTTTTAAATAAATACGTGGATCAGTAATAAAACCTGTACCATAAATTAAACAATCAATAGGTCGTTCTTTACCATCTTTAGTGATAATACTGTTTTCTTTAATCTCTTGAATACTATCAGTAACTAATTCAACATTTTTACGGTTAAAGGTAGGAAAGTATTTATTTGAGATAAGAATACGTTTACATCCCATAACGAAGTCAGGTGTGAGTTTTTTTGCTAGCTCTTTATCTTTGACTTGAAAACGTATGAATGCTTCTGCCAATTTTTGTCCATACTTCATGATTTGAGGTTGAACAATTGGCACAACGCGAGATTCATTACTCCAATAAAGACGACTACGATGAATCTGGCGATAAATATTAGAAGATTTGAATAATGCTTTACTTAAGATTGAATATTTGCGCTCATCTCGTGGTATGACCCACGCAGCCGTTCTTTGAAATACATAAAGTTGTTTAACATCTTTAGCTATTTCAGGAATATATTGGATTGCACTGCCGCCCGTACCAATAGATGCGACTGACTTGCCGTTCAAGTTATAGTCGTATTCCCATTGTGAGGAATGAAATACTTTCCCTTTGAATTTTTCGATCCCTTTGATAGGGGGAATTTGAGGAATGTGTAAAGGACCTGAGGCAAAAACTACAAATTGAGCTTCTATAGAAGGCTGATTTTTAAAATCTAAGGTCCATACATGACGTGTTTCATCATATTGGACATGAGTTACCTCATGGTTAAACTTGCAGTAATCTTTAATCTTATATTTCTTTGTAATATCTTGAATATATTCAAAAATCTCTGGTCCCTCTGCATAGCGTTTGGTCCAATCGGTCTTTGGTGCAAAAGATAGAGAATACATATGAGATTGAACATCACATGCTGCACCCGGATAACGATTTTCTCTCCAAGTTCCACCGACATCGTTTGATTTTTCTAAAATAACAAAGTCGTGCTGTTGATTTTGCAGTAAACGGATTGCCATTGCTAGGCCACCAAATCCAGCCCCAATAATAGCGATTTTAGTTTTTTGAATAGCATCTTGCTTTGCGTTTAGCATTGGAAACCCTGCATAAGCTAAAAAGAGGATTGCACGCAAGACTAACGTTTTTTAATCACTTTAAACATGATTGTATCGACGCGAAAATTGATAGATTCGGCAATTAATTTTCTTGCTTCTTTATAGTAAAACATTTCAGTCTAGAGAAATTGTTAGAAGAATGAAACGGTCGATACTTGGTTTAATCTATTTAATTCAAGGAATGCGCAATGCTGGCATTGATGTCGACTCACGTTTGGCTGATATAGGTATTAAAATCGATGCCTTAGACCCGAGTTCTACAATTCACGATCGCCTTGAATGGGACATTCAACAAATTATTAGTAAAAATGTTGAGCCTGAAAAGGGACTATTTATTGGACAGCATTACGCTTTAGCGGGATATGGTCCCTTGCTTATGTTGCTTGTTACAAGTAATGATATTCAAACTGCTTTAAATAAAGGTATAAAATATCAAAAACTTACTCACTTATTTGGTCGCTTAGATTTATACGAAACTGATGAGCGCACCATTCTAAATTATTTGCCTGTTGATTTAAAAACGGAAATTGGCCAATTACGGGCACAATGTGAAATTTCAGGAACCTATAAATTTATTCAAGATATTTATACGATGATGGGATTACAAATGCCTACGATGCGTATAGAACTTCCTTTTGAAAAACCTACTGATTTAGATACTTTGTCACGCTATTTTGCATATTATGGCGAAGATGTGCATTTTAATGGTGAATATGCGGCATTTAGCCTAAGTAAGGATGTACTTGAAATCAAGATTCCTTCTGCCGATATCATTACACATCGTATTTATGAGTCAAAATGTAATGCAGAAATAACAAGATTAAATCAACAAGATCATCAAACTCCACATATCATACAATGTGTGCAAGATTATCTTGAATTGCAACAAGGAATTATCCCCAGCATGGCGGAAACGGCTTTTGCATTGAAAATGCCTGAAAGGACATTAAGGCATCAATTGCAGCAGCTAAATACGAGTTATAAGCAAATTCGTGAACAAGTTATCAAGAATAAGGCATTGAAGCTTATGGAATATAGGGAATACTCAATAGAAGTTGTTGCCGAATTACTCGGCTATTCTGAACCAGCGGCATTTAATCATGCATTTAAACGATGGTTTGGGCAGAGTCCTCGACAATATGCAAAAGAGTCATCGTCGTAACTCTTGATGCTAAAAGCTAATGTGGTTGAACAAAATGTTCGCTATACTCTCATCAGTTAAAATTGAAATAAAACGATATGTTAAATTTAAAATCTTCTCATAGTACTGCATTCACACCTTCTTCCCCAGCAGAACGCTATGCTGAGGCTTTAGCTTCAGGTCAATTTATGGCAGATGAAGCGCAAGCACAGGCAGTGCAAGAATTAGATCGCGTATGGAAGGAACTTTTAAACCGTTATAAAGCCTCTAAAAAAGCTTTCCGTCGTTTTCGCCGCCAAACTTCACCTAAAGGTGTATATATGTGGGGTGGAGTAGGCCGTGGAAAAACTTGGCTTATGGATCAATTTTACGAGTCTGTGCCATTTCGCCGTAAAACGCGTATGCATTTTCATCATTTCATGCAACATGTTCATAAAGAGCTAAATAAGCTTTCAGGCCAACGTAATCCACTTGAAATCGTAGCTGACCAAATCTATAAAGATGCTGTCGTTATTTGTTTTGATGAATTCTTTGTCTCAAACGTAACAGATGCAATGATTTTGAGCGATTTATTCCAAAAATTGTTTGTTCGTGGTGTGACATTAATTGCAACATCAAACATTGCACCAGATGGCTTATATAAAAACGGTATTCACCGTGATCGCTTCTTACCAACAATCGAAATGGTTAAAAAGAACTGTGCCATTTTAAATGTAGACGCGGGTGTGGACTATCGTTTACGTGTGCTAAAACAGGCTCAATTATTTAAATCACCATTAACGAATGAAGCACAAAGCTGGATGGCTGAACGTTTTAGTGCATTAACTCATACACAAGCTCATTCTCAAGAGCCGATTGTGATTAATAATCGTGTTGTCGAGACACTAGGACATACAGAAGACGTGTTGTGGTGTGAATTCTCTGAACTCTGCTTTAAACCACGTAGCCCAGCCGATTTTATTGAAATTGCAAATATTTATAATACGGTTCTAGTCAGTAATGTTCCTCATTTGACAGATTTCTTGTCAGAAGGTACACGTCGTTTTATTTATCTAGTCGATGAATTCTACGATCGAGGAGTGAAATTACTTTTAACTTCTCAAGATAGTATTATTGATATTTATCAGGGTGAAAAATTAGCATTTGAAATTGAGCGTACTCGTTCTCGTTTACTCGAAATGCAATCTGATGAATATTTACATTCTGAACATCGTCATATTGATGCGACTAAAACTTCTTAAAAAAGTAGATATAAAAAGCGCTCTAGATTGGGCGCTTTTTT
>NZ_JABVBF010000101.1 GCF_013344765.1 Acinetobacter lactucae
CCATAAGAAAGTCCCCAAATTAAAAGTAAAACTATGCTAAGAAACTTAGAATTACCGAAAAACATAAATAAAAATAATGTACTACCCAATAATAAAGCAATGATAAACAATGTTTGCCAAAGAAATTTTTGAATACTAAATCCTAAAATAAAATTACCGAGAATTCCAAAAACACCATAAATTAGTAATAAAGCTCCAATAGAAGAATCAGAGAAATGGGCCATTTCTTGTAGTAGCGGACGTATAAAAGTATATGCTGAAAAATGCCCTGTAACTATAAATAAGGTCATCCCTAGCCCAACGACAATATTTGTTTTTTTTAATACAACTAAAGTATCTCTCCATGTACTCGTTTGTTGAACCGTAAGAGGTGGTAATGACCAAAACAGCATTAAAAATACTATTGCAACTAACATCGATATACTAATAAATGCCATCCTCCATCCAAATAAATCCCCTAGATAAACTCCTATTGGCACACCCAATACCGAAGCTGCTGCAACACCACTAAAAATAAGTGAAGTGGCGAGTCCAACTTGTGCAGTTGGAACTAAACGAACTGCAATACTTCCTGCTAGGGACCATATTCCCCCCATAGAAATTCCAAATAATACTCGGGCCAGCAACAACCAATGAAATGCATTAGCCATTGCAAAAACTAATGTTGAAATAAACAATAACAACATAAATAAAAGAATTAATTTACGACGAGTAATGCGGTTAAATACTAAAATGACACATGGTGCAGTAATTGCAGCAACTAAAGATGGAGTAGAAACAATAAGACTCATGCTTCCTAATTGTTGTTGCATACTTTTTGCAATAGGTGTTAATAATCCAATAGGTAGCATTTCTACACTAACTACAATAAAAATCGCCAAAGCAACAGCGATAACTGCTAACCAAGCATGCAAACCAGCTTGAGATTTTTGTTCATTAAGAATGGGGGTTTTCATATTGAGCGGGTACATCAAATATAATGTTGTACTAAAATATACTTACCCCCCTGTACTTGATAAACTCCATTTGAGTGCCAGCAATGGGGAATAAAAGTGGTTAATCTCGCTATATCAGAGATGACTAATTTATCTGACCTTTTAATTTTTGTACGTGTCGTAGAAACTGGGAGCTTTACCGCTGCAGCTGATTCTCTTAATTTGTCACGCTCAGCAATAGGTAAATGTATTCAACGCCTCGAATATAGGTTCCACACCCGTTTAATTTATCGTACTACACGTACCTTGAGTTTAAGTGACGAGGGGCATCTATTCTATGAGTACGCACAACGCATATTACAAGAAGTTGAAGAAACTGAAACCTTGATTATGACACGCACTCAAAAGCTGAAGGGACGTTTACGTCTTACAGTACCTGTTGCTTTTGGTCGAATTTATATGATGCCAATCATATTAGATTTTTTAAATATATATGCTGAAATCGAGATTGAAGTAATTTTTTCTGATGAGTTTCAAGATTTAATACATGATGGCATAGACGTTGCGATACGCTTTGGGCAACATGTGAGCAGCAATCTAGTGCAACAAAAATTAGCCAGCCATTGGTTAATCACTTGTGCTAGCCCTAGCTATCTGAAAGAAAAAGGTAAACCATACAAAATAGAAGATCTACAGCAACATCAAAATCTTATTTATTTACATCAAGGCCATCAAACACCTTGGCGTTTTCATATTGAAGGAAACAATATTGACTATGTAGCACAAGGTAGAATTCGCTTATATGATGTTGAATCACTACGCGATGCGGCACTAAATAACTTTGGTATTATCCAAGTGGGTGCTTATCTTGTTACCAATGACATTTATCAAGGAACACTTGTACCAGTCTTGGAGGATATTGCACCAATACAACACTCGATCTATGCTGTATATCCATCAAAAAGACATATTTCCCCAAAAGTAAAAGCTTTAATCGAGTTTATTCGGTGTTACTGGCAAAAACAACCACCAAGTTGGGAAAATCCTGAAAGCTAGTCATTACTGTCATCAGCTAGCTATCTCGATAAGATTATCTGATAAATCAAAGCACCCCATGCCCCAATAACATCTCTACTCCACTCACTTTTTTCATATGCTTTAAACGCTCTTTTTCCCACTTCACCTGCTGCTTTAGCTCAGCACAATCAGCATCTACAGCTTTATAAACATCACTGATATGCACATGCTCCGCTTTCACATTCTTGGCTAACTGAAAAGAATCTAAAATCTCTTCAATTTGGCTTTCAAGCTGCTGACTTTGTGCATCTAAAGCCAGTTTATAAAACCGCAATTGCTCGGCAGATAGTTCTTTAGCGCCTAGCCCTTTATTCTGTTCAAGCTGTAACTGGAGTTTGAGTAAATAAAACAAATCCTGCTTTTCATAGGCCTGACTTGCCTGTTGGAACAACTCAGTTTTTTCATCTTTCTTCGTTTCATCCTGTTCACGGTCTGGGTGAATCATCGAAGCAATTTTTAAATAAACTGTTTTGAGTGACTGCGCTGCCATTTGCTCAGCTTGTTCACGTTTCTGTTGCTGTCTTTGCTGCTTTGCTTGTTCTCTCGCTTGTTGTTGCTCGGCTGCATACTTTTCAAAGTCTTCTTCTAACTCTACACCTTGCTCAGCACTTTCTTCATATTCAGATTTTATTGACTGAATTTTTTTAGTCTTTTTTACCGACTCTTGTGCATATTGCTCATAAAAAGTATCGATCTGCTTTACCAGCTCCAACTGTTGAGCAGACAGCATTTTAGAGCGCTTCAACATTTGCGCAAGCTGGGTATTTTTTTCATCGAGTTGTTGCATATCCGCTTTAGAAAACTCATGACTATGCAGCATATTCCAGAGTTGCTCTAGCTGTTGAAATAGCACTTCATGCAAATCGCCATACACAGGCATTAGTTTTTGCCGTATGTGCTGTTGAATCTCGGCTTGTGCATTTTGCCATGTGCTCAGGCTAACTTTTTGCTGCTCTATTTTATCAATCAGGCGATTTAGTTTTTTCTGCTGTGCAGACGGTTCAGACCTTTGCTGCAAGCTCACTTTGAGATCAAAGGACATACTCATCCACCCGAAAAAGAAAAAAGTGTAGCAATAATCAGATGAGGAAGGTAGCCAAGCATTCTTTAAATACGAGTCAGGCCAAAGATTTATATCTTAAGAAATCCACCAAATCACCAGTGGTAAAGTCACGGCAGCACCTAGAGTTTGAAAGCTAATCACGGCTGCCATGAGCTGACTATCGCCACCCAAAACTTTGGTTAAAATGTATGAAGCAGAAGCAGTCGGTAGCGCAAAGAAAATGACTAAAATTTGAGTTTGCAAGCTTGGTAAACCAAACCACATGCAGACCGTGTAAGCCAAAGCAGGTACTGCTAAAAGTCGAGCAAACGTGTCTGCTGCTAATACCACAATGTCTTTTTTAATTTGCATAAACTGCAAAGCTGCGCCAACACATAACAATCCTAGTGGCAAACTCGACACTGAAAAAAGCTTAATAAACTGAGTAAAACCTTCCCAAATCGGGATTTGAAGTGTATTGACTGCTGCTCCAACCACACACGATGCAATTAAAGGGTTTTTAAGGAGTGCAATCAAAACAGGTTTGATTGCCATGTGTTCTTTAGACGTTAAAGCAAGCACCGAAATAACGTTTACGAGTGGAATGCAAAGCGCCAATAAAATTGCCAGAATTGCCATTCCTTCACTTTTAAAAAGTGAAGTCACTAAAGCCAAACCAATATAGGTATTAAAGCGAACCATACTTTGTACATGCACACCAAAACGTGCAGGCGGTATGTGCCAAAACATTCGAAGTATATATAAAAAGGCGGTCACAGCTAAGACCACAATCAACATTGCAATAATGGCTGTACTCAAGCTTTGTAAGTCAATTTTTGCGGTCGATAGCGTACTAAAAAGCAAAGCGGGAAATAAAATATAGTAATTGAGCTTCTCTGCCCCAGCCCAAAACTCATCGCTAAAAAAACGATATTTTTTAAACAGGTATCCCGATGCAATTAATGCAACTAAAGGAAAAAGAGATAAAACAATACTATTCATTTCTTTACTCGAGTTTGGTTGAAGGGCTTGCTATTTTTTGGCAATTCCTTTGGCTTACTCATATATTAAAGATAATGAAAACTCATGATAAAATGAGTTTTTACTCATAATAAGTACAACATGACATTTACCCAGCTTGAAATTTTCGCACTTATTGCTGAACTAAAAAGCTTTACTGCTACAGCAGAAAAGCTGGGAATTTCACAGTCGGCAGTTTCTCATGCGCTTAAGTCATTAGAACAACAATGGGGTATTAACCTCATTTCAAGAACTCAAAGTGATATTGAGCTGACTACAACAGGTCAGCAGTTACTCACTCATGTAAAAGAGCTATTGAGTATTTCCAACACGTTAGAAAAAGAAGTGGCTGCCATCCACGGTTTAAATGAAGGCACATTACGTATTGGATCTTTTGGGGCTTCGTCCTCTATTTATCTATTGCCTGAAATTTTAGAAGCCTTTCGGCAGCGTTACCCAAAAATCGAAATTTATATTGATGAAGGTGAAGATAAAGAAGTTGCTCAGTGGTTATTAGAACGGCGCATTGAGGTCGGTTTTTTAATTATGCCCGATGAGCGATTCGATACATTCCCTTTAATTGAAGATCGTTTTGTAGCCCTAATTCCGAGTGGTTACCCACTCGCAGAGCAGCTATATATTGATCTAGCACAACTAGAAAACTGCCCTTTTATTATGACAATGGCGGGTAGTCGACATCAGGTCGAATTAATTTTAAAAAACTTTAATGTAAAGCCAGACATCAAATTTTATGTTTCACAAATTCTAAGTATCGTCAGCATGGTTCACAACCAGTTAGGGGTTTCTATTGTCTCTGATATGGTGATTACCAAAGAATTACTGTCACTCTATCCAAATGTAGTTAAACGCCCTTTTAAACCGAACCTTAAACGTTCAATTGGTCTTGCAGTCAAAAATAAAAAGCACATGAGTCCTGCTGCGAAAGCTTTTATTGAAGTCGCTCAGGAAGTTTGGTCAGATCATTAATTAAACATGAGTGATTCTTTTTAAACTTTAATAACGAACTCTTTCAGGTCAATTTATAAACATATTAGATGACTTGTAACGTAAAAAGCGCCAAAACTGCCCTCCTTAACCAGATCAACGCACCATTTATCGCCAAAAACTCCTTATTTAATCCAAATTGGTGCGCTTATTGCATATTCACTTTTATGCAATTGAGTTTGTTTCGACAAACTTAGGTTTTTAGATTCCTTAAATCTATTTTGGTGCAATTTACAGACCCAGATTTGTTCCAAAATGGAATTTAGCACTTTTTTCGAGCATGCTATGCAAAATGTAGATCTATTTTTCTTATTACTTGGTGCAGTTTTGGTTCTTGCCATGCACGCAGGTTTTGCATTCTTGGAACTTGGTACGGTTCGCCACAAAAATCAGGTGAACGCACTGAGTAAAATTCTGACTGACTTTGCCCTCTCTGCAATCGCATATTTTTTTGTTGGCTATTACATTTCCTATGGTCAGCATTTCTTCCATGATGGTACGGTTTTATCAAGTGATCATGGCTATAACCTTATGCGTTGCTTCTTTTTACTCACTTTTGCTGCGGCAATTCCTGCCATTATTTCGGGTGGTATTGCTGAACGTGCAAAAATGCGTTCACAAGCAATTGCAACACTCGCTTTAGTTGCGCTGGTATATCCGTTTTTTGAAGGTATGGTCTGGAATGGTAACTACGGTCTACAAAAATGGTTAGAAGCCACTTTTGGCGCAGCTTTTCATGATTTTGCCGGTTCAGTCGTAGTTCATGCCATGGGCGGTTGGATTGCGCTTGCTGCTGTCATTTTATTAGGGGCACGTTCTGGTCGTTATAAAAAAGATGGTCGTGTAAGTGCTCATCCACCGTCTTCTATTCCGTTTTTGGCACTGGGTTCATGGATTTTAATTGTCGGCTGGTTTGGCTTTAACGTGATGAGTGCGCAGCGTGTTGATGCTATTTCTGGCTTAGTTGCTATTAACTCACTTATGGCAATGGTCGGTGGCACCATTACAGCCAATGCGATTGGAAAAAATGACCCTGGTTTCTTACATAATGGTCCACTTGCAGGTTTAGTCGCAATCTGTGCAGGCTCCGACATTGTTCATCCAATCAGTGCACTTGTGATTGGCGGTGCAGCTGGGGCTATGTTTGTATATCTATTCACCTATACTCAAAACAAACTCAAAGTTGATGATGTACTCGGTGTATGGCCTTTGCACGGCGTATGTGGTGCATTTGGTGGTATTGCTGTAGGTTTATTTGGTCAACAATGGCTTGGTGGTTTAGGCGGTGTATCATTCATCTCCCAACTCATCGGGACAGCGCTCGCGATAGCCATTGCTCTCGCAGGTGGCTTTATTGTTTACGGCTTGCTTAAAGCAACTATCGGCATTCGTTTATCTCAAGAAGACGAGTTCCGTGGTGCAGATTTATCTATTCATAAGATTTCGGCAAACTCTGAAGAGGGTATGTTTTAATACTTTCTAAAGTGCTCAAGGCGACGATACCTCTCGTCGCTTTTTTATTTTTTAAGGAAAATTGGTCCCCTTTCTTCTGTATGGTTTAAGATCAATTTAAGCCTAATTTTATGTAATGCCTTTACTCACAATCTAATTGATGTTGCATGGCATGAATCAACAAAAACAATTTTTTCAGCTTAATATCATTCTTCTGTTTTTCAGTTTTTTTCTGCTTTTAATCGTTTTTCCTGTGGGTGGAAAAATTGACATGTATTTCATCCACCCTTGGATTGATTCAACAGGTCATTTTTTCAATCGAGACAATTGGTATCTGGAAAGACTTAATCATGAAATTGTAAAACAGATCATCACTACCGTTTACATTATCTTTTTTGGCCTGTGGCTTGCATCATTTAAAGTTAAGAAATTAAAGCTTTATCGTTGGCAATATGGCTATATGTTTTTCGTGAGTATGATTGGTAGCGGTATAGTTGGTCTCTTAAAATCACAATCGGCTCATGCGTGTCCTTGGAATATGGTTCATCCTACAACTTTAAGCTATGTGTGGGATTTTACGGCTACACATGGTCATTGCTTTCCGGGTGGTCATGCAAGCGCAGGTTTTATTTTGATGACAGGTTATTTTGTTTATCGTCTTGAACAACCGAAACGCGCCTATTTTTATCTCATTTCAGGCATTTTATTAGGCTTTATGATGGGATGGGCACAAATGATGCGCGGAGCACATTTCTTGAGTCATAATTTATGGACTGGTTGGGTCATTTGGGCGGTAAATATCTTATTCTATGCATTTTGTATTCACCGTTTTGAATTTGAGAAACGAATCAAACAAGAACTTGCCTAACTCAAGTTCTTGTTTCATGAATATGAAGAACTTTAGGAAGTTTAACCAAAACAGAAAGTCCGCCAAGCTCTAAGCTTTTGTCTAGTGTCAGAGTCCCACCTAAACGTTGAGTTGCTCGGTCAACAATGGATAGACCTAAACCACTCCCCACTTCAAGGTGGTGATGTACACGATAAAAACGTTTTAGTACTTTATCATAATGCTCTGGGTCAATCCCCGCCCCGCTATCTTCAATTTGTATACACGCATCGCCATCTGTCGCAGTGAAAACAGAAATATTGATCATCCCTTCATGAGGCGTATATTTGATAGCGTTATCAATTAAGTTAAAAATAATTGAATGAACTGTTGGCTCGACACTATGCATTTCAATCGGTTCGTTACGAACAAATCCCAAATCAATTTCTTTTTGCATAGCCAAATTAACAAGCTGCTCAACACAATTCAAAGCGACATCATTGAGTTGAAAAGCCCTCATCGGTTCAATCACACTTAAAGAGACATCTTGCTTAGCTAAAGCTAAAAGCTGTGTCACCAAGTGCTGAATACGCGCTAAGCCTTTACTTAAGTTTTGTAAGGATTCCTGCTCAGGAAATTGACTAATTAAAATCTTGGTTTGTAAATTCAGAGCAGTCACAGGTGTTCGAAGTTCATGGGCCGCATCCGCAATAAACTGCTTCTGCTCATTTTGTGCCTTAGAAATACGCTCAAAAAGACGGTTCATTTCATCAATTGTGGGTAACAATTCTTGAGGATAATCTACAACTTCAATAGGCGTCAGCTCTTCTGAATCACGCTGAGTCAGTTCATTTTTAAAGTCATCGATCGGCTTTAGTCCCCGACGAATAATTGCAGCTAAAGCAAAAATCGCAAATGGTAAGATAATCAAATATGGAATGAACATGCTACCTGCAAGTTCCCAAGCAAAAGCCTCACGAACCTTTTCTTGCTGGCTAATCTGAATTTGATAATCCTTTAACGGCAAAACATAGGTACGGATTAAGCCATTACTGGTCTTATGTGAGTAAAAGCCAGCTTGTGTAACAGGTGGAACCAATAAATGGAGATGGTGTGATAAATGGGCTTGATCTTTGTAAGCCCAAATATCTACAAATAGATCTTCTTCATGATAAGTTTTATGAAAATCAAACTTACTTGTTACTGTTTTTAATGGATATTCAGCTGTTCGTTCAGCTAAATAACGCATTTGCGTATCTAAAATTTCATCAACTTCTTGCAGTGCAACTTTATAAGCAGTAAAAATTAATATACAACCTAAGATGACACTGAAAATTGAGGTGCCCCAAATCAGTCGTTTTTTTAATGAATAATGCACTGTAATGAAGTTCCAAAATTTAAGTTACGACTGCCCTAAACGGTAACCCAACCCTCGAATAGTTCGGATAAAGTCTTTCCCGAGTTTAGCTCTCAAGTGATGTACATATACTTCAATCGTATTACTGGTCACATCACTATCGAAATCATATAACTTATCTTCAAGATTTGCTTTAGAAAATATTTTATTTGGGTGGCTCATCAAAGGAATAAGAATCGCCCATTCCCGATTAGACAAATCAATACGCTGACCTTTGAAAATCGCAATGTGTTGTTCAACATTTAAAACCAAATCACCACTTTGTAATAGCTGCTCATGATTTGCAAGTTGGGCTTCTACCCCACTACGACGCAATAGCGCATGAATACGAGCGAGTAGCTCATCAAACTCGTATGGCTTGATTAAGTAATCATCTGCACCATTGTTTAAGCCATCAACACGGTTTTGTAACTGATCTCGCGCTGAAATGATTAAAACTGGAGTTGCTGCCCTTTGACGAATTTGCTTTAAGACCTGCATGCCATCCATCATAGGCAAACCTAAGTCTAACAAAATGATATCAAACTTATTTTTGGCCAATTGAGCCAGACCATCTAAGCCATTATTGACCCACTCCACCTCAAATTGGTGATATTGCAGCAACGTTATTGTTGACTCAGCAATCATAAAATCATCTTCAATCATCAAGATTTTTGTCATGTTTTAGGCTCGCTTTAATTCACATGGGCACAAGAGTGCAGCATATCCAGTTGAGGGTTGATGGCCTGAGTTCTTACATCTAACAAACTTAATAAGCTTGGGAATAAATTATCCTGACTTAACTTTTCTTTAGTTTGTTGGCCTAAACAACTCACTTGTGCAAGATTTTGTTGTTTCCAGCGATCTGAAAACCACATAATCATGGGTATATGTGTTTGTTGGCTCGGGGCGATTGCATAGGGTGAACCATGCAAATATAAACCATGTTCACCAGTTGATTCACCATGATCAGATAAATACCATAAACCTGTTTGATATTTCGATAATTCTTTTAGTTTATTAATCGTCTGACTTAACACATGATCTGTATACACAATCGTGTCATCATAACTATTTAATAACTCCGTTTGAGAACAGCCCTGTATTGCATTAGTATCACAAGTCGGTTTAAACGGTTGATATTGGGCTGGTGCACGCTTGTAATAGGCTGGTCCGTGACTTCCAACCTGATGTAAAACAATGAGTCGTGGGCGGCTGTCATCTTTAGGAATAGTCGCCAAATACTCACTTAAGCTATCAATTAAAATATCATCATAGCACTCGCCATCTTTACACCATTTTTGCTTTAATTTTTCTGGAATTTGGTACTGCTCAACACGATCACAAGTACCTTTACAACCAGAATTATTATCAATCCAAGTCACTTGATAACCTGCACGCTTGGCAATGTCCAATAGACCTTCACGATGACTCGCAAGTTGCTCATCATAGTTAACGCGAGGCATACCAGAGAACATACATGGAACCGAAACCGCAGTCGCTGTACCGCATGAGCTGACTTGAGAAAAATTCAAAATATCCTGTTTAGAAAGTTCCGGATTCGTATTTTTGGCATAACCATTGAGTGAAAAACTTTCCGCACGCCCAGTCTCGCCTACAACTAAAACCATTAATTTAGGCAAGTTGCTTTGTACTTGCTGAACTTGATGAGCATCTTCCCCATAACGTATGAGCGGCAAGTTCTTCTTAGGTGCCATTTTGTGATAATAAGACATTAAAGATGAAATACTATTTTGAGGAGAAATCATACCTTTTAAGTCACGATGTTCACGAAAAATAGCTGCAAAATCGACATAATATGTAAAAAGCAAAATACCGACAATTGCAAATGAGGCGGCTATTGACCCAACTTTTTTCAATAACAAATGAGATATTTTTTCCTTTTTAAGCTTTACTCGGGTAATTAAAATAATAGGTAAAACTACAAAGAAAACTGTCCAAAGCCCCAAACGTAATGAAATTAAATCAGAGATCTCCGATACATCGGTTTGTATCATATTTTGAATCTGATCAGGCGAGATGATTACCCCTAAGGTATTAACAAAATAAGAGCTAAAACCACCAATTACTATCAGTAAAATTGCAACAATTTTAGCGGTCCATTTCCAATTTAAAATCTGTAAAATCGCATAATAAGCAGCCACCACAATAATCACTGTAGCAGCTAAAAAAAGAATAGCCTTTACTCCAGAATATGGAGTTAAAAGATGTACTTTATTATAGAAACCAATATTTAGAATTGCACCTAACCAAACGGCGATAATAAAGTTAAACATAAACAGTGAAATCTGTTTATGTTTTAAAGTGGAAAAAAAATTCAGCATCTTGAGTGACTACAATCTTTTTATGATGCTCTAATGTAGAAATTGAAACTTAAAAATGACTTAAATAAAAAATGATCTAATCTAGAGGCCTTTTGCGTACTTATTTTTAAATTTTAAAAAACAAAAAGACGAGATTAAATTAACCTCGTCTTTTTTAATTTTTAACTAAATATTGTTCTTAGAAACTGTATTTAGCCATCAAACCAACACGGTTATCTTTGTAAGACTTGCCATCAAAGGTATCACGCTTACCATTAACGTATTCAACACCTAAATCAATTGGTTTAACTGGTGTGTAAATGACGTTGAGCCATGCTTGTTGAACTTTTTCATTAGCAGATGCATTTAATCTTGCATAATCAGTACCATCATCAGCGAATTGTGCACCATATGCTAGAGTAGAACGTAAGTTAGGTAAAATCTTATAAGTTCCACCCACTTGTACTGCTACAAATTCATTTTGCTCAATAGAATTACCATCTACAGCGTAAGCAGAGTTACTACCATATAAATAGGTATTATCACCTACGACATATGATGCATCAGCAAATAGTTTTAAAGGATCCGCTACCTTAAAGTCT
Organism: Acinetobacter lactucae; assembly: GCF_013344765.1. Classification (GTDB taxonomy): domain Bacteria; phylum Pseudomonadota; class Gammaproteobacteria; order Pseudomonadales; family Moraxellaceae; genus Acinetobacter; species Acinetobacter lactucae_A. The sequence continues at coordinate 11,680 of NZ_JABVBF010000101.1, forward strand.
GTACCAACAGCTACACCCCAACCAGTTTTCTCATCATCAGCAAGCTGTGATTTATAATTTTCCACTAAAACACGAGCTGATGCAGAACCTTTACCTCCTGCATAACCTTGGGTTACTTTCGCAGTTAATGCGGGTAGGCGATATTTGAGGTCACCAGTAGCAGATGTTGAACTATCTGCTTTTTCTGCAGAAACAAACAATTGAGTTGTAGGACCTAGTTTGTAGTTATAACGTACTTGAGGTACACGTTTAGTACCACCACCAATGTTTGTCGAGAAGTCGATCATTTCTGGTGCATGGTTAGACAAGAAGTTAGACGTTGTTTGACCAAATAACCAGTCATTATAAGTCAAGTAAGCATGACGAATACGGAATGCATCACTTGTACCCCCAAAGTCAACTTCGATTTTACCACCAACTTTGGCATCACTTACTGGAGCAGTAAAATCTAAACCTAGACGTGTCGTTTTAGCAGTCGCACGTAATTTATCATGTGTTTTACCATCTGACTTGCTTACAGCGTTGAAGTCGTCATCCGCACCTTCAATAATATAGTTAGCGTCGCCACGAACAAAACCATATAGGTTCACATCAGCACCCGCTTTAGACTTTAATGATGCTAAAGGTGAAACTGGCGCAGCAACTGGTTGTGCCTTAACTTCAGCGAGTTGAACTTGCTGTTGTTGCTGTACTTGCTGTTGTTGTTGCTGTACTTGGCGTTGTTCTTGAATTAAAGCTTTTAAAGCTTCAACTTCTTTACGAAGCTGTTGAATTTCCGCTTTTTCGGAAGTTGCAGCATGTGCCCCACTCATCATTAAAGCTGTAACTGTAAGAGCTAAACTTTTAACAACGAAAGATTTACGATTAAGGAATAGATCCATCAAAAACTCCAAAAAATATATTTTATGTTGCCTATCCATGCCAAGTTGATTTACGCCATTAAATTAAGGGGCTAAAAAATCAACTCTCCTCCACTTTGGTTACATTAATTTTATTACCGCAACCAAAACCAATTTCAACGTTATGCAAGACCAAAACCAATAACCAAAGATATAAAAAACATACTTTGACTTACAGATTTTTACCTTAACTTCATGTTGTAACGAATCCTACACAACTCTCTTATCTTATAGAATGATTAAATCGTTATTTCATTATTCTTTTTTAGACTTTAGGCTAATATCCAATCTAATTGAACATTTTTCTGCCCAGTTTGAT
>NZ_JABVBF010000102.1 GCF_013344765.1 Acinetobacter lactucae
CTCCTCTCACCAAAGCATTTGACAGAAAATTTAAAACATAATACATATAGTATTATATGTTATATGTTAAAACCTAAGGACAAGGTATAAAAAATGGCTAAAACTCAACTACAACACTTTATTAACGGCGAATATGTTGCTAGCAAAGGATCTGATTACTTCGATTTGGTAAGTCCGGTGACTGGTGAAGTTTATGCGCAATCGCCTAACGCAACCGAGGCAGAAGTGGATGCTGCTTACGCTGCTGCAAAAGAAGCATTTAAAATTTGGGGACGCAGTACACCTTCAACGCGTCAAAAAGCATTATTAAATTTGGCAGATGCGATTGAAGCAAATGCAGAGCGTTTAATTGAGGCACAAAGCCGTAATACCGGTCAGTTAAAACACTTAATTGCATCTGAAGAAGTGGGTGCCTCAGCAGATCAGGTTCGTTTCTTTGCAGGCGCTGCCCGCTTACTCAATGGCACAGCTTCAGGTGAATATTTAGAAGGTTTAACCTCTTCGATTCGCCGCGAACCAGTCGGAGTAGTGGGTCAAGTTACACCTTGGAACTATCCACTCATGATGGCTGTTTGGAAAATTGCTCCTGCTCTGGCTGCGGGTAACACAGTGGTACTAAAACCAAGTGATACAACACCAGAAAGTACGCTTTTACTTGCTGAAATTGCAGCACCATTTTTCCCTAAAGGTGCATTTAACGTGGTGTTAGGCCAAGCCCAGGTTGGTTCAAAAGTTGTATCACATAAAACCCCTGCTCTTGTTTCTATTACAGGTTCGGTTCGTGCTGGATTACAAGTTGCAGCTTCTGCCGCAGCAAATTTAGCGAAAGCACATCTTGAACTTGGCGGTAAAGCACCAGTAGTGGTTTTTGAAGATGCTGACCTCGACAAAGCAGTTGAAATGATTGCTTTAACGGGCTATTTCAACGCAGGGCAAGACTGTACTGCGGCAACACGTGTAATTGTGGCTGAATCTGTTCATGATGAATTTTTAGCTAAGCTCATTGAAGCTGCAAAAAATACCCGTTTTGGCGAACCTGATGATCAAGACGCACTTTATGGTCCGCTTAACAATGCCAATCAATTAAAAAATGTTAAAGCCTTTATTGATAACTTACCTGCTCATGCCAAAGTTGAAACAGGCGGTAAACAAGCAGACCGTCCAGGCTTCTATTTTGAACCCACTGTTATTAGTGGCTTAAAACAACACGATGAAGCCATTCAAAATGAAATTTTTGGACCAGTGATTACCGTTCAGAAATTTACAGATGAAAATGATGCGATTGAAAAAGCCAACGACGTTGAATATGGCTTAGCTTCAAGTGTTTGGACCACAGATCATGCCCGTGCAACTCGTCTGTCTCGTGAACTTGATTTCGGTACAGTTTGGATTAACACCCATATTCCTTTAACCGCAGAAATGCCACACGGCGGTTTTAAAAAGTCAGGTTATGGTAAGGATTTATCTGGCTACGGTTTTGAAGAATATACCCGTGTTAAACATGTGATGAGTTCAAACGAATAATAACAATACGTTTTGAAAGGAGATCAAAATGAATAAACAAGAAATGAAAGACTTGGTGTCTAAAGCCCATCACGAGCTATTTAATTTGCACGACACCACTGCTCTGGACCGTTATTTTTCTGAAGACTTTATAGAGCACTCACCACTGGTTGCAAATGGTCTTTCAGGCCTTCGCCAACTGGTAGAAGATTGCCCTGACATGCAACATGAAGCTGTACGTGTATTGGCAGACGGTGACTTGGTTGCGATTCATGGACGCTTTCAGGGCCTAGATGAAAACCCTTTAGTCGGTTTTGATATTTACCGAGTGAAAGACGGCAAAATTGTAGAACACTGGGATGGACTTGTAGCAGAAGCTGCACCGAATGTAAGCGGTAGAACACAGTTAGATGGACCAACTGAAATCGTGACTCACCATGATGCAGAGAAAAATCGTGAGATTGTGACTTCTTTCTTTAAAAAGTCATTAATTGATGGCGATTACGAAGCATTTAAAGAATACACTCATGACGATCAGTTCATTCAACATAGCCCAGATATTGGCGATGGTGTTAAAGCAGTCATTGATTTTTTGAACAATATCCGTAATGAAGGACAAGGTTTGGTATACTCCAAAACGCATCGCTCCATTGCTGATGGTCAATTTGTCTTGACACATTCCGAAGGAAGTATTGCCGGAAATCGACATGCCTATTTTGAATTATGGCGAGTCGATAATGGCAAAATTGTTGAACTTTGGGATGCAATACCAGCTGTGCCTGAAGATGAACAGGCAGTCCATCAATATGGCGTGTTTTAATCATTTATCCGTTTCATTAAGCTAAGTCTCTGACTTAGCTTTTAGAGAATTCGCCATGTCAGCATATACGATAATTTTTGCACCTATCGCTCAGGCAACTCGATCGGAACAAGTTGTAGAACGCTTGGAAAATGCAATTATCTCTGGATTGCTCAAAAGCAATGAACAGCTTCCTAACGAGGCGGATCTAGCTCGCTTAATGGGAGTGTCACCGATTACAGTACGTGAGGCGTTAAATACTTTACGCGTAAAAGGTCTGATTGATACACGACGCGGGCGAAACGGCGGAAGCTTTGTTTGTGAGTTACCTTCCGATTTACTCTTAAACAAACACCCTCTGCGCCAAGCGTCCAATGAATATCTAGCTGATTTAGGCGAGTTTCATAGTGCAATTTTAAGCCATGGTGCATATTTGGCAGCACAAAGAACCACTGAATATGAATTAGGCAAAATCAAAGAACTTATTGATCAATTTGAACAGGCCGTTGAAGCAGACACACGCGCCCAACTTGATTTACGTTGCTTGCTGACACTCACCTCTTTTGCTCAATCAGCTCGACTGGCAAATCAAGAGTTAACCATACAAGCCGAATGGGCACCGCTCATTGCTGTGCTTTATCAAGATGATCAGTTTCATCAATCGGTCGTCGCTCAATACCACCAACTTTTATCATCTTTTGTTCAAGGCAATGAAGATGATGCTGTTATTCAAGCACGAAAAATTATTTCGATGCTAACAGACCAAATGCTTCGATATAAGTTATCTATCGAATAAAAACAATAAAGTAGAGCACTTATAAAGTATCGAGTGAGAAATACGGAATTTTAGGAGTTATAGGAATGACCCAACATTTAGATATAGAAGAGCTTCAAAATTTGTTAAAGACGGTGGTTGAGGAAACGACAGCCATTACAGAAAAACTGGCAACTAAAGCGAGTAAAATTCTCTCAAAACATGAACCTGAAAAAACGAAAGACGTTAAGCTTTCAGGTTCAGAGCGTTCAGCTTTGCAAAAAGAAATTAAAAAGGCATTACAGGAAAGCCATTACAGTCAAGGTATTGGTTTTGCAAGTTATAGCCCTGCAACACAAGAAGAACAAGATTATTGGACACTCGAATGGTGGTATAAAAAAGAAGATCAGTTACAACAAGCCAAACTTGAAAACTATCAAAATGCTCAGCGTTTTTTAGATTTTCGCTCTTTTGAATGGTTCCATAAACCTGCCCAAAACAAAAGTCCGTGCATCCATGGACCCTATGTCGACTATATTTGCAATGGTGCATACACCATCACCCTTGCTCATCCGGTCATGATTCGTGATCAATTTATCGGTGTAATTGCTACCGATATTTTAGTTTCCGCACTCGAAAAAGTTCTTATGCCGAAGCTTAAAAATATTAAACAAAAAGCAATTGTGATTAACGACTCTTCTCGAGTGATTACTTCAAATGACATCACCATCAGAACAGGCACACTATTTAAAGGCCAAAGCCCCGCGCAGGTTCTCTCACTACCGTGTCAATCTTTTCAACTGGTCGTGATCTAGAGTGAAGCCAGAAAGTATAAATATTTGACTTTGCTTTAGGGCATCACCGAGGCAAAACAGCCACCCACTTTTGTACAAACTTTCTTCAAATAGACGTGTTTATTCAGGTCTAGGGGAAGTTTTGGCTCAAAAATAGCATCGCTTTTCCGGATGAAAAGCAAAACAACGAATTTGAGGTTGAAATGACATGGAAAATAAAACGTCTTCCTTAAAAAAACTGTCTCTTTGGCAAGTCACCATTATTGGTATTGCCTACATGACTCCCATGACGGTGTTCGATACTTTTGGTATCGTCTCTGGAATTACCAATGGACACGTACCACTAGCCTATTTACTCGCACTTGGTGCCATGTTACTTACCGCTTGGAGCTATGCAAGATTCAGTAAAAATTCAGAAAAATCAGGCTCGGCATATAGCTATACAGCTGAAAGTTTAGGGCCTAAAAGTGGCTTTTTTGTCGGCTGGTGTTCTCTACTCGACTATCTGTTATTACCTCTCATTAATGTTTTGCTAGCCGCAATTTATCTCACCGCACTTATTCCAAGTCTGCCTTACTGGTTATGGGTAATTGTATCGGCGAGCCTAGTCACTTTGGTGAATTGTTTCCGCATTCGGTTACTCGCCAATTTGAGTCTATTGTTTGTATTTGCACCGATCATCCTTATGGTCATTTTTGTTTATTTGGTGATTAAGGGTATTGGCTCTACTCAAGGTTATGAACATGTACTTACTTTGGCTCCACTCTGGCATGAGCACCAATCTATACTACCACTCGTTGCGGGTGCCTCAGTTTTGTGCTTTTCATTTTTAGGTTTTGATGCGGTTACCACGCTTTCAAATGAAACTAAACAACCTACCAAAAACATCCCCCGTGCGGTCATGTTAACGACTCTCGCTGGCGGACTTATTTTTTTCACAGCCGCTTGGTTTATTCAACTTTATTTCCCAAATAATCTACGCTTTCAGCATCCATCAGAAGCGTTGCCTGAAATTGTGCTTTATGTCGGTGGTGCTTTTTTCCAATCCGTATTCTTATGCGGGCAAATTATGAACACTGTCGCCTCTGGTCTAGCTTCTCATGCCAGTGCGTCACGTTTACTGTATATAATGGGCACCGATAATATTTTTCCTAAAAAGTATTTTGGGACAATTCACATTTCCTTAGGTACACCGTTTTTTTCGGTTTTATTTGTTGGTCTTATTTCGATGTCCGCGGTTTTTCTAGACTTAGCCCAAGTCGTCAGTCTGATTAGCTTTGGTGCGCTAGTCGCTTTTACAGCTGTAAATTTTTCAGTTTTTATGAAGTTTTATATAAAAGATAAACAGCGCTCAGGGTTTAAAAATAAATTTCTGAACCTCTTTTTACCGCTTATCTCTGTGATCAGCATTATTTGCCTCTGGCTTAATCTTGACTCATCTTCACTGATTTTTGGATGTTTCTGGTTAGCTTTAGGTATTCTCCTATTTATCTATAAAACGATTAAAAAACAAAGTATTGCTATTAGTAATGCTTATTAATTTTTAAGGAACTTTTGTCATGAAAATTATTTCTAAACCTCAACTTTTAAAAGACGTGGAATATAAACCAAGTAAATCTCTACAAGTGGGCAAAGAGTGGAGCTGGTTAAATCTAAAACATGCAAAATTTGACGCAACTACTGTAGAAGGCACATCGGTAGATAATCCAGCGAACTACTATGAAAGCTCACTTTCTGATTGGCATACCTTTGACAGTTTAAAAGCTGATATTGAATGCGATGTGGTAGTTATTGGTGGTGGTTTATTAGGTTCATCTACAGCCTTACATTTAGCTGAACAAGGTGTAGAGACTGTTTTATTAGAAAAAAACCGAGTAGGTAGCGCAGCTTCTGGTCGAAATGGTGGACAACTCACCCCTGGTTTAGCTCGTTGGGAAGCCCAAGAAATGGCCGATCGCTTAAGCTACGAAGATGCCAAAAAACTCTGGCATTTTACCTCTACGGAAGCCATGCAGCTGATTGATGACATCTCAGAAAAATACCAGCTCAACTTTGACCGAAAACATGGTCACATTACTGCCGCCGTTCATGAAGGACATTTAGTTGGTTTAACACAAGGCGCCGATGCACGAAAATATTTAGGTGAAGACCATACCCGTATTGTGGGTAAACACGAACTCATGGACTTTATTAAGTCTGACTATTACACAGGTGGTTTAATTGATGAGTTGGGTGGACAAATCCATCCTTTAGCTTTAAACCGCGGTTTAATTTATGGCTTTTGCAAAAATGGCGGTACTGTTTATGAACAAACAGAAGTCCTTTCAATAGAAGAAAAATCAGATGGTATTTATGTTCAAACAGCAAATGCTGTCGTAAAAGCTAAAAAGTCTGTGGTTTTAGCCGTACATCATGCTTCATTTAAACTTTTGTCAGAGCAAAACAATACCACTATCCCTTTCTATACTTATGTTGCAACGACTGCCCCGCTAGAGCTTGATACAAAAGAGCTTTTGCCATTTGGGCATCCAGTTTATGACACTCAGTTCCAGATTGATTACTACCGTCCCGTGTTTAATAACCGCTTATTATTTGGAGGCCAAGGCACAGGAACATGCTGGGGTCCAGAGAAAACTTTAAATTATCTAGAGCATCGCATTAATACCGTGTTCCCGCAAATTAAAAATCTAGAAATGGATTTTGTCTGGAGTGGAACCACTGATTTAACCGTAAATGGCGCTGTCGATAGCCGTAAGTTTGGCAATAAATTCCCAATTTATGCTGTTCACGGCTGGAGTGGTCACGGCGTTGCACAGACTGTACGTATTGGTAAAGCTATTGCGAATGACTTTGTTGGGCAATCTAACGATTTTGAAATGTTATCTAAAATTGATCATCAAAATATTATGTTTGGTCGTACCCTTGCACCCGTTGTTATTCCGCTCGCAAAAAGTATGTATGGCATCGGTGCAATGATTAATCCGGGCAAAATGGTATCTTTCTAATTTATAAAATAACAAATTTTCAAAAAGGGATTCGTATAGCTTTGTACGGATCCCTTTTATTTAGCTGAGTAAAATCCTTTTCAAACTAGGTTATCCCTAACCAATCTATTACAATAGCGCCAGCTTTTTTATTCAGCGCATATATTTTGAGCAATTCATCTTCCCAATTAAAACGCGGACTTAAAAATCGCCATATCCAGTTAATCGCTATGGGTGGTGCTGTCGGGACAGGTTTATTTTTAGGCTCTGCACAAGTCATCCAGTCTGCTGGCCCTTCTATTATTTTAGGTTATGCCATTGTCGGTTTGGTCGCATTTTTAATTATGCGCCAAATGGGTGAAATGATCGTAGAAGAACCTGTGGTTGGTTCCTTTAGTTACTTTGCACAAAAATATTGGGGGAGATTCCCCGGTTTTTTATCGGGCTGGAACTATTGGGTGGTCTATATTCTGGTCGCGATGACCGAGCTGACAGCAGTTGCTAAATATGTGCATTACTGGTGGCCCCACATTCCTGCTTGGATATCAGCCTTATTTTTCTTTGTTTTGGTTACATGTTTGAACTTAGGCAACGTTAAATTTTATGGTGAATCTGAGTTTTGGTTAGCCATTATTAAAGTCGCGGCCGTCATTGCCATGATCGTGTTTGGCTCATATTTATTGCTCACCGCAGGTAGTGATTCTATCGCTAGCTTTGCAAACCTATGGCAGCATGGTGGATTTTTCCCGCACGGGTTCTCGGGCCTATTTTATATGCTCGCCTTCTTAATGTTTGCCTTTGGTGGCATTGAACTGATCGGGATGACTGCTGCTGAAGCCGAAAATCCAGAAAAAAGCATTCCACAAGCCATTAACCAAGTCATCTTTCGAATCTTGGTTTTCTATGTGGCTTCACTTGCTATCATTATGTCGCTCATTCCGTGGAATCAGCTTGACCTCGGTGGTTTAGATAAAAGTCCATTTGTGATGATTTTTAGCCAGCTTGGGATTGGCTGGGCAGCGCATTTGCTTAACTTTATTATTTTGACGGCTGCACTGTCGGTTTATAATAGCGGTATGTATGCAAACAGTCGCATGTTGTATGGCCTCGCTGTACAAGGTCACGCATCCAAAATTTTCACAAAAGTGAGCAAACAAGGGGTTCCAACACCTGCTGTTATCTTTTCTTCTCTACTAATTTTTGGTTGTGTATTACTGAATTATTTTATCCCAGAACAAGCTTTAAGCTATCTCATGTACATGGCCGTGGCTGCACTAGTTTTAAACTGGGCAATTATTAGCTTTACTCATTTAAAGTTTAAACGCGCCATGAAACTTGAAGATAAAGTTGCCAAATTCCCTGCTCTATTTTCACCTTTGAGTAACTATATTGTTTTGATTTTTATTGGCATGATTTTATACATCATGTGGACTCAAGGGTTTGAAAAATCGGTGATTTTAATTCCAATCTGGATTGCTTTTATGTTTGGACTATATAAATTTCTGAGTTGGAAAAAATCAATCTAATCTTTAAAGAAGGCTTATTCAAACAGGATAAGCCTTTTATCATTGAATAGCTCATGTCTTCCTAAGTAACTTCAGAAAATCTCCTCAAAAAAACCCTTCACATTCTATTCATCATTATTGAATTGTTCTCTGCTAGCCACATTGATATGTAAGCCTGAGTCATTCTAAACATTGGTATTTAATGAGATAATTATTAAAGTACAAGTGTTTACATGATCTATAAATATTTGTGTCAATGTTCAGCTAAAATCAAAGCAGACCAGTTATCGTTGCAATCACTCAACAGGCAAAAGATACTCCATCGTAAGACAGGTTCTCTACCCACTTAACTGATTTAGCGCCGTACTGTGTCACTCAATGATGAAAGACAGGAAATTTTATGGAAAAAGCTCTGCAATGTCCTAAGTGTGGTTCTACAGAAATTGAAGCACGTGACCATGACAAATTACTTAGAACAACTGGCGGTGTTTTACTGACAGCTGCTGGCACAACAGCAGGTACGGTAGGCGGTGCAGCAACTGGCGCGACTGTTGGAGCAGCTATTGGTACTGTTGCTGGCCCTTTAGGTGTGATTGTTGGTGGAACTGTAGGGACTTTTGTTGGTGCCATTAGTGCAGGAATTACTGGCGGTGTCGTTGGTAATATTTTTGGTAAAAAAGCAGGCGTGATAATCGATAAAAACATTTTTCAAGACTATCGCTGCTTGAAATGTAAGTATCGTTTTAAGCAAAAGAAGTAAAACAAATTAAGTAGGAGAACTAGTTGCTCTAGCTCTCCTGCCTAACCCAAAAGTTTAATAAACCATCTGGAATAATAATTTTTTATATAGCGCTCCATATAATTAATATATGAAGCAGACTATTTTTAATAAATTAAAAATTTAGCTAAGACTTTAATTTACTTAGCTACAACTCCATCTTGTTGATACTTTGGTGAACGTGGACCATATAGCAACCCCATACCCGGATTATAAGTCGTCGGGGTAAAAAGTTGAGTATTTACCATGCTCGCTAATGGATAAGCCCGATCAGTAAAGCTGCCAGCAATCTGTTCAACTAAAGCACCGACGACCATTCCGATTAAACCCGCATTGCCATCATTACTTGCTTGAACAAGTTTTTTCTCACCTGTCCAAATCACATCTCCAGTTTTTAAATCAACAAGCTTTGCATCAGCACTTACTGTAGCCACACTTTGGATCACTTGGTACTTAGAACCATATTCTTTAATTCGAATATATAAAGCAGCATCTGCACCAAAAATCTCTTGTAATTTCTGAGGTGCAATAGACTGAGCATCACTGCCATTAGTAACACCATTCTCTTTAAACATATTGTCTACAACAGAGATTGGAAAAACGTAATAGCCAGCTTCTGCAACAGGTGCCACCACAGTAGGCCAATAACTATAAGTCGCTTTTACATCAGGCGAATCATTGACTGGTGGCAATACCAAAATCGATTTTGGCATATGAGCTTTATAAGCCGTAATATCTTTATTAGGCGGTGGAGTAACAGCACATCCTGTAAATGCAAGGCTAGAAATAACTAAACCAGCAATTAAAAATTTCTTAATCATGATTTTGTAGACCCACCATTAGCATTCATTTTTTGCAATAAACGATCCATTAAAACCGTAGACTCTGGATATACTTGACGTTCAAGCTGGAAATACTCGATTGCTTTTTGAGAATTATTTTCTTGTAAATATAACAATCCCAAATGAGCATATAAACCTGGTGGAACAGCTAAGCCCTTACCTTTAGTTTTTTCAATTTCAGCTTCTAATTTTGTGATTTGCGAACTTGGTGTAGCTTTCTCAGGTGCGTTATACATCAAATAGGTTTGATGAGTATAAGTTCCCCAATTATATAAAGGTTGAGGACCAGAGGCACACCCAACCAATCCCATGGCAAGAAAACTGCTTAAAAGAATTTTTTTCATTTAACACATATCCAAAATTATTGAATTGACCAACGGTTATTTTGAATATCTGTCACAAGATTATTAACTGCTTCACGAACAGCTAAATCGAGTACTTTGCCATTTAAAGTAGAATCATAAGAAGCTGTAGAGCCAAAACCTAATACTTCACGAGCACCTAATGCATATTCACCTGCACCTTGTACTGAATGCACAACTTCTGATGTTTTTACATCAACAACATTTAAATTAACTTTTGCATAAGCAACTTGCTCTTTACCGCGGCCTAAAATACCAAATAATTGCTGATCACCTACTTCTTTGCGACCAAACTCAGATACGTCACCAGTAATGACATAACGAGCGCCCTTAATAGATTGGTTTGTATTGCTATAACCAACTTCTTGTTTAATTTCAGATAAGTTGTCGCGATTTAAAACTGTAAAATAACCAGTTTGCTGTAAATGTGTCTCAAGAATAGTTTTTGCCTGTCCGCCTAGACGGTCTACATTGTCCGAGAAAACACCTCTCATATAACTAGATCGATTATCAAATTTACCAATCGAAACTGGAGCTTTTACTCCCGTATATTTAATTTGTGATGTAGCTACAGTTACTTGTGGGCTTTGTATCGTTCTTGAAGTTTCAGTAGTTGAACAAGCAATTAAACTGAAAGAACTCAAAGTAGTAATGATTAATATTTTTTTCATGTTTACTCTATAATGATTACAAAATATAAAGAATACATATTATATACAAAAAGACTATCAATTAATCTAACAATTTAACCGTCGAGTAAAAGAATACTCCAACAACTTCTCCCTTTCCCCTACCTTATTTGGATCTAAAAGCTGGATAATTGCCCCATCAATCATAAATAAAATCATGTTTGCATCGGGTTTTAAAGCACGGGTTTCTAGACTAAATATCAACTCAAAAAGCTCTCTAAGCAGCCATTTTCTATATTCATAAGTATATTATACATTGCAATGACAGGAGATAATTCAGACTTATTTACGTCATTACCTGCCGCTATGATTGGTGCAAATTACTCACGTAAATTTGAGTCAGAAGCCGATCTATATGCTTTACAGCTGATGGATAGAAAGCATATAGAAGTCTCGCACTTCGCAAATTTCTTACAACGTTTAAGCGATACAACAGAAGATGGTATCGATAAAAAAAATCTGTCCAACCCACCAACGTCTCAAGAAGAATCTTCAGCTAATAAACTATCTACAGCTGTTCTTGATACTTTATCTTCTCATCCTGCAACTGAAGAACGTATTCGAATGGTTCATGATTTTGAGAAAAAACAACATGCTAAAGATTAAATAGTAGAAAATGAGGATTCAGTCCAAAGACATGATGAAATATAAAGTTAAGCTGAAATCTTAATGCTTAACTCAATCCAAATTTCCATATGAGTTGCTAAGTACTAAAACTTTTTTAAAGTCGCACAAAATAATTTATAGGCTCTACAAATTATTCTATTTAGTGAATTTATGGTCTTTAGGAAGTGGAGCATTACATGGCTGATCCGTCTTTACATCGACCATTTTCACAGGTCCATCGTTGTAGATTGTTACCTTACAGCCTTTTACAACATATTCCTGTTGAATTCCACCATACATTTCATCCTCAGAAACAGCAGATGCAACATCACACGCCTCGTCAGCACGGCATATAGCCTCTTGCCCACCTACCTCTACAGCTTCTGCTCCAGCAGCTTCCATTGCATCTACAGCACTCTCCTGTACTTCAGCATCTACAGCCTGTATTTTTGCTGCATATGTATTTGAAAGATTCATCATAAAAAGAATTGCAAGAAAGAACTTACTAAAGTGATTTATTAAACTCATGAATTATCCATATCTCTTAATTTAAATTCAGGGTATACCGAAATCGATTTTACTTTGCAAGTTAGCGATACAAAGGAGTTAGTATTATAAGGAGCTATTCTACTCATAATTATACATATAGCAGCAATAGTTGACCCGAAAGAATTCTTCAAACAATTACAAGATATTGACCATTATGAGGGTGTAATTAACTAAAAAATAAAAATTAAGCTGAAATCTTAATCTGCTTAACTCAATCCAAACTTTTATATAGGTTTCTAAGTACTAAAAATATTTACATAAAAAAAGCCCCTGCTAAAAGCAGGGACTTTTCGAATTTGGCGTAAACTCTAAATAAAAAACTAAGCCACGATTACCATAACTTAGCTTTTAAAAATAATTTATTTAATGTCTATAAATTCAGGAATAGGTTTTTTCACTTCAAATTTCTTGCCGCCGAATTTTCGCCCAGAAACTTTTGAACTTTAGCTAAGTGGTAAAACTCACCAAGTTTCGTATAGATCGGGTCATTCTTATTTGCTTCAGAAACACCCAATAAGTTCACATAAAACTTTGTAGACTGGTGAAAATAGAATCTTTCAGCACGTTTAAGCAGCCTTCAAGTAGTAATGTAATACCATACAATCGCATCTACATATTGTTCCGCACTTGCCAAAGATATATTGAGTCCAACAT
>NZ_JABVBF010000103.1 GCF_013344765.1 Acinetobacter lactucae
TTTCATTACTTAAATTTAACAAGTCAAACGGTGATGCATTTTTTTTTGCCTCAACAGATATATTGAAATTCTCGAAAGTTTTCTTGATATCAAGTAAGGAATAATAAAAATCTTTAGAACTTTTAATCGTTTGTAAATAAATAGCAATACGGTCTACATCTATTTGTTGATTGTGTTTTGCAGTAATTGCGGAAGCAATAATAAAGGCGAGATTTGAACTATTTGACTCTATTGAGCCTACTTTAAGTTTAGAGATAGAACTCTGGATATTATCAGGTATATGTTGGACTGAAGCTGAGCACATATTTATTGACCTATAGACTGTGGTAGCTTGGGTTGTATTCAGCCCTGCTAATAATGATATAAAAACGATAAGTTTTTTTAATTTAATCGTCATATAAATGCTTGTATGCAATTTTTACTTAGCAAAACTTTAAGCTCCCATAGCAGTTTTTAATGCCTATTTGTCCAGAGTCAAGAGGATTAATAATTAACTCACGACCAACTAATCCTCCGAGTGCCTCCCCAAGTCCAACATCAATCCGCTGTTGTGTTTCGATATCAGTGAGAATAACTTTCGGTAAGGAAAGCCACCATCCAGGTTGAGCAGCTACAGTATTTTCGAAGCTACCCGAACTGATTTTTTGCCATTGGATAGCTTGCTTTTGTAAGGATAGTGAAGTGTCACTAGTAGGAATTGTTCCAGCTGCATCTTGGGCGAGTAAAATTTCATGGAAACCAGATAGAGGATAATCTTTTAATGTGGCATTACTTAGAGTTAAACCTAAAGGTAGATCTAAGATACCTAACACACTTAGTGGACCAGTTTTGGCGACTACATTATCCAACGTTGCAGTTGTAGAGCGGTTAAGAATAAGCGGTTTGTTATAATCATTAATGTGTGCTTCTGTATAGATCAATCCATTTTCAATCACTACATTCTTCAGAACAGTATTCGTAAGCGTTAAATTCAAATCACCAGATAAAGAGTTAATTCCTCCTGTGTCATCATCTAATGTTGTTAAATCTGTATTTGATCCCAATCCAAGTTTACCTAATATGCCTAATGCCCCAAGGCGAAAGCCAACAATTTCTCGAGTAGAAGCATTGTTGGGCGATTTTATAGCAAACTCGATAAAAGGATTAGTAATGACGGCATCTGATCCTGCATAGCTACCATTTACGGGAAGGACACCTGCTAAGCTAATATCTTCAATATCAATGTCACAACCCACTCCTTTAACTCCACCACAACCTAACTGTAAACGTTTAATATTTGCATTTAGCTCTATTTGTGCTTCCATTCCGAGACGATAAAAACCTACATCTGTATTTGGGTTGCCATTTTCATTAGCTGCAATATTGGTGAGATTAAATAATGCTTGGCCAGTTACACTAGCTAAACTTTTATCATTTAAGACATGGAGTTCGGCATTTACAAGAGAACTGACCAACATTAATGGTATTGTAAATAAGATAGCCTGTTTTATACTTCTAAGATTGTTCATACCAGTTCCTTGGCTTAAAGATTATTTTTCATAGGCTTAGTGTTTTTCTTGAAATTCTTCACTAAGCAATATGTGTATTAAGCAGCTCTACTGAACGAGAATTATGATTTGGTCTTTTATAAGACTTAAACAACAATGGAGACATAATGTGTTCAGTGCACACATTATGCTGGTGTTATGTGCGCGGTGTCAACATGCCTTTAAAGCAAACTGAAAATTTAAATCAAAAATCAAATTATCATCATGGAAATGTACGTGAAGAATTATTAAATGCTGGATTAGTTCATTTAGAAAGTAATGATGTGGAAAGCCTCAGTTTTAGAGAAATGGCAAGACAAATTGGCGTAAGTGCTAATGCGGTATATCGACATTTCGAAAGTAAAGACAGTTTTCTGGCTGCATTAGCAGCAAAAGGATTCCAACTTTTACAAGAAGAACAAAATCAGGCTATAAAAAATGCTGATTCTAAGATACAGGCATTAAAAATATTTGGTTTAACCTATATAGATTTTGCAAAAAATCATCGGAATCTTTTTGCTTTAATGTTTAATCCTGACTTACAAAAAAATGAAATACCCGAGTTAAAAGAGGCCGCAGACAGTACATATGCTCGGTTGCAAAGCTTAACGGCTTCAATTTTGGGTGTGAGTGAAGATGATATTCAAGTGGAAGTATTAGCGATGTTATGTTGTAGTCTAGTACATGGCCTATCTCATCTTTTACTGGAAGGGCGCCTAGCTGAATCAGAAGAGAAAGCTAACAATTTAGTTTTATTAATTATGAATTATGCTACGAGTTTGCTCACTGGAGCTGGCGTGGATAAGCATTAAAATATTAAATATAAACTTATTTTTGCCACCTAAAATTTCGGGGAGAAATGCCTTTCCAACGTTTAAAGGCTCGGGAAAATGCTGAAACTTCGGAATAACCTAATTGAATGGCAACTTCTTCAACTGTTAAATTGGTGGTTTTAAGTAAGTCTTCGGCTAAGTCTTTACGAATGTCATCTATAAGTTGTTCATAGGTAACTCCTTCAATTGCGAGATGACGCTGTAATGTTCTGAGGTTGACCTGAAAATGGGCTGCCATTTCATCAATTCGAGGCATTTGTGAGGGTTGTTGGAGTAAAATATTTCTGACCTTTTGGCTATAGCTACCTAGGGAACTTCTTCGCGTCCAAAGTTGTTGGCATTCTTCTTCATATCGTGCACGAATAAATGGATCTGCTTGAGGTAATGGTAGATCAAGCAAACTGCTTTCAAAGATAATACAGCTACGTGGTTGATTAAATTGAATTGGATATCCCGTTAATTCGGGAAATTTATCGGCATACACCGGTGCAGGTAAGGCAATATTAATGCTCATTACAGGAAACTGTATAGGCAAGACATCTCGTTGAATTGATATAACAGTTATAAGATCTCTTTCAACCAGAAAACACGCTAAGTCATCAGGTAATTGACTATGATCAAAAATCAGTAATGTATATATATCTTCCTGAATAACTTCTAAATTGCAAAAAATGGAACTAAGTTGAAAGTATCGCATAGCAAAATGTAAGGCTTCTTTCATTGTCTGACTACTAAGAATGGCAAAACCCCATGCACCAAATGTGGTTGTATGGTGTCTTAGACCTGCTTCTATACTTAGAGGAAGTGTAGGATCTAGTAGTTTAAGTAAGTTTCGAATAACTAAAAATTCTTGTTCTGCTTTTACTTCAAAGTTAGGTTGCGATAAATCATTCAAAGAAATATGCGTGTTTTCTATACAACTTTCAGGTGTTAAACCGTGTTGTTGACCTATCATAAGCAATATGCGAATAGCACTGATACTGCGAGGAAAATCCCAATATAATTGTATAGACATGCTTTATGTGTCATGAAATGTCAAGTTTGTTAGTATAAAGTCATTCTGCTAATGTTCAAAACTTTATATCTTTTCGGATAGGATCAAATCCGATAGGGATATATAAAATGCTAAATAATAAAGACGGCAAGCACGAAAGTTTAACGGCAGCTTTAAAAGCTTTATATGATGAAACGAAAGCAAAAGTTGGTGATGCAGACCTAGAACATATCAGAAATGTTGCCGCTTACTCTCAAGCGATTAAAGCGCGTAGTAATGAGTTGATCCAACAAGGTGGAAAACCTAATGCCATAATGCGTGGCGCGATATTAGGTGCATTGCATACATTACTTGAGTTTTCTGAACTTGGTCATAACATCATGCATGGTAGTTATGATCATTTGCCAAATGCAGGGTCTTTCCATTCTGAACGTTGGGTTTGGAATTTTATGGTGGATCCTTATGAATGGCGTGTGATGCATCATCAAAATCACCATCCTTTTACTAATATTGTTGGCGTAGACCATGATTTGGGATATTCCTTTTTACGTATTAAGCCAGGTCAGCCATGGTATGGTCACCATACTTTGCAACTTCCACTGTTGTGGGTTTTATTATTAACAACACCTAATCTTGTATTTTCTCTTTTTACTGGAGCATCAGCCGCTAAAACAGAAGGGCGTAAAGTACTTAGTCGAACAACCATTGAACAAACCTTAAAACTAACAAAAAAATATATTGCCCAGCATTTTTGGAAAGATCCTCTTTCGGTTTCTCCTCATCGGATATTGCCAACATTTTTTGGAAATTATCTGAGTACAGTTTTGGGATATGATTTGACGGTTGCAGTCTTATTTCTGGAACACCATTCACCCAATGTTGAGTTATTTAGTGATCCAGGATTGAGTGAAACAGAAGAAGAATATTTTCGCCGTCAAATTTTAGCAACAAGTAATTTTACGCCTTATGCCCAACTTGATAATTATTTTAAAACATTGTTGGAAGAGGAAGTTAAATTCGATAACCCACCTAAATTTGATGTGTTTTATGGTGGATTGGACACCCACTTAGAGCATCATTTATTTCCAGACCTACCATGTAATCGTCAAAGAGAAATCCAGCCCTTTGTTAAAGAAATCTGTTTGCAGCATGGCTTACCTTACAATGTCATGTCTCTTGAAGATGTTGTGCCAGATATGATGGTCAATGTGCTCAAATTGGCGAGTCCTGTAGGCGAGCAAGAAAGAGGAAATTTTTTTAAAATCCTAAAAAATCCTAAGGAGTTATTACGTCGAGTTGTATATGGAGCCAAATATAAACTGCCAAATAACATGACGTATTTAAATAAGCCTTGTTTTTATAATGTACCTGTTAAGGTTTTAGCTGTTTTTCCGCAAGCAGGAAATCAGGCATTAATGATACGTTTAGAAAAACCTCAAGGATGGGAGGGCGTAACTTGGGAAGCTGGTGCATTTATTTCTGTACGGGTTGAAGTCGAAAATGAAAGTCTGGTTCGACAATATAGTTTATTAAGAGACAGTCACGAGGCAGATAATTGTTTCGAAATTGCCATCAAACGTGTAGAGAGCGGACGTGTTTCAAATTATATCAATGATCATATTAAGAAAAATTCACATATGATTTTGGTAGGAGTACCGCAGGCCTCTCCCGATTTTATAATGAAAGAAGTACCTAAACAGATCATTTTCCTTGCGGGCGGTGTTGGGATTACACCAATTTTGAGTATGTTACGTAAGGCACGACGTGAAGCTCTACATAGCCAAGTTAAGTTACTTTATTTTAACCGTAATGAGAGATCTATTATTTTTGAACATGAATTACGTGAAGTTGCCAACTTATCTGGTTTTGATGTGCATTTTATATGTAATGAGATAGACCCCAATTATCCAATTTCAGGGCAAATGTATCAGGCGAAACTAAGTGCTGAATTACTAGCTAAAGTTGTTCCCGATATAACAGCACATGAAGTGTATGTTTGTGCTCCACTAGGATTTATTACTGCCTCAAAATCTATGTTACTGGATTTAGGATTACCTGAAATACAATTTCATACAGAGAGTTTTACACCTCTGGTAGTAGAGCATCCAACTGATGGTAAAGATCATGTCATCCACTTTGCACGGAGTGGTATTGAGATTGTGATTGATGGCGGGACAACGCTATTAGAAGCTGCGCGTTTGGCTGGCGTTAATATTCCATCGGGATGTGAAAGAGGGTTATGCCGTGCTTGTGTCTGTAATAAGCTACAAGGTGTTACTACTTTAGATCAGTACAAGGCACAACCAGATTTACGAATTACCACCTGCAACAGTTTGCCTCGTTCGGATAAGTTGGTACTGGATATCTAACATATTTGAGTTAGGATCTTTAAGTTGCATAAGTAAAGGTGTTATTAGGTTTGGCTTAATTAATCTGAATGCTTAACTAACTAATTACTTATTTCAGGCCAGACCGCCGTAGGTACTTGGCTTCCAGAAACGACACCTATGTGTCCACCCTGCAGGACTTTAAACGTTTTAGCTTGGCTGCTAATTAATTCCATGAGTAGCATAACATTGCTACGCTGACGGTAATCTACTTATTCACATATAGTCCCAGCCAAGCTATCCAGAGTGAGCAAATGTTTATCCGCTTGTGTGGTCATTGCCACCATGAGCCGCGATGAACATTTTGACAGCCGCTCGACAATAGGATTCAATTTCATGATCGTCGTTTGCTTTCGCCTCATCGAAGCGTGCAATCATTAACAGATCAGATCCTTTGAAAAGCGCGGCAAACATTCGAGCCGATTGAAAAGGGTTAGGCACGTTCAGAAGCGCTTTTGTATGCAATTGAAGTAGCAGGGTCTCAATTTGTGCGATGACATGGGTAGGGCCAGCTTCGTAATGGAGCTTACTTAACGATTTTTGGTTTGTCTTATCGGCTACGATCATCGCCTCGACACTACGAACGTCTGGGCTTAATAACGTATGCAGTAAAGATGATCCCACTGCCATAAGCTGTTCTTCAGCCGAACCTTGGAGTCCTTCAAAAAGAGTTTGTGGTGCGAACTGTTGGCATCGATTCAATATTGCTGCGCTGAAAAGTGCTTCCTTGTTCTCGAAGTGCCGATAGATGCTAAGCTTCGATATCTTTGCTTTCTGGGCAACTTTGTCCAAAGTAGCTGCTTGAAAACCCAATTCGACAAAAAGCTCATACGCAGCATCGACTATCGTTTGGGCTAATGCTTGGTTTACTGGCCGACCGCGCTGACTTCTCTTTTTTTCGCTCACAATAATTATAGTCCTTGACAGTATCTTAATTTATAAATTACGATACCATGAAGTATCCAAAATGTGCAAGCCAGTGATTAGATCTTAGCAATATCCTTTAGACTTAGATCTTCTCATGCATATTTAACGCCATGTTGTTCGATAGGGTAGTACAGTGATGGGTGACTTTCTTAACAATGTCGAAGTGGATTAATTGCTTCAGGCATCAGCTAACTTCTTGATTTAAATTAGGAGCCTATCACTATGGATGACGTCATCATTATAGGAGGCAGCTTTGCTGGTCTTGCTGCTGCACTGCAACTCGGCCGTGCCCGTCGCAAGGTCACTGTTCTTGACACGGGACTGCCGCGCAATCGCTTCGCTGGTCATTCTCATGGTTTGCTTGGACATGACCATAAACCGCCGCTAGAAATCTTAGCTGAAGCACGTCGACAGTTAGAACGCTATCCAACGATTAAGCTAGTCAATGCTCGGGCTGAAAGCATCTCTGGTTCTATTGATAACTTCTCTGTTCTGACTCACGATGGCAAAACTATGGGCGCACGCCGCCTTATCTTAAGCTATGGTGTTGTCGATCAGATGCCTGATATTTCTGGTTTCGCTGAAAATTGGGGTGCATCTATCGTGCCTTGCCCTTATTGCGACGGCTTTGAAGTTGCTGAACAACATTGGGGACTCGTCTGGTCTGGTCCAAAGTCCCACAATTATGTACGTCTATATCATGATTGGACGAGTACATTAACAGTCTTTACCAATGGTCACGAGATTTCTGCTGATGTTCTCGCAGATCTCGAACGCCGTAATGTAAATGTGGTAGAAGGCCAGATTACCGAAATTGTCCATAACGAAGGGCGCACAGTAACTGTAGGTCTTGATAACCATCAAAATGTCATGGTTGATATTCTATTCGCACATCCAGACACTAAGCCGTCCGCAGGCCTACACGAAACATTGGGTCTTGCCACGGTCAATACACCTTTCGGTATAGCTCTTAAGGTTGATGAACGTCGTGAAACCAGTATGCCTGGTATCTATGCCGCTGGTGATCTCGCTAATCCACTCATGGCCTCAGTTACCGTAGCATCATCGCAGGGCGCAATAGCAGGTATCTCAGCTCAGCAGTCGATGCTAGTTTGAGTGCAATAAAAATAAAGAGGTTTCGGCCTCTTTGTTTGGCTCTTAGTAGTTAGATCCAGAGAAAAACTTATCAGGTACTAAACTTATAGCCAAAATGATTAAGGCATACTTTGACTCCGTTAAGTGAGTAGTCCATACAGCCTTATTTGGTTAGGAGCATTATTAATAAAAAATATTAGACCGGTCGTCTACAAATCTATATAGTGAGGTCTTACTTTGTTGTCCTCCTAGTTTAAAAGAGAAAATTAATGTCTATTATTCTTCATCATTTAAATGCTTCACGCTCATTTCGCATTCTGTGGTTACTTGAAGAAATTAATCAACCTTATGAATTAAAAAGTTATTTTCGAGATAAAACTACAAATCTCGCACCTCAAGAATTAAAAAACATTCATCCTTTAGGAAAATCACCTGTGATTGAACTCAATGGAAAAGTGATTGCAGAATCAGGTGCAATAGTAGAAATTTTGATTGAAAAGTTTGCTCCACAACTTATGCCTGCGAAAGATTCGGACAGTTATCTTGATTATTTACAATGGGTTCATTTTTCAGAAAGTTCGGCTATGGTTCCATATTTATTAAATATTTTTAATTCGATTGAGTTAAAAAATGGCACTCAATTAAAGTTCTTGAATCAATATGCGCATGCTGAGTTGGATAAAGTATTTTCATATTTAGATCAACAATTAGTAGGCAAAAAATTCTTAGTAGGCAATAGCTTAACGGGTGCAGACTTTATGATTGGTTTCGTAGTCTATGGTCTAATTAATTCATTAAATATTCGATCAAAATATCTCAATATTGAACAATATGTAAAAGGTCTAGAAAACCTAGAAAGCTGGAAAAAAGCCATGTCTATTGAACAAAATCTTCATCACCGAACCAATGCCTAAAATTGCTGTAAGTCATTTTTTTAATCTTGTTTAGTTGCTCAATTGGTTCGTTTTAGTTCTTTTATTGTTCTGGCAAGCCAGTGAGTTAAAGACTTCGTCGTTTAAAATTATGAGTTGAAACTCTTGTACCTTTAATTGATCACAAGAGTTTCTAAGTCTATTTAAATCACATTTCTAAGTTCATTTGCCGTGTTGCGTAGCAATGGCAAAATTTGCTGAACTAAATAATCTTCTTGTACGCGGTTGGTTTGAGACATGCAGTTAAGCGCTGCCACCGCTTGACCTTGTGCATTAAAAACGGGTACGGCAATCGCAATCACGCCAAGCTCATGTTCTTCTTTAGAAAGACAATAATCCGATAACGAAATGCCCTTAAGCACTTCAAAAAACTTTGACTCATCTACAAGGGTAAATGGGGTTAAGCGCTTTAAACCATAATTTTTTACCCACGCGTGCTGAGCTTCTTCGGGCAGTGCTGCAAGCAATACTTTACCCGTAGAAGTGGCATGGGCAGGGAGTCGGTTGCCTAAATGCATACCGTAAGGGCTGACACGCAAATTATCTTGCTGTGGTAAATAGCTACGGGCAATTGGTACGACTTCGTTATCGTCCAGAACCACAATTGAAAAAGTCAAAGATGTCTGTGCGCACAAAAGATTTAAAAATGATTGGGCAACTTTAGGCAGGTGAGCAGAGCTTAAATAAGAACTCGAAAAGCGCAGCACGCGATGAGTGAGCCAAAAGTAATGTTCATCTGTTTCTAGATAGCCTAAGTATTTTAAAGTTTTTAGATAACGCCTTGCCGCTGTCCGGCTAATACCGGTTCGCTCAGCCACTTGAGTCACATTAAGCCGTTGTCGATCTGTTCCAAAAGCTTCCAGCAAAGCCAAGCCTTTTGCTAACCCTGCAATGTAGTCTTCTTGACGAATTTTCTCATGCGAGTTTGGGTGCTCTAAAAAAGCATCGAGAGAAGGCATCCATTCATTCCTGTTATTTTGGTTGTTTCTGTCCGCTATTCGGACAAACTAAATGATAAACGGTTATTTTCGTCTTGGATACATAGTGCACAAAACTTAAAGCCAGTAATTTAAAAGTCAGGATGAAACAAGGATGAAGTTATGGATATTTTAAAGACACAGGTTGCAATTATTGGATCTGGACCAGCAGGGTTATTGCTTGGGCAACTTCTATATAAAGCTGGCATCGACCATATTATTGTTGAGCAACGTAGTGCTGAATATGTGGCTTCACGGATTCGTGCAGGAATTTTAGAGCAAGTTTCGGTCGACTTACTAAAACAAGCAGGCGTTGACCAAAACTTAAAAGAAAAAGGATTACCGCATTCAGGCATAGAAATTTTAACCAATGGTGAATTGCATCGAGTTGATTTAGCCGCACTCACGGGTGGCAAACAAGTGACCGTATATGGTCAGACCGAAGTCACCAAAGATTTAATGACTGCTCGTGAAGCAGAGCAGCTTACTTCATTTTATGAAGCTCAAAATGTACAAGTAAAAGATTTTTACACTGCACCAAAAGTTGAGTTTGAGTACCAAGGTAAAGCCTACCAAATTGAGTGTGACTTTATTGCTGGTTGTGATGGCTACCATGGTGTCTGCCGTGCCAGCGTGCCAGAAGATAAAATTAAAACCTTTGAAAAAGTTTATCCGTTTGGCTGGTTAGGGGTGTTGGCCGATGTCCCACCTGTAGCCGATGAACTCATTTATGTACAGTCTGAACGTGGCTTTGCTTTATGCAGTATGCGTTCAGAAACACGTAGCCGTTATTATTTACAAGTGCCTTTAACAGATCATGTAGAAGATTGGTCAGATGAAAAGTTTTGGGATGAGTTAAAAAACCGCTTAGATCCTGAAAGCCGTGAAAAGCTAGTGACGGGGCCTTCTATTGAAAAAAGTATCGCGCCATTACGCAGCTTTGTGACCGAACCAATGCGTTTTGGAAAACTATTTTTAGCAGGTGATGCGGCGCATATTGTTCCACCAACAGGAGCAAAAGGCCTCAATCTTGCTGCCTCTGATATTGCTTATTTATCAAGTGCACTTGTTGAATATTATGTTGAGGGTTCAGAACAAGGTATAAATGAATACTCAGAAAAATGCCTACAACGCGTATGGAAAGCTGAGCGTTTTTCTTGGTGGATGACTCATTTATTGCATCGTTTTGAAACTGAAAGTGAGTTTGATCATAAGATTAAGCAAGCCGAGTTAAGTTATGTATTGGGTTCGATTGCGGGTAAAACCACATTGGCTGAAAACTATGTCGGTTTGCCTTATGAGATTAAGCAAATTGATAGTTTTAAGCATGCGAGTTAAAGGCTCGATAAAAATAAAAAGGGCATGCAAATGCTCTTTTTTATATAAAAAACTGGATGGAATGAAGTCGGTTAAAAGATGTGATTCGGCTAAAAGTAGCCCCAATACTTTTCAAAATATAGGGCTACTTATCAATCAACTTAAAGTTTAGTGGGCGGTTGCCGTAACTTTTTTATTGGTTAATATCACTTGTTGCTGAGATTGAAGGGGCTTAATCACTTGTGGATTAGAGTTACTCCACGGGATATATGCTTCTGTCAAAATATGGCCTGTAAGACTGGTTAAATCACTCGTTTTAACTTCTGCATTGCCTTGATGACCAAATAAAACAACTTCATCGCCTGCTTTGGCCTCTGGAATATCTGTTACATCAACCATAACGGTATTCATTGATACTCGACCAACTACGGGTGCTTTTTGTCCATTTATTAATACAAAAGCTTTATTACTAAAACTACGGCGGTAACCATCTGAATAACCTACAGGGAGGTTTGCGAGTCTAGAGTCGCGTTTCAACGTATAGGTCTGGTCATAACCTACAGTTGAATCTTTGAGGTAATTATTAACTGCGGCAATTTGTGTTTTAAATGCCATCATACCTTTAAATTCAGGATGATTAGGAAAATCCCCATATATAATTGCACCTGCACGGACCATATCTAAATGTGATTCAGGAACGTTTACGGTAGCAAATGAATTCGCTGTATGTAATGTTAATTCTTTACGATTGAGTTTGGCTTTTTTAATCAACCATGCAGTTTGTTCATTAAATTGTGCCAGACGCTCACGAACAAACTTTTCATCCTCTACGGCATAGTGGGTCATAATGCCATCAATTTTAAGATGGGGCAGTTTGGTGATCGCGACAGCTTGTTCTTTACCTTGTTCTGATAACATTTCAAGACCATTACGATCCATACCGCCTGAATTTAAAGCCAAGCTGTAATGAACAGTTGTATTATTCGCTTCTGCCCATTTAG
Organism: Acinetobacter lactucae; assembly: GCF_013344765.1. Classification (GTDB taxonomy): domain Bacteria; phylum Pseudomonadota; class Gammaproteobacteria; order Pseudomonadales; family Moraxellaceae; genus Acinetobacter; species Acinetobacter lactucae_A. The sequence continues at coordinate 11,990 of NZ_JABVBF010000103.1, forward strand.
AGATACGGGCAGCTTGGTCATAATTACCCAAAAGCTCTTCAATATTTAACGCCTGTGCGTTGATAATTTCACTATCTGTGGCTGTACGTAAACGTGTAATTTTGCCTTTATAGCCATGCTTACGCACCATAGCTGCTTCAGCATTACTGGTAATGCCAATACAAGATACGTTTAACTTCATAACACTTGGCATAAGTAGATCAATACTATGGCCGTATGCGTTAGCTTTCATGACTATACAAAGTTGTGTTTTGCCATTAAGTAACTGATTTGTCTTTCTAATATTATCTTCAAAAGCTTGAGTATCAATTTCTATCCATGCATTTGCTGTAGGTGCAGGGCTTACTTCATTTGTCACATGGGGAGTGAGTAAGGGAGCTGCATGAGCAAATTGCACCGAACCGAATAATATTAATGCACAGCTATAAGCGAGATGAGAAAATTTTGTTTTAAGTTTCATGAGATTTTTAATCTTTCCTGGCTGAATATGATTTAACGCTGGGTGGATTTTTATGGTTAAGTACAGAAATAT
>NZ_JABVBF010000104.1 GCF_013344765.1 Acinetobacter lactucae
TATTAAAATTGAGGATATTTTGTGTAGATCATAAAAAATGCTGTAAAAGTACCCAATTTTGTATGAGGATGTTACCAATTAAACTTTAAATAAAATGAAGAAAATTTATAAACTAAATGAGTGAAATATGAGGATAAATACAAAGCAAGTTCGTAGATAACTACAGCTATGCTAAAATAATTGACTGTTTATCTGCTCTTATGGGAACACTCGCGTGGAAATTAATCCTTATCTAAACCAATTGAAAGACTTAACTGATCGTAGCCAAACACTACGGGGGTATCTTTGACTACGATCTGAAAAAAGAACGTTTAGAAGAAGTTTTACGTGAGTTAGAAGACCCTGCGATCTGGAATGATCAAAGCCGCGCTCAGGCAATGGCGAAAGAAAAGGGTGAACTAGAAAACGTTATTAATGTATTGGATGGGTTGTCAACACAACTTGAAGATGCAAAAGCGATGTTAGATTTGGCTGTGGAAGCCGACGATGAAAGCCTGCTTGAAGATGTTCAGTCTGAGCTTAATGCTGCCGAAGATGAACTGGCTAAACTTGAATTCCGTCGTATGTTTAGCAACCCAATGGACCCGAATCCCTGCTATGTAGAGATTCAATCAGGTTCAGGTGGTACCGAAGCACAAGATTGGGCATCTATGCTATTACGTATGTATATGCGTTGGATTGAACGTCATGGTTTTAAAGCAGAACTTATGGAAGTGTCTGATGGCGATGTAGCGGGTATTAAATCAGCAACGATTCGTGTTGAAGGTGAATATGCCTACGGTTGGTTACGCACAGAGTCAGGTGTACACCGTTTAGTTCGTAAATCACCATTTGACAGTGGCAACCGTCGTCACACTTCATTCTCTGCGGTATTTATTTCACCAGAAGTTGATGACAATATTGAAATTGATATCAATCCTTCTGATGTTCGTACTGATACGTACCGTGCATCTGGTGCAGGTGGTCAGCATATTAACAAAACCGACTCTGCTGTACGTTTGACGCACATTCCAACAGGTATTGTGGTGGCGTGTCAGAACCAGCGTTCGCAACATGCTAACCGTGACCACGCATGGAAACAGTTACGTGCACGTTTGTATGAATTGGAAATGCAAAAACGTAATGAAGCAGCTCAAGCTCTTGAAGACTCGAAGTCAGATATTGGTTGGGGAAGTCAAATTCGTTCATATGTATTAGATGATTCCCGTATTAAAGATTTACGCACAGGTGTCGAAAACTCTAATACAGGTGCTGTTCTTGATGGTGACCTTGACCGTTTTATCGAAGCGAGTTTAAAGCAGGGGTTATAAGAGTCTTTTGAACTTTTAGTTATCTAAAACTCTTAAATTTTTAGCGATTAAAACGGCAAAGCAGTTCAGTGATCGGAAGTTAATCGGAAAAATACGATATGAATATCGAAAAAAGTAGATATGAATATCGAAAAAATGCGATATTATGTTTTCGAAATGCTGAACAAAGCTTTGTTCGTTTAAAAGACGTGTTGAGCCTATGGATATTGATGCAATTAGCAAAGCCCTTTCCAACCCTCTACGCCGGCAAATTTTGCAATGGTTAAAAGAACCTGCGCATTATTTACCGGTGGAAGAATGTGGTGGTAGTTTTGAGAAGGGTGTTTGTGCAGGTCATATTGAACGTTTGGGTAAAGTAGCTCAGTCTACGATGTCTAATCATTTGTCTGTGTTACAACAGGCGGGGCTTATTCAGGTCCAAAAATATGGTCAATGGTCTTATTTTTCACGTAACGAAGCTTTGATTCAGCAATATATCGAACATTTAAAACAAACACTTTAAATTATTAAAAGTGTAAGTCGAGGCGATTATGGCTGAACTCAATACTCCTTTAACGGTTGGCGATTTTGAAATCAAAAATCGATTGGTCATGGCTCCATTAACGCGTGCGCGTAGTGGTGAAAGCCGAGTGCCTAATGATTTAATGGTTGAATACTATCAACAACGTGCAAATGCTGGTCTAATTTTGACCGAAGCAACAGTGATTGGTTCAAAAACTGTGGGTTATGCAGACACCCCAGGATTATGGTCACAAGAGCAGGCACAAGCTTGGAATAAAATTATTGAGGCAGTTCATGCTCAAGGTTCAAAAATTGTAGTTCAACTTTGGCATGTAGGTCGTATTTCTCATCCTGAGCTTTTAGATGGTGATATTCCTGTTGCACCAAGTGCAATTCAACCTGCGGGTGAAGTGAGTTTATTACGTCCTAAACGTCCTTATGTAAAACCGCGCGCACTTTCATTAGAAGAAGTGAAAGAGGTTGTGGCTCAATATAAACATTCAGCAGAATTAGCTAAAGCGGCAGGTTTTGATGGTGTTGAATTACACGCAGCGAATGGTTATTTAATTGACCAGTTCCTTCAAAGTAATACGAATCAACGTGATGACGAATACGGTGGTCCTGTTGAAAACCGTGCACGTTTATTGTTAGAAGTCGTTGATGCATTTATTGAAGTGTGGGGCGCTGGCCGAGTAGGTGTACATATTGCACCACGTGGTGATTCACACGATATGGGTGATGAAAATCCATTAGCAACGTTTGGTTATGTGGTTGAACAATTGAGCCAACGTAATGTTGCTTTCATCTTCTCTCGTGAATATGAAGCTGCTGACAGTATTAGTCCTAAACTTCGCGAAAAATTTAATGGTGTATGGATTGCGAATGAGAACCTAACACCAGAGTCAGCAAAACGTATTTTGCGTGATGGTGAAGCAGACGCAGTATCTTTTGGTAAAGCATATATTGCCAACCCAGATCTTTTACAGCGTTTAGAGCAAGACTTACCTTTAAATGAACTTCAACCAACAACTTTATATGCGAAAGGTGCTGAAGGTTATACAGACTATCCAACGCTAGAAGCTTCGTAATTTTTTGAACTGATGATTTACTGACCTCTTTAATTTATGGGTTCAGTAAATCTCTTTTCTTGTAATGGTAGAGTTTAGGTATCGAAACTCTGCCATTTTTTCTATCTATGTTATATTTTCCCCAGTTTTAAACTTTGACTATTTGAGGCAAACCGCTTGGCGACCCCTTTTTGGTACAACACCGCACTCCATTTATTAAAACCTTTTTACCATTGGCGGATAAAAAAACGTGCAGAAAGCCAGGAATTATATAATCAGGAATGTCTGGAAAGATTTGGGCCGTTTGAATCTCCGAAAAATGTGAGAGCAATTTGGTTCCATGCTGTTTCGGTTGGAGAAACCAATGCTGCGCAGCCTTTAATCGAGCATTATCTTAAACTCGGTCAACCTGTATTAGTTACTAATACAACGAAGACTGGGCAGGCGCGTGCCAAATCATTATTTTTAAAAGCACCTTATTTAGATTTATTTCAAGCAGTTTATTTGCCTGTTGATCAAAAGCATCTTTTAAAACAATTTTTTGAGTTGTATCAGCCAAAACTTTTAGCATTGGTTGAAACTGAGCTTTGGCCAAATTTAATTGATCAAGCCAAACTACAACAGGTTCCTTGTTTATTATTAAATGCACGATTATCAGAAAAATCAGCAAAAGGTTATAGCCGGGTTTCAGGTCTAACGGCAGGAATGCTGAAACAAATTGACTGGGTATTGGCACAAGACGCTGCGACTCGCCAACGTTATGTAGAATTGGGTTTGGATCAACAAAAAAGTCAGGTGGTTGGAAATATTAAATTTGATATTCATGCACCCGAAGCTTTTATAAATCAGGCTGAGAAATTACAACAACAATGGTATTTGGGGCAGCGTAAAGTCCTAACAATTGCCAGTACACATGCGCCAGAAGAACAACAAATTTTGCAGGCACTTGCGCCTTATTTAAAGTCAGATCCAGATTTAGTTTGTATTGTCGTGCCTCGACATCCTGAACGTTTCGATGAAGTATTTGAAATTTCCCAAAACTTAGGTCTAGTCACTCATCGTAGAAGTATGAATCATAGTATTCATGCCAGTACACAGGTTTATCTGGCGGATAGTATGGGTGAGCTTTGGTTATGGTATGCATTAAGTCAGGTGTGCTTCGTAGGGGGATCACTTAATGAACCGGGTGGTGGGCATAATATTTTAGAGCCTATGGTCTTAAATGTGCCGACCGTAATTGGGCCTCGTTACTTTAATTTCCAAACTATTGTTGATGAATTTATTGATGAAAATGGGGTGCTCATTGCCCAAGATGCTGAGCAAGTCGTAGCAATCTGGATGGCATGTTTAGCTGAGCCTGATCAGGCCCAACAAGTAGTAGAACAAGCACATAAAGTCTTACAAAGTAATCAAGGTTCATTGCAAAAACATATTGGCGTAATTAATCGGTATTTGGCCGACAAATCATGAATATCGTTTTACTAGAGCCTGAAGATATTCAGTCAGACACGTGGTCAATTCACTCAAAGCGCCAATTACAACATTTACGTGAACATCTTGATATTACGGTCGGCCAAAATCTAAAAGTTGGTGTTCGTAATGGTGCACGTTATACCACTGAAATTGTTTCGATTAACGAGCAAGAAGTCTGTCTTCGGCCTATCAGTGAAGAAGCTGTACCTGCAAAAATTCCGGTTCATTTAATTGTGGCATTACCCAGACCTAAAGTTTTGCGCCGTTTAATTATGGATAGTGTGACTTTAGGTGTTGAAAAAATTAGTCTGATTCATAGTTATCGGGTCGATAAAAGTTACTGGCAGACTCCCTTTTTACAGCAAATCCACAACTACGTTACTTTGGGACTTGAGCAAGCAGGGGACACGATTGTTCCTGAAATTCAAATGTATAAACGTTTTAAGCCTTTTGTTGAAGATGTCTTGCCTACATTTATTTCAGAAGAGTGTCCTGCTTATGTGGCCCATCCATATGCAGAGCAAAGTATGCCAATTAATATTGATCACGCCTGTAGTGTTGTGGTCGGACCAGAAGGTGGTTTTATCCCTTATGAGGTTGATTTGCTCACAAAAAACGGCTGCCAAGCAGTGAGCTTAGGCAACCGTATTTTAAGAACTGAAACGTCTATTTCTTATATTTTAGGGCGCTTATTTGCAGCTTAAGCATTTGGCTTAACAGTTTCTTCAGTTGCTTGATCACCACGATATACTTTTACTTCTTGTACCGGATATGGAATTGAGATGTTGTTTTCATCAAACGCATCTACAACCAATTCCTGAATTTCACTAATCGAAGCAGAGGTGGTTGTTTCCGTTGTGTCTACCCACCAGCGGACGGTTAGATTGACAGAGAAATCTGCAAGAGCCGTTACGTTGACCGAAAATGCAGGTTGGCTCAGCACATTACGGCTGTTGTCGAGTAGTTTAAGAATGACAGCTTTTGCCTTTTGGACATCGTCCTCATAACCGATTCCGACTACGAATTCACAGCGACGACGTTGATATGCCGTGTTTACAGTTACTGCACTGGTGTAAACAGTCGCGTTAGGAATAACAATACGACGGCCATCGGGTGAACGTAAAAAGGTCGCACGGATTTGAATATCTTCTACGGTTCCTTCCATGTTGTTGACAATAATGTCATCGCCAATACGGAAGGGTTCGCTGAGTAAAATTAAGATACCTGATAGTAAGTTCTGAAAGATATCTTTAAATGCGAAACCAATGGCGACGGAACCAATTCCAAGTGCACTCATTAATTGCCCTGGCGTAAATCCCGGGATCATGATGACGAGTGCAATTAAGAAACCAAAGAATAAAATTGCTGTACTGCCTACACGGTTTAATACCAAAACGAGGTTTTGGCGGGTGTAAGAGCGATTTTCTAAGGTTTTACGAACAAAGAACTTAAATAATTTAGTGAGTAGCCAAAAAATAATAAAAACGATAATCGCAATACAAATATAAGGCACACGTTCCCAGAAGCTATCCACAATTTTATCAATGGTGGTATAGGCATCATGATACTTTTCAGTATGAGCTAAAACCGTTTGAGTGGTTTTAGTACCTGCTTCTTGCAAAAGTTCACCTGTATTTTTTGCAACATCCGTTAAGGATTTTTGTTCATCAGCCACGACAAGTCTCTATTTAAAAAAAATGATGAAAGCGATGATCGGCTTTCATGATAGTAGGAGATAAAATGTGCGCCTACTATAATGAGTTCATCTAAATAATAAAGTGTTTTTTAATTAAAAGTATTCCGTTCCTTTTTGTAAGATTTGTGACGGAGTTTCTATAGTATCGGTACCAGAGAAGTAGTAAAAAAAGCCTGCGGTAGAAATAAGGCTAATTAAAATAGCGAATAAAATAAACCAAGCCATTAACTTTTCGATGAACGTTGATGGTCGAGATGGACCATATTCGTTTGGACCTGCTGTACCTGAGGCAAGCAGTAAATAAATCATAAAAAAGAACTGAACAACTGGAATGAATAGTAGTAATCCCATCCAACCACTTTTATTTAGATCATGCAAACGTCGAACGACAAGAACAATATTTAAATAAATCAGAAACAGCCAAAAAGCCCAGACCACCAATGCACTGAGGCCAGAAAGAGAGCTATAAAACTCAAAATTAAAAAAATTGCTTGAAAGCTGAAAACTTCCAAGAAAAGAGGCCAAAATGAAATAGCCCACAAGAGTGACTAAATAAATCAGTCCATAACCACCTAAATAGCTCATGCGATTAAAACGGCCATGAATTGAAAAAGCGCTATCTTTTAAAGGCAGCTGTGGTGGGCGTGAGGGGCTTGTTTGGGCAAACATATTATTTTATTCCTGTGTTGCATATGAGAGACAAAATAATCTTTGTTGATGATCAAAACCATCAAATCTTGAAAAAATTATAAAAGGAAAAGCTATAGACAAATGTTTTAAATCAACTTAATTTTATAAAAATGTTCATAATTTCGTATGCTTGAGTAAGTGTTTAATATATGACCAAAGTCGCATTGTCTAGACTTTGAAAGAGTCATCATACTGCAAAGGCATGCAAATAAGATCCAGTAAAATAATAGCCACAGTCTCGAGATGGGATGCACAAGATCAAGGAAGTTGCGTATGAATGAGATCTATCCAGTACCAGAGGAATTTAAAAAAACAGCTCGTACTGTTGAAGCAGACTACTTTAAACGTTATCAACACTCTATCGAGAACCCAGATGAATTCTGGGCAGAGCAAGCTAAAATTGTCGATTGGATAAAACCATTTACCCAAGTGAAAAATACCAGTTTTGACAAAGACAATTTCAAAATTGAATGGTTTGCTGATGGTGAGTTGAATGTGTCAGCAAACTGCCTAGACAGGCATCTTAAAGAACATCCACATAAACCTGCAATTATTTGGGAAGGTGACCATCCTTCTCGTCATAAAATCGTTTCTTATAAAGAATTACATGACGAAGTCTGCCGCTTTGCTAACGTTTTAAAGAAATATGGCATTGGTAAAGGCGACCGTGTTGTGCTGTATATGCCAATGGTGACTGAGGCTGCAATTGCCATGTTAGCCTGTGCTCGTATTGGTGCAGTTCACTGCGTGGTATTTGGTGGTTTCTCACCAGACTCTTTGGCAAGTCGTATTGAAGACAGCCAAGCTAAATTGGTGATTACTGCAGACTCTAGTCTACGTGCCGGTAAACTCTTACCACTTAAAGAAAACGTCGATTTGGCTTTAGCATTGCCGGGCACAGAGTGCGTTGAAAACGTAATTGTGGTTTATCGTAATGCAAACCCAATTGCAATGAAGCCGGGTCGTGATTTGTGGTATCACCTTGTTATTATGGAAGTGGATGCTAACTGTCCTCCAGAACCGATGAAGGCAGAAGACCCTTTATTTATTCTTTATACCTCGGGCTCAACAGGTAAACCGAAAGGTGTCTTACATACTACGGGTGGTTACTTAGTTTATGTGACCAGTACCTTTAAAGAGGTATTTGATTTAAAACAAGATGATGTTTACTGGTGTACAGCCGATATCGGTTGGATTACAGGGCATAGTTATCTAATTTATGGACCGCTAGCAAATGGCACCACGACCCTAATGTTTGAGGGTGTCCCTCAGTATCCAACATGGGCACGTCTTGGTCATGTAGTCGATAAACATAAAGTCTCTATTTTATATACGGCTCCAACTGCGATTCGCGCCATGATGCGAGAAGGTGATTCGTTTGTACGTGAAAGTAACCGTAGCAGCCTGCGTTTACTTGGTTCAGTCGGTGAACCTATTAACCCTGAAGCTTGGAATTGGTACTACAACGTTGTTGGGGAAGGCCGCTGTCCGATTGTTGATACATGGTGGCAAACCGAAACAGGCGGTATTTTGATTGCTCCATTGCCGGGTGCAACAGCTTTAAAACCGGGTTCGGCAACGCGTCCGTTATTTGGTATTCAACCTGCCATTGTGGATGGTGAAGGCAATGAGTTAGACGGTGCGGCTGAAGGTAACCTTGTAATTAAAGATTCATGGCCGGGTCAGATGCGTACCATTTGGGGTGACCCAGATCGCTTTATTGAGGCGTATTTCTCGACTTTTAAAAATACTTATTTTACAGGTGATGGTGCTCGCCGTGATGAAGATGGTTATTACTGGATTACCGGCCGAGTTGATGACGTCTTAAACGTTTCAGGTCACCGTCTGGGTACGGCTGAAATTGAAAGTGCTTTGGTTTCGCATGAATCAGTAGCAGAAGCAGCAGTGGTAGGCATGCCTCATGATATTAAAGGGCAAGGTATTTGTACTTTTGTGACCTTACAAGCAGGTGTGCCAGAATCGGAAGAACTGCGTAAAGAGTTAATCAACTGGGTACGTAAAGTGCTTGGACCTGTGGCTTCACCTGATGCACTACATTGGGCACCAGCATTACCTAAAACGCGTTCGGGTAAAATCATGCGCCGTATTTTAAGAAAAATTGCAGCGAATGAATTAGATAGCTTAGGTGACACTTCAACTTTGGCTGAACCAGCAGTGGTCGATCAGTTAATTGTAACGGTCTATCCTGATAAGCAAAACTAATTTTAAAAAAGCCCCAAAAGGGGCTTTTTTATTGAGTTTTATTAAGGATTTGCTAAAAAGTCAGCAGTATTTTGTACATTTGCAAACGTACTCAGCGCAGTTAAAAAAGCAGTTTGTACGTCTTCAGCTTTTACAGTCTTCCCAGCATAACTTAAATCACGAGTTGCGGTTGCATCTGCAATTAAGATTGGTTGGTAGCCAAGTTCTTTGGCTGCACGTGTACCTGAATCAATACACATATGCGTCATCATGCCTGTAATCACGAGCTGCTCAATTTGATGTGCTTTTAAAAGTTCATCTAAATTGGTTTCTAAAAAACTGTTTGGATAATGCTTTGTCACGATTAAAGAATCACTGCCCGCACTGAGTTCGGGATGAAGTAAAACACCATCTGTATTTTCTTGGAAGAAACTCGCTTGCGGCGGATTAATATGTTGTACATAAATGATTGGTAAATTTTTCTCGTTAAAATATTGTTCAAGCTGCTTTATTTTATCGAGCGCTTGCTCTGGCCCAACCAATTCCATTTTGCCATTTTTAAAATAATCATTTTGTACATCGATAATTAATAGTGCTTGTTTCATGAGATCACTCTTGTTGATATGAGATAAAACAAGATTATTCTCTGCCAGTAAAATCGGCTATAGTCAGATGAAAGCATTACCGCCCGTTTTCTTTCGCTATGAAAAATGAATATTGAATTAGACCCGATTGATCTAAAAATTATTGCATTGCTTAAACAAGATTCCCGACTAACCAATAAAGAAATTGGGCAGCGCGTGCACCGGACAGGACAGGCGGTGGGTGCTCGAATTGCTCAGTTGATGGATGCTGGGGTCATTAAAAATTACACGATTGCCGTGCAGTATTCACATAAACAATTTATTCATTTGCATTTAAATGAACAACGCGCATTTGAAGAAATTGAAAATTTGGTCAAGCAATATGAACAAATCGATGAATGTTTTAAAGTCATGGGCAATGCTTGCTATATGATTGTCAGCCATTTTGAACCCGTAGCATTAAATGAATTTATAGAGAAACTTTCAAAATGGTGCCGTTACTCGGTTGAAACTGTGATTCGAGAAGTAGAGAAATCTTAAAAAATAAAGGCTCCAAGCCGAGTCTTGGAGCCAATAAATTCTTTATTTTTAATTTATTGTTTTTATTATCTTGCGCTGTTTTAACTGGGGTTTTTAAGCTGATTTAGCTTGAATTTCTACCTCCTTTTCCTGTTGAAGTTCTAACTGGCGAACGAGTGGTAGAACCTTTTCTCCAAAATATTCCACCTCTTCAATAAAATGTAGGAATCCGGAAAGAATCAAATCAACGCCTACATTTTTAAGTGCCACAATACGCTCTGCAATTTGCTGTGGTGTACCAATTAAATTGGTTTTAAACCCATCGTTATATTGCACTAAATCTTCAAAACTTGATTTTGCCCAGTTACCTTGTTGCTCTGGTGAGGCTGCTCCAGCTTCACGTGTCGCATCGCCAAATGCATTGACTGCTTCAGTATTGGCTTTATCAATAATTTCTTGGAGTACCGCTTTTGCTTCTTCTTCGGTATCTCTGGCAATGATGAAAGCGTTTACCCCAATTTTGACATGGTGATTATTTACTTTTGCTTTAGTACGAATGTCTTCGACCTGTTTTTGAATTTCTTCGACAGTATTACCGTTGGTAAAGTACCAGTCAGAAACACGAGAAGCCATGTCACGTGCAGCACGTGAACTACCACCTTGGAAAACTTCTATATAAGGCTTTTGCAGAGGTTTTGGTTTAAGTGTGTAGTTTTGGAATTGATAGTATTTACCATCGAAACTATAGTTGTCGGTGGTCCATATCCCTTTTAGTGTACGAATAAACTCTTCAGAGCGAACATAACGTTCGTCATGCTCAGGCCACTCTTCTCCAATGGCATCAAACTCACCTCTAAACCAGCCACTCACCACATTAATGGCAATACGGCCTTCGGTTAGATAATCAATCGTTGCAAGTTGTTTGGCTGCAAGTGCCGGTTTCCAGGGGCCGGGCAGAATCGCCGCAATGACCTTTAATTTTTCAGTTTTTGCCAGTAATGCATGACTGAAACTTACCGATTCATGTTGGTTTTCTGCCCCGTACCCCGCCGTAAAACGAATTTGGGTGAGCGCATATTCAAAACCATTGTTTTCGGCAGCCTGTGCAAGTCGAACATTGTAGTCATAACTCCAGTCTGTACGCTGTTCGATGTTACTTACTACAAGGCCACCGCTTACGTTTGGTACCCAATAAGCAAATTTAATTGGTTGTTGTAATTGCGTCATGGTTCACTCTCCCCATTCGTTATTTTTATTTAGCGATGTTGCATTTAGGCAACATGCGTTAATGATTTGCCAGACTTGTGATGTAAACGGGACTCTGCCGCATCAAGATCTGGTACAGCTGCTGAAGGTAATACTTCTTCTTGCTCAATTTGCTTGTTAATACCAAGTTCTTGATTTGCCTGCTGTGTTTTAGATTTAATCACTTCAGCACGTTTACCTTTCGCTGGTGCCCATTCTAAAATTGGTAAGGCACGTGCCACTGCTAAGGTAATACGATCGGATAATTGCTCGCTTTTCACCGTATATTCAGGGGTAAAGTCACGATCTGTCGCATATACGCCAATTGGTAAAGTTTGTGCTTGGAAGAAACTAAACAACGGACGAAGTTGATGTTCAAGTACAAGTGCATGACGATCGCTACCACCCGATGCTGCTAAAAGTACAGGCACATCGACCAGTGCAGTTTGTTCAACAAAATCGAAGAAATGTTTGAAAAGACCCGTAAAAGAGGCACGGTAAACTGGTGTACCTACAATTAAAGCATCTGCTGCTTCAACCGCTGCAAGGTCATCTTGTACGCGCTGTGGAAGTTGGTTGCGATAAAATGCACCGCCTAATAGAGGTCCAATTTCGCTTAATTTAATGAAGTGAACTTTAATGTCGATTGCTTCTGATAATTCATCAAGAATGGCTTGAACCAGACTTTCCGTTTTAGATGGGGTATTTAAGCCACCAGAAACAGCAACAATATTTAAAGGTTTTGGTGATGTGATACCAGTCATAATTTGGTTCCTAAGCCTAAAACAAGTAATTGGACTTATTAATCAACAACGACGGTAAACTGTAAAATAACGAAATTGGTCAACCTTATCAGTTTTAAATATAAAAGATAAATAGTGGATTTTTATACTTTGGCTTTCTATTAAGTTGCTGTTTTTATT
>NZ_JABVBF010000105.1 GCF_013344765.1 Acinetobacter lactucae
GATTAAAAAAAATATTTAAAAATAATTGATGACCCTTGCGTCACGGCTTGATACAACTTGTCAGGTTTTTTTTAGATATAGTTATCGTAAGATTAGCGAAGCATAAATGTGTACCTAAGCTGTGCACACGCTTCATAACATCAACTTAGAAGTCCTCCAAAACTAAGGAGATCAGGCATGATCCACGCTGGCAATGCCATTACCGTCCAAATGCTTTCGGACGGAATTGCAGAATTCCGCTTTGACTTACAAGGTGAGTCGGTCAATAAATTTAACCGTGCAACAATTGAAGATTTCCAAGCTGCTATTGCTGCGGTAAAAGCAAATAACGATATTAAAGGCTTAGTTGTTACCTCGGGCAAATCAACATTTATTGTTGGGGCAGACATTACCGAATTTGGTGAAAACTTCGCGCAAGGCGAAAAAGCGATTGTTGACTGGCTTATGCCTGTTCACGAAATCTTCAATAGCTTTGAAGATTTAGAAATTCCAAAAGTTGTTGCTATTAACGGTATGGCGTTAGGCGGCGGTTTTGAAATGTGTTTAGTTTGTGACTATCGTGTGATGTCAGAAGCTGCACAAGTGGGCTTACCGGAAATTAAACTTGGTATCTACCCAGGTTTCGGTGGTAGCGTACGTTTAAGCCGTCTGATCGGTATCGACAACGCGGTTGAATGGATGGCGATGGCTGCTCCTAAAAAACCAGCTGCTGCGCTAAAAGATGGTGCTGTAGATGCGGTTGTAGCTGCTGATAAATTACTTGAAGCTGCAACTGACTTGGTTAAGCAAGCAATTTCTGGTCGTTTAAACTGGAAAGCAAAACGTCAAGAAAAACTCGAAGCTGTAAAATTGAATCCGCTTGAACAAATGATGGCGTTCAATACTGCAAAAGGTGCAGTGCTTGCTAAAGCAAATCCTGCTCAATACCCTGCTCCAAAATTATTACTTGATTCATTACAAGCAGGTGCAAGCCTTGCGCGTGACGAAGCATTAAAAGCTGAAGCTGAAGGTTTTGCAAAAGCTGCGATTACACCACAAGCTGGTGCATTGATTGGTTTATTCCTCAATGACCAAGTTGTTAAGAAAACTGCTAAAAAATATGAAAAAGGTGCACACCCTGTAAACCAAGCAGCTGTACTTGGCGCTGGTATTATGGGTGGTGGTATTGCTTACCAAGCGGCAAGCAAAGGCACACCAATTATTATGAAAGATATTGGTAATCCACAACTTGCTCTAGGTATGAAAGAAGCGAACAGCTTGTTAACTAAACAAGTTGAACGCAAGAAAATGAAACCTGCGCAAATGGGTGAAACGCTTGCACGTATCCGTCCTACTTTAAGCTACGATGAGTTTAAAGAAGTTGACATCGTGATCGAAGCAGTTACAGAAAATCCAAAAGTAAAAGAAATGGTACTTGCGGATACTGAGAAGAATGTTCGTGAAAATACGATTATTGCTTCTAATACTTCTACGATTTCAATCACGCGTTTAGCAAAAGCATTACAACGTCCTGAAAACTTCGTTGGTATGCACTTCTTCAACCCAGTTCACATGATGCCGCTTGTAGAAGTGATTCGTGGTGAAAAGACTTCTGAAGAAGCGATTGCAACTACTGTTGTGCTTGCTCAAAAAATGGGTAAAACACCGATCGTTGTAAACGACTGCCCAGGGTTCTTGGTTAACCGTGTATTGTTCCCTTACTTTGGTGCGTTCGACCTTCTTGTAAAAGACGGCGCAGACTTCCAGCAAGTTGACAATGTAATGTCTAAATTTGGCTGGCCAATGGGTCCTGCTTACCTTATCGACGTTGTAGGTATCGACACAGGTGTACATGGTGCAGAAGTCATGGCTGAAGGTTTCCCAGACCGTATGAAGCCAGACTACAAAGGTTCAATCCAAGCAATGTACGAAGCTAAACGTCTTGGTCAAAAGAATGACGTTGGTTTCTACAAATACGAACTCGATAAGAAAGGCAAGAAAGCAAAAACTGTTGATCCAACAGCATATGAAATCATTGCTCCTTTCGTTACTGGCGAAAAACGCGAGTTTGATAACCAAGAAATCATTGACCGTATGATGCTTGCTTTCTGTAACGAAACAGTTCGTTGCTTAGAAGACAACATTGTTGCAACTGCTGCTGAAGCAGACATGGCAATGATTATGGGTGTAGGTTTCCCTCCATTCCGTGGTGGTCCATGTCGTTATATCGACCAAACAGGTGTTGCTGAATACGTTGCACTTTGCGACAAATATGCACACTTAGGTAAGGCTTATGAAGCGCCACAAATGTTGCGTGACATGGCTGCTAACAACAAAAAATTCTACGGTTAAGGAGCAACGTGAATGGCTACTTTAAATCCACGTGACGTTGTCATCGTTGATGGCGTACGTTCTGCAATGGGTAAAACCAAAAACGGTATGTTCCGTAATGTACGTGCTGACAGCTTATCTGCTGAATTGGTTCGTGCACTCGTTGCTCGTAACCAGTTTGATGTAAACGAAGTTGAAGACCTAATCTGGGGCTGTGTAAACCAGACTTTAGAACAAGGTATGAACATTGGTCGTAACATTGGCCTACTGGCTGACTTACCAAAAACTGTTGCTGGTCAAACGGTAAACCGTCTTTGCGGTTCTTCTATGCAAGCGCTTCATACTGCTGCTGCACAGATCGCAACGAACCAAGGTGATATCTTCATTATTGGTGGTGTAGAGCACATGGGTCACGTAGGTATGATGCACGGTATCGACTTAAACCCAGAAGCATCTAAACACTATGCAAAAGCATCTAACATGATGGGCTTAACTGCTGAAATGTTAGGTCGCATGAATGGCATCAGCCGTGAAGAGCAAGACGCTTTTGGTGTTGAATCTCACCGTCGTGCTTGGGCTGCAACTCAAGAAGGTCGTTTCAAAAACGAAATCGTTGGTGTTGAAGGCCACGATGCAAATGGTTTTAAAATCCTTTGCGACATCGACGAAGTAATTCGTCCAGATGCAAACCTTGAAGCATTCAAAGCACTACGTCCTGTATTTGACCCGAAAGGCGGTACTGTAACTGCAGCTACATCTTCAGCTTTATCTGATGGTGCTTCTGCAATGTTACTTATGTCTGCTGAACGCGCACAAGCATTAGGTTTAAAACCACGCGCTGTAATTCGTTCTATGGCGGTTGCAGGCTGTGACGCAGCAATCATGGGTTACGGTCCAGTTCCGGCAACTCAAAAAGCACTTAAACGTGCTGGTTTAACGATGGCTGATATTCAAACTATTGAATTAAACGAAGCATTTGCTGCTCAAGGCTTATCAGTAATGAAAGGCTTAGGTATTTATGACAAGCAAGACATCATTAACTTAAATGGTGGTGCGATTGCTTTGGGTCACCCACTAGGCTGTTCTGGTGCGCGAATCACAACGACTTTGTTGAACGTAATGGAACAACAAGATACTCAAATCGGTCTTGCGACAATGTGTATCGGCCTTGGTCAAGGTATTGCAACAGTGATCGAACGTGTTTAATTAACACCAAGATAAAAAAATCCCCGCTCAATGCGGGGATTCTTTTATCTTCCTTTTAAACCATCTTGAATTTGCTGCTGTAAATTTATGAGGTCATTAATATTTACTTTCATCGTACCTTCACGATAAGCATCCACATTACTTCGGTTAATATTCAATGGTCTTAACATTTCGAAAATGCCATTGGTTGGGTCAGAAGACTGTATTCCACCTGCTACCGCTAAAATATATTCTTGTAAGAATGGAGAAAGCTGGGATAAATCTGGCTGTGCCATGACTGGCTGATAATCTACGGTCGTGATACCTTCAGAGACTAAAGCATTTTGTATATCGTAATGCGTTTTATACTCACGATGTTGCAGAGCTTGACGCACTTTTTTATCTTCCTGATATGGTACAAAGCCCACCTCTTCACGTAGCTCAGATTCAGCCATCACGCGAATTGTTGGTAAAGTAGCCACTTCTTCTGCTTGAACAGTCGGTAAACTCATAAAAGCAAATGCAGCTATGAAGGCTGATTGTTTTAGAAAGTTCATAACTTGCTCCAAAAATCACTCACCCTATTCAAATTAAAAAGATGATGATTAAATTAAAAGTATCTATAAATAGGCTACAACAGACTGCTTTGTGATTCAGTAATGCTCAGATAAACGGTAAATATAATTAAATTTTTTAATGTAAAAGTACGGTTCTGCTATTTATTAAACTGCATCCTATAAAGCACTCTATAACTTAAACAAAAGTGTTCAGATTATAGAGTGCGATTTATCTTATAAATTTTATTTGCTCTCTAACATCCCTTTTAAAGAATTAACGACTTGTGGAAACGTCGTATAACCTTCCCTTCCTAAAAAATGCCCACCATTAGGAACGGTAATGTACGGCGCATCAATTTCTTTCGCCAATTCAATAGTCAGTTTTGGCGGAACTAAATCATCATTATCGGATAAATACACCAGCTTTTTCTTTATGTTCTTAAAGTAGTTCGTATTGACTTTGCTTTTCGTTATATAGGCATCGAGTGGAGAAAAGTCTGAAATTGGGCCAGAAAATCCGGATACTAAAATCATTCCACCAATATTCTGGTAATCATGTTTTTGCAAAAAGTGCAGTAACGTAATCACCCCTAAACTGTGTGCAACAAAATAGGTATTCTCATCTACCTTAGGGATCTGTTTGTCTAAAACCTTTTGCCAAGCATCCACATCTGGATGCTCAGAATCTGGAAATGGAATTAAAGTAACGGTTGTATGTTCATCTTCTATTTGATGTTTTAAATCTAAAAACCAGTGATCATCGATAGAAGCAGAGTAACCGTGAAGCACAAATATTTGACGCATGTTCTTCTCCTGAAGTTCCAATGTTTTGGCATTTGCAACAAATGACATCCATCCGAATAACACCAATAAAATGAGTTTTCTGATCATTGAACAAGTACCATTTTGAAAGATAAAAACATGCTAAACTATGACACCACTGTTAAGGTCAAGCCTATTTTATGAACCTTGCCAAAGCTGCCGAACTCACAAAAGTAAGCCCTCGTATGCTGCGTTATTATGAGAGTTTAGGGCTTATACAGCCTCATCGGGCGAATAATAACTATCGAAGTTATACGCAAAAAGATATTGAAACTATTAAGAAAATTAAAATATTGAATGATGCAGGCATGCACCTAAAAGATATTCAGGTTTTGCTGCCTTGTTTTGATTTAGATGAACGCGTATTTACACTGTGCTCAGTAGTTCAAGAAAAACTACAAACTGAGCTCATGCACGTGTCTGAGCAGTTAAATAAACTACAAACTTCTCAAAGTTTATTACAATCTTTTTTAACCAAAGGAAAAGCCGAGAGCACCAAACTATAACTCTTGATGCTCATACTCTGCTTATTCTTTTAAATCTCCTTCGAGTGAAGCTACATTCCTTTTCTTAATTTTTTCAATTTTTGCATTTAGTTTTAATACATCTTGATAAAGCCCATTAAACTTTTTGACCTGAGCATTTTCATGAAAAAGAATCATCTGATCTTTCTTTTGCCACTTATAATTTTTTAGAAGCTTAAACATTTGTTCCGCTTTATCTAAAATTTGTAGTTCAATCATAAAAATTGCATGGTCTTGATCTGCTTTTTGCTGAGTTCCCAATTTCATTTCAAGGAGTTGCCTCATTTCTGCATCCACAGATAATTCCTGAACTTTTGCTAAGAAAGTTTTATGAATTTTTTCATATTGAGTTTGATATTTATCTGAAGCCGTACGAACATCGGCTAACATTTTTTCTGTTTCCACATACTTCTGTTTTTTATCAAGATCTAAACGATCAATATTTAAAAAAGTATCCCACTTTGCTGCTTTTAATTCTCTTAAATATTCATTACGTGCATTTATATTTTGAATCCAATAACTTAAAAGAAATTCTGAAATTTGCTTATAGTGTCCTGCCAACCGTTTATCGTGAATATTAAGCTCGACAGGTTTAGACCAATCCTGTGCTTGTTCATAAAGCTGATTCATTTTTTCAGTCATGACCACATCAAACATTTGGCTACTGTCTTTGGCCTGTTGCTGTTTGATATGTTGATAGGTGAAAAAAATAATACTCGTGATAACAACCAGACTTGCAATCGCAATCAAAACTCGGCGCATACACACCTCCTATTTCCCTTCTTATAGTTTTGCTCTTTATAGTTATGAAATAGAGCTTATATCTTCTTTATATGCCATTTATTTCACAATACGCAACACTGTATTCGCTACTCAAAGCTTTAAATCCTGATCCATCATCCCTATTATGATGGGTAATTAAAATTTATGAGATTCTCCCATGCGTGTTGATGTCTGGTCTGATGTAGTTTGTCCTTTTTGTTATATCGGCAAAAAACGCCTCGAACATGTAGCTGCTGAAGCAGGTATTGAGCTTGAAATCCACTGGCATAGTTTTGAATTAGATCCTGATGCACCAGCAAAACATGACACTTCAAATACTGAGCGCTTAGCTAAAAAATATGGCCGTACCTATGAAGAGATGGAAGAAATGGAGCGCAATATTGCGGCCATGGCTGCCTCTGAAGGCATTGATTTCCAATGGCAAAAGGCAAACTCAGGCAATAGTTTCAACGCACACCGTATTATTCACCTTGCTCAAAGCAAAGGTTTAGGCAATGAAGCTAAAGAAGCTTTCTTCCATGCTTATATGACAGAAGGTCTCGCAATTGGCGAACGTGAAGTTGTAGAAGAAATTGCATCTCGTATTGGCCTTGATAATGCCGAAGTTGAATATGTATTAGATACCAATGAGCTATCTGACTTTGTTCGTCATGACGAACAAATTGCGCGTGAGCAGCTCAATGTAACTGGTGTGCCATTTTTTGTATTTGACCAGAGAATTGCCCTCGCTGGTGCTCAACCTCGTGAAGTCTTCTTACAAGTGTTAGAAAAAGCGCAAATCAAAGCAAATGCTGAAGAAGTCGAGCAAGATGATGCAGCTATTTGTACTGATGAATCATGTGATATTCCACAGAAATAAACTAGTACAATTTAAAATGTGATCAAATCGTATGTTTTATCACCATTTTAGCAATAGAGCGTTCTAAAAAAAGAACTATCCAATTGCCAAAAATCAGTTTATTATTGCCGCTTAGAATATTCGCGCTGTAATGTTCTGTTTTTTATGTATTTAATGATCGGAATTTGAAGTTTCCTTGATCTATCATCCCCCATTAATGGGGGATTTTTTTTGGCTAAAAATAATCGCTACTAGCTTAAACTTTTTCATTTATTTCAAATATGTAAAAAAAGTTAAATTTACTTAACTTTTGTGTCGCCCTCTTGATTTTATTAGAAAAATCAACAAAAGTGGAAACAACAACAAAACATAAAGATAGATATGAAAACATTTCATGTAATGCCGTACCGGCAGCTTTTTGCACTTTTAACAATTGGATTTGGTTCAGTATGCATCACTCATGCAGAGACCTCTTCTTCTACTACCCCACAAGTAGGGAGTACATCAACTGGAGTACAAACCGAAGCCTCTACAGATGAAAATGTATTAGATAAAATACCGCGTTGGGTTGACGCAACTCCAACCATTTTTCCAGAGCAGTCTAATCATCCTATAGTTCCCCCTACTGAACAAACAGAAGATCAAACTTGGGTTGACCGCAAACAAAAGAACATTCGTAATTGGGCCGATCGTACTTCTGAAAAAATTGATGATTGGTTTGGTGAAGTCGATCCACAAAAACCCGCAACAGCAACCATTCGCGTCATGGTCGACAACTATTGGAATGAATACGATAACTATGAAATCAAACCCAGAATTCGCGGTAAGATTAAGCTGCCGACTCTAGAAAAACGTCTCAGTGTAGTATTTGGTGATGATTCTTTAGATGATGAATTTAATAACAGTCCAGCCAATATTAATCAAAATCCGAATCAAGATCCAAATAAAAAATTAGATGGCAAACGAGCTCGAGATGACAACAGTTCGATTGCCTTACGTTGGTCAAATTTCTCTAAAAAACTGCCTTTTGAAACCGATGCCGACTTAGGTATTCGTTCTGGGGATGATGTTTATGTTCGTTTAAAAGCATCAAAAGATTGGCAACTCCGTAATGATTTTAAGTTCTATGCTGAACAAATTTATCGTTATGGAATAGATAGCGAAAACTACTTGCGTACCAATCTTGAACTGACTCATGCTAGACCAAATCAACCGTTTTTATCGAATCAGTTCAGCCTGACCTATGCGGATGATCAAGACGATGATCTAGCTTGGGAAAATAGAACTTTCCGCGAACATCATTTCTTTGCAAACAACCGCTTTAACTATGGTATTTATACAAGTGGTTATTACAACGACAATGACTTACGTTTAAATAGTTGGGGTCCGTTTGTTTCATGGCGCCAACCCGTTTTACGTGAATGGTTCTTTGTACAAGGTGATGTAAATTACTTTAATGACCACCGCGAAGATCGCAATCATTTTGTCAGCACCTTCTTGCGCTTAGAAGCTCTTTTTTAAGCTGCCAAACATCACCTTGGAACCCATCCAAGGTGATGGATAATAAAATACTTTTAAATAAAATTTTAAGCTTAGCCTTCTAAAGTACTGTTCTAATTTTTTATTTTTGATTCCTTATCTTTAAAAATGAATCAATTTTCTTCTTTTTCATTTCAAAATAGATCGGCTATCTTCATTTGTATTTATAGTTTGGGTGTATTAGCATTACTTCCACATTCTCAATTTTTTTATAATTCATTAAAGCACCAACGATCACGACGTTATCCTTATTCTTCTACGAGTTTCGCTAAAGTAAAAAGACAATCACTTTCACGCTCACCTTGTGAAGTAGAAGCAAACAATGCTTTATCTGATGCTGGTTTAATTCAAGAGCTTATGGCTGTATTTGGAAATGATACGTTATGGAAACGTGTGACTCAGCCTGAACAAACATATAAAGCCTTTGGTAAAAAGAAGAAGAACTCTTCAGCTCAGATTTCGACAACTAATCCACTGAGTGCAAGCTGGGCCACTATTTCAACATGGATGCCTTTTGAAAATGACCTTGATTTAGGATCTAACTCTGAGAGTGATGTGTATGTCCAATTTCTGGCAAAGAAAAAATGGAATTTAAGACATAACATTAGTTTGGATACAGAACAGGTATTTCGCTACGGTTCTACTAGCCGGAACTACACCGAGACAACGCTAAACCTAACGCAAAAAATGCAAGACAACACTCTTTTCACTAATAAATTTAATGTGAATAAGAGTGAAAATGAAGATTATAGTTGGGGAAATTGGACTTTCCAGCAGTATCAATTTTTAAAAGATAATCATCTTACTTACGGTGTCTATAGTGGTGGTGTATATACCAAAAATGATATTCGACTAAATAGTTGGGGGCCTTATATTTCATGGCGCCAGCCTGTGTGGAGAAATTGGCTTTTTATGCAAAATGATCTTAACTTTTTTAACCATATTAATGATGATGCGAAACATCAGCTCAGTGTTCAAATAAATCTAGAAGCTAATTTTTAATCAGAAATTATCAAATTGTGGATAACTCTTTCTTTATCCACAAAAAAGCCCCTGACAGCTCAGAGGCTTTTTTAAAGCTAAATTATTTCAACAATAAACTGTTAATACGCTTCACATAAGCTGCTGGATCTTCTGGTAAACCACCTTCAGCAATAACAGCCTGATCGAAAATCACGTTTGCCAAGTCATCAAACTGCTCTGAACCTTCGAGTTTCTTCACCAATGGGTGTTCTGGGTTAATTTCTAAAATCGGTTTGATTTCCGGTACCGCTTGCCCTGCTTGTTTGAGCATACGAATCAGTTGAGGCGATAATTCACCTTCACTTGTTACTAAACATGCAGGAGAATCAACTAGACGCGTAGTTACACGTACTTCTTTAGTTTTAGCCTTTAATGAGTCACTTAGTTTCTCAACAACAGGCTTAAACTGTTCAGCTGCTTGCTCAAGTGCCTTTTTCTCTTCAGCATCTTGCAAGTCACCTAAATCAACTGCGCCTTTAGATACATTCTTCAATGGCGTACCGTCAAACTCATGAACAAAATTCATTGCCCATTCGTCAACACGCTCTGCCATTAATAATACTTCAATGCCTTTTTTCTTGAACAACTCAAGCTGTGGTGAGTTTTTCGCTGCTACTAGACTATCAGCAGTCACATAATAAATGGCTTTTTGGCCCTCTTTCATTCGTGCTTTATAATCAGCAAAAGAAGTTGTTACTTCGTCATTTGTTGATGTCGCATAACGTAATAATTTTAAAATACGTTCACGGTTACCAAAGTCTTCACCCAAGCCTTCTTTAAGTACTGAGCCAAACTCACTATAGAAAGTCTTGAATTTTTCTTGGTCTTTTTCATCTTCTGATTTAGCCAAACCATCAAGTACAGTTAATACACGACGTGCATTACCTTCACGAATCGTTTTGACATCACGGCTTTCTTGCAGCAACTCACGGCTAACATTAAGCGGCAAATCAGCACTATCCACGATACCTTGAACAAAGCGTAAATAGTTCGGAATTAAATTATCCGCATCATCCATAATAAAGACGCGTTTTACATATAGCTTAATTCCCGCTTTTGCTTCACGAGTAAAAATGTCATGTGGTGCTTTACTTGGAATATAAAGTAATTGGGTATATTCAGTACTACCTTCAACACGGTTATGTGCCCAAGCCAGTGGTGCTTCAAAGTCATGAGTTAAGTTTTTATAAAACTCAATATATTGCTCTTCAGTCACTTCACTTTTGTTACGTGTCCATAAAGCACTTGCCGAGTTGATCGCTTCCCACTCGTCAGTTTTGACCATTTGGCCGCCTTTAGGCTCTTCACCCTCAGCAACCTCTTCTTCCTGCCAAACTTCTTTTTGCATTTCAATTGGCAGACTAATGTGGTCAGAGTATTTATTAACAATCTGCTTAACTTTATAAGATTCTAAATAATCAAGTGCATCATCACGTAAGTGAAGAATAATGTCGGTACCACGTGAAGTCTTATCAATTTGCTGAACTTCAAACTCGCCAGTACCACCACTAATCCAGCGCACCCCTTCAGATGCATCTAGACCCGCACGGCGTGATTCAACCGTAATCTTGTCTGCAACAATAAAACCTGAATAAAAACCCACACCAAATTGACCAATTAATTGAGCATCCGCTTTTTGATCGCCAGTCAATTTTGACATGAAATCTTTAGTGCCTGACTTAGCAATTGTACCCAAGTTATCAATTGCTTCTTGCTGGCTTAAACCAATACCGTTATCAGAAATCGTTAACGTTTTATCTTCTTTATTTAAGCTGATTCGTACATGTAAGTCTGGATCATTTTCATAATATTCAGGATGATTAATTCCTTCAAAACGCAACTTATCACATGCATCTGATGCATTAGAGATAAGCTCGCGTAAGAAAATCTCAGGGTTAGAATAGAGAGAATGCGTCACTAAATGTAAAAGCTGGGCAACTTCTGCTTGGAAACTATAATTTTGTGATGCTTGTTCACTCATAAATCACTCCTTAAATTTTGAAGCTGTTTGTTCTCGAATGCTTTATGAATGGAGTACTTCTAGAATTTTTCAATCCTGAATATCAAAAATTTTTAATCTAATTAAAATGGGCCGTGGCTTAACACCCTATCTTGCAATATCGTATCTAACTGCTTTTGACGTTGTTGGTAAGCTTTGCTAATACAACTGACATTGGCAGCACAAGCATTTCTTTTTTTCAGCCATTGCTGCTGAGTATCTTTTTGGTTATCTCGTCCACCCATAGGTAAAGCATGCAGAACGATTTGATACGTCGTTGCCATTTTTACATCTGCATCATTTAAAGAACGGTTTTTACAAATACTTTTTTCCGTTTTCGTTTTTGCAGCCTCACACGAAAAACTTGCAGCTTGCGAATTTTGAGTAAAAGCAAAACCGCTCAAAAGTGCCAAACAAATCGCCAATTTGTTATTCATGTTTTTATTCCCATGCTTATATTGAATAGAAATT
>NZ_JABVBF010000106.1 GCF_013344765.1 Acinetobacter lactucae
CATTAAAGTATTCAATACAATAAAAGGTATCAAAAAATGCCAAATCAGTTTGATTCTGTTTCTATAAGAAAAAAAGCTAATGTTTACTTTGAAGGTCACTCGATTAGTCATCTCATTGAACTTGAAGATGGTACAAAAAAGACTCTCGGTGTAATTCTTCCAACAAACAAGTATTTGATCTTCAAGACTCATGTACCAGAACGCATAGAGATTATTTCAGGAAAATGCAGCGTTCAAATTGGTGATGAACCAGAGGCTAGAATCTTTTCTAGTGGTGAAACTTTTTATGTCCCGGAAAATAGCTACTTCAAAATTATGACAGATGAAGTTATCGATTATGTTTGTCATTTAGGTTGAATAAATTCATCACTATTTCCTTGCGATAGAAATTCAAGATGCATCTGGGGGTGATGCGGATAAGTTTCTATTAATTAAAACAATCTTATTTATCTATTAAAATATATAAAAGGCCTAAATCAGAAAATCTAAGCCTTTTTAATTATTAAATAGGAGTAATAGTTTACTTAAGATAAGAATTCTTTAATCGTCTCTTGCATACTTGTAGTAGCACGACCAATTAACTGATGTAGGTCTTTGCTTTCACTATACAAACCACCTTTAGATACACCTTCATCTGAATCTGCCAAGATATGGGCAAAGCCTTCTGGTATACCCAATTGTACCAAGAGTGCTTTATATTCCGCTTCTGGTAGGTCTTGGTAAATTACTTCTTTTTTGCTGATTTCACTTGACCATTTTGCAACATCATCAAGGGTATAACTCGTATCACCTGCCAGTTCATAGACTTTATTTTCATGTCCCTCTTGAGTTAATACCACAGCGGCAGCAGTCGCATAATCTAAGCGTGAAGCAGAAGCAATTTTGCCGTGATGCGTTGCCCCAAAAATTTTGCCATGTTCAACTGCTTGTGCAAGTCCCATTGCATAATTTTCACTGTACCAGTTATTACGTAATAATGTATGTGCGATGTTCGAGGTTTTTAAATATTGTTCAGTCTCAACATGTTCTTGTGCTAATACAAGCGGTGATGTATCTGCGTTTAATAAACTCGTATAAACAATAAATTTTACCTGAGCAAGTTTTGCGGCATTAATTACATTTTGGTGTTGTACAGTACGTTGCCCAATTTCACTCGATGAGATTAATAAAAGCTTATCAATACCACCCAACTGAACTGCGAGTTTATCTGGATCTTGACCATAATCAAAAGCACGAACGTCTATTCCTTTCGAACTTAATTCTGATGCTTTGTCTGGATTGCGCACTAACGCCACAATATTTTTTGCCTCAGTACGTTCGAGTAATTGAGAAATAACGAGTTGGCCGAGCTGACCTGATGCACCAGTAACTGCAATACGCATGATGATCTCCATCTAATGTAGTTGATATCTTTCAATCATCGTAGTACCTTAACTTACTAAAAGTAAGTACTTACCTAAAAGTAAGTTTAGAAAAAAATGTAAAGTTTTGTAATTAAGGTAGTGCGCGATGAAAGGATACGTTTTTTCAGCAGATTGTCCCTCTCGAAAAATTTTGTTAACACTCACTAGTCGTTGGAGTGTCTTGATTTTAGTGGCACTTCGAGATCAACGTCTGCGCTTTAGTGAGTTAAAAAAACTCATTGATGGCATTAGTGAAAAAATGTTGGCACAAACCTTAAAAACACTTGAGCAAGATGGTTTTATCGTGCGTCAGGATTATGCAGAAATACCGCCTCGTGTAGATTATGAATTAACAGACTTTGGACGGGAGGCTTCCGAACGACTTTTTGATTTGACGACTTGGCTTGAAAATAATTTATCCAAATTATTAGAAAATCAGCCGAGTGCAGACATCGTTCAAAATTAACTCGGGAAATAGAACTATTATCGTATATTAAATATTCAAACTGGCGTCACTCAACACTTCATGTTAGTATTATTTTAGTAGTTACTATTAAGTTTATTAAGTCGATATGAGTAAAAATAGCAATCTTGAAGTCTGCCCAATCGCTAGAAGTCTTTCAGTTTTAGGTGATGCTTGGAGTATGTTGATTTTACGCGATGCTCATGCAGGTTTTACACGTTTTGATCAGTTCCGTAAAAGCTTAGGTATTGCTCCAACCATGCTAACAAAACGTTTGTCTGTTTTAGTGGATGAAGGCTTACTTGAAAAAAGACAATATTCTGAACACCCTCCTCGTGAAGAATATGTATTAACTCAAGCTGGTAAAGATTTTCTACCTGTTTTATTTGTAATTGGCGCATGGGGCCGAAAATATAAACCTTATGAACAGCCTGAAAAAATGGTGACTTTTCTTGATGCAGAACAAGGCACTGAAATTCAACCGATTGTGATTGATCAAATGACTGGTGCTGAAATTGGTACTCGCCCGATTAGTCAAAAATAGCGAATAATTTAAATATATAAAAGCACTCAGTTAGAGTGCTTTTTTTGTGGCTTATGTAATGTAGATACTTTATTTAGCCCGTGCCCGTTGAGTTGCATAAGTTCCCCAACCACTGCCTAAAACAGATTTAATAAATGCCCATAAACCACTTTCATAAGGTTTTGGCTCCTTACCTTTACCCATGCGTTTTAATTGTTGGGTATACCAAAGTACTTCCATAACGCCTAGACTATCGACCTTTTTAATGCCTGTTTTGATGGGATGCACTGACTGAAGACCATTTTTGCCCGCTAGCAAATATTTAGGTATATCAGGTTCAATTGCCATGATTCTGGCAATCCCAATGACATCACACGCTTGAGACCGCAAAGCTTGATTCATACCTTCTACAGTCCGAAAACCACCTGTGACCATGAGTGGAGTTTTTACGAGTGTTCTTACTTTTTCAGCGAAATCAATAAAGAAAGCTTCACGGGCAATGGTCGATGCTTTTTGTGGTGCTTTGGCTACGCCAGATTCATAGGTGCCGCCTGATATTTCTATAAGATCAATGCCTGCATCTGCTAAAGCCTGAATGGTTTCTAAAGAATCTTGCTCGGTAAAGCCGCCTTTTTGAAAGTCTGCCGAGTTAAGCTTAATCGCAATAGGAAACTCTTTACCAACTTGTTTTCGAATTTCTGCATACACTTCCATTAAAAAACGGCGACGTTTTTCAGGTGTACCACCCCATTCGTCATTTCTTAAATTGTGCAAAGGTGACAAGAACTGATTAATCAGATAACCGTGCGCAGCATGAATTTCAACACCACTAAATCCTGCCTTTTTACATATAGCTGCGCTATGACCAAAGCGCTGAATAATATCGATAATCTCTGCTTGTGTGGCTTCATCAGGCGTCGCAAATAAAGATTGCATTTCTGGCCCAAACGGCACTGCCGATGCAGAAATAGTACGTACATTTAATCCTTTGGTTGACTGTTTCCCTGGATGATTTAACTGTGCCCACAACTGAGAACCTTGCTCGGTCACCGATTTTGCCCATTTCTGTAAAATTGCAAAATCACGTTCATCTTCAACAACTACATTACCCGCCTCACCCAAGGCACGTCGGTCAATCATGATGTTGCCAGTTATGATCATCCCAATACCTGAGGCAGCCCAACGTTTATATAGTCGAACATGCTTTTCATTTGGGTTATTTGAATAACTAGCTAAAGTTTCACTGGTTGCAGCCTTTGCTAAACGATTTGGAACGATAACGCCATTCGGCAAAGTTAAGGGCTGATTCAAAAGATTGGTTTCTAATTGCGGTTGAGTCATGGTCTTATCTCACACAGTGAAAGATGGTTTTGAATGAGGTTGAATAAAGTCCACTAAACTTTGAAACCACATCACATCCACAAAATTTCCGCTAATCACAAGGTCTTGTGTTTTTAGTGCAGTTAAAAACGTATTCACACTGTCTTTAGCAGACAATACGGCGAATCCTTTACTAGCAGTCTTAAAGGTAAAGATAAAACTTGGTGACTTGGTTAGCCCTGAGTAAGAGTTAATCTTGCCATTTTTGACTTCAAAATAGCGCCCTTCACCACTTGCCGTCTGAATCTGAAAGGTGACATTTTTATCTTTCACATAAGCTGCACATTTCGGGTTCTTTTTTACCGCACGCTGCATGAGCTTGGTGAGCATCCACAGCAACAATTTAAATTTCATCATTTTTGCCTTCTTGATTCATCAAATTGACTACCTCGAACTCATGCATTTATTCATCTAAAAACTGGATTGCATGCTTTACAAAGCGTTCAGGGTATTGAAATTGAGCACCATGTCCTGCGTCTGGATAGATAAATAGCTGCGCGTTTGGAATATTAAGTGCCATGTGATAGGCGTTGATGGTCGGAATCATCACATCATCAACACCATTTAAAATGAAAGTAGGTTGTTTAATCTCACGTAAATGCACAAATGGATCCTGTTCATCAAGTTTAGGTAAGAAATGCATATTGGCTTCGATCTGTGCCTGCATGACTTCAACTGAACTTGGTGTATCTTGATCTTTGCGTTCATGTCGACGTTGCCAAAATTCACGGCCCGCTTGAATAGCAGCTTCAGATCGGCCAAAAAATAAAAAGAGAAAGTCTTCTTCAGATGGCACAGCAGTTGTGGCATGTTTCAATACTAATGTCGCCACTTCGGGGTCGTCACCGCGTGGTTTACCGCCTCTTGGCCCTGTACCTAAAAGCATCAGCTTTCTTACAAGTTCAGGATGACGGCGTACTAAATCTTGTGCCTGAAACCCGCCGAGTGAAAAGCCTAATAAATCAACTTGTTTTAGACCCAATGCACGAATGACTGCTGCCGCGTCGTCTGCCATATCTTCAATACGGGTACGAGGCTGACCTGTAGATGAAGCTATGCCTCGACCATTAAACAAAATGACTTCACGCCCTTCTGCCAAACCATTGGTAATGATTGGGTCCCAGTTGTCTAAACCACCTCGAAAGTGTTGAAGAAAAAATAGCGGTGGTTGCCCTGTATTTGACTTCCCCCATCGACGATAGGCAAATTTTGCTCCATCTACTTCAATGAATTGGGTCTCGGCTGTTTGGTGAGTAATCGCAGTCATTGTCTTTATCCTAAATTTAAGTTCTTATTTCGCTAAGAATGTAAGCGATTGTTTTACAAAATCTTCATGGAACTGAAAAATTCCACCATGGCCAGCATCTGGATAGATAACCAAAGAGCTATTCGGCAAACGTTTTGCCAAATCATAGGTGTTCACGGTTGGAACCATTCGGTCATGATCACCATTAGCAACTAAGACGGGTTGTTGAATCACAGAAAGGTCGGAAGGTTTCTTACTTCCCCATTTTTTGAGTGCTTTAAGCTGGGCACGGTAGGCAGAAATGGTGATTTCTTTATCGCGGTTTTCGGTACGTTCGTTAATACGTTGAATAAACTGTTTAGCGGCAGCTTTACCATTTTCTGTACGTGTAAAGAAAAGATAAACTTTAGGATCTTGACCAGTCACCATTCCACGAACTAAATCCCAATTTGAAATTCTTCCTACAGTAGTAATGCCTGTGCCGCCCGCAGGGCCAGTTCCAGATAAAATAATTTTTCGAACTAAATTTGGCTGCTTTAAAGCAATCTCTTGTGAAATCATGCCGCCCATCGAGAAGCCAAATAAATCAACTTGCTTAAAGCCTTTTGCTTGAATGAATGCAATCGCATCGTCCGCCATCTGCTCAATCGACTGGGCTGGTTTACCTGTAGAAGCCCCAACACCACGATTATCAAACACCACCACATGATGTTTAGCTGCAATTCCATCAATAATTCGAGGGTCCCAATTATCTAGAACAGCTGCCAAGTGATTTAAGAAAATGACAGGTGTTCCACCGTTTTGTTGACCATATTCTCGGTAAGCGAAGTTAACGTCACCCGCACGAATAAATTGAGTAGGTACATTCTTCCAATTTGTATGTTGCTCGGCGTGTTGCCCTGCTTGCGGATTGCTAACAGCACTTGATGACACTTTATGGGCCTGAATTGATGGTTCATTAAAAGAAACCGATGGCACAACCTCTGCCTGAGTAAAGGGAGCGCTAAAAACAGATAACGCTGTCAAACTCATAGCCACTGTATTTAATAAAAACTTCATTTCTCTGATCCTCAAATTTAATTCATTGATCTGATTCATCTGTTTTTTATGAGTGATCTTTCAAAGGGAGAAAAGATAAAAAACAGAGTTGGTATCGATTTAATACTAACTATACACAGGCAAAAATATATTGTCACTATCTTTTTAGTAGTAACTATTTTATTTTTAGATTATGATGAAAAAAACAAGCCGGAATTGATTGGTTCAGGCTACAAAGTTTAAGTAAGGAATATGATATGAGCAGCAAAGTAGTTCTCATTACAGGCGCATCTTCAGGTATTGGGTTAGCAACCGCAGATCTTTTACATGAGGCAGGGTTTATTGTTTATGGCACAAGCCGACAAGCAAAAATTTCATCAAACTATAAATTTCATCTGATTGAGTTAGATGTAAATCAAGACGACTCGGTGACTCAAGCCATTGAAAAAGTAATAGCAAATGAAGGCCGAATTGATGTCTTAATTAACAATGCTGGGTTTGCAATATCACCCGCTGGTGCTGAAGAAAGCTCAATGCAGCAAGCACAGGCTATTTTTGATACTAACTTCTTCGGTGCTGTTCGAATGACTCGCGCAGTTATTCCGCACATGCGTCAGAAAAACTCAGGACTTATTTTAAATATCAGTTCAATTCTTGGACTTGTACCGATGCCTTTTAGCGCACTTTATTCTGCGTCAAAACATGCTCTTGAAGGTTATTCTGAATCTTTAGACCATGAATTAAGGTCTCAGGGCATTCGTGTATCTCTTATTGAACCCGCTTATACCAAGACTTCTTTAGGAATGAATTTACTTGAAGCTGACAATAAAGTTTCTTTTTACGATGAGGCACGTGAAAAGCTACATAAACAAATGATTCATTCAATTAATAAGTCAGATGACCCACGTGTGGTTGCTAATACAATTTTAACTGTCATTCAGACTCAAGACGTCGTACCACGCTACACAGCAGGTAAAACTGCAAGAAATTTAAAAGCCCTTCGACGCTTTGCTCCTGTAAAAGTCTTTGACAAGTTAGTTCAGCGAAGCATGAAGGTATAGTCTAGAACTAGAATCTAGAACATTTAAAGAATTCAAAAATAGAGGTTTAAAATGAAAGCAGCCTACATAAGCCGTTATGGCAAGATTGATGATGTCCAACTCAATGAACAACCCAAACCATCTCTAACCGAAAATGCAGTACTTGTTAAAGTACATGCAGCCAGTATTAATCCTCTTGACTTAAGAGTTTTAGAAGGTGAGTTTAAGGCTATTCTGCCTGTACCATTTCCTTTTATTTTGGGTAATGATTTTGCAGGTACAGTCGTAGAAGTAGGCTCGAAGGTCACTCAGTTTAAGGTAGGTGATGAAGTCTATGCCAAGATCGATTTAAACGGAGCTTTTGCTGAATATACGGTCATTCAAGAATCTTCACTGGCACTTAAACCGCAAAATATTTCGATGGAACAGGCAGCAGCCCTCCCTTTAGTTGCCTTAACTTCATGGCAAGCTCTGGTTGAAATCGCAAAAGTTAAAGCCGGTCAAAAAGTGCTTATTCATGCAGGTTCAGGTGGTGTGGGTTCAATTGCGATTCAACTTGCCAAGTCACTTGGCGCTACGGTTGCAACCACAACCAGTGCCAAAAACAGTGGTTGGGTGAAAGAGCTAGGCGCTGACATTATCATTGACTATAAAACAATGGAGTTTGAGCAAGAGCTAAAAGATTATGATGTAGTTTTAGATACACAAGGCGGAAAAACCTTGGAAAAATCACTGAACGTTCTTAAACGCGGCGGACGTCTTATTAGTATTTCAGGACCTCCCGATCACGCTTTTGCACAGGCAATTCATCCTAACTGGTTCCTAAAATGTGTTATCCCAATGTTAAGTTGGTCAATTCGACATAAAGCAAAGAAACATGGCATTACTTATACATTTTTATTTATGCAGCCGAATGGTCAACAGCTCTCAAAAATTACAGAACTGGTGGAGGCTGGAATAATTAAACCTGTGGTTGATCAAATCTATGGATTTATTCAAATCAAAGAAGCACTTCAATATGTAAATATTGGCCGATCAAAAGGGAAAGTCATTGTAAGCATTGCATGATAGTAAAGGAGTCTAAAATGAAAAATCCAGTGTTTGAAAACAGGATTAAATGTTTCACAGATTACAGGGAACAGGAAATTTTGGTGCTGGATAGAGTTATGGCTCCTTTATTGAAGAAGCAAAATCAATATTAGCTTTTAAAAATGATTTGCTCACTGCTGCAACAAAATTGCACACTCTTTTTCATATCATGATAGTACCATTTCTTCATTTCTTTTAGTCAAACACTCTAGCACCATGATCTTCATGTTTTCTAAGTGCATAAGATGATAAAGTAACTTGCTTTTTGTTGCTTATTTCCTCATTCATTTTAGGAATCATTTTTATCAATCAATCTCAATTTGTTAAAATAGATAGAGTGAGAAATCAAGTTAATCTCTTACATGCTGTTGGATCAATTTAGACATAAAAAAAGTACACTAAAAGGTATACTTTTTCTTATATTAGGTCAGATTTACACAGAAGTTGTAAGAATTGGTTAGATGACCAAACGTAAAATATTATCGATTTTTTAAGGGTTTAATACGCATGAATAGCGCTGAAATCATGGCTGACTTATCTTCTCATACACCTATGATGCAGCAATATCTCAAAGTTAAAACGGACTATCAACATGCGTTGCTATTTTACCGTATGGGTGACTTTTATGAGCTTTTCTTTGAAGATGCTCATTTAGCAGCCAAACTTTTGGGCATCACTTTAACCCATCGTGGTAAAGCCAGTGGCCGACCTATTCCAATGGCAGGGGTTCCCTATCATTCGGCAGAAGGTTATCTTGCTCGCCTTGTCAAAGCTGGGCGGACAGTCGCTATTTGCGAACAAGTTGGGGAAGTAACTGGTAAAGGCCCTGTTGAACGTAAAGTCGTTCGTATTCTGACCCCGGGTACATTGACTGATGATGCATTGCTCAGCAGTTATCAATCATCTAATTTAGTTTCATTGTGCATTCATCAAAACCAGATTGGTTTTGCTTTACTCGACTTGAGCGCGGGCATTTTTAAAGTTCAACAACAAGATTACAAGCCAGAACAATTACCGATTGAACTCGCGCGTTTAATGCCAAGTGAAATTTTGATTGATGAAGACTTGGTCGACACCAACATTATCGAACAAATTAAAAAGCACTTAGATTGTCCTGTTACTAAACGTCCGAATGTAGATTTTAACCTAAATAATGCACAAAAGACTTTATGTGATCAGTTTACGGTATCAACACTTTCAGGTTTTGGTTTAGACCCATTACCTTTAGCCAAAGCTGCTGCCGCTGCACTTATTCACTATGCAAAAGAAACACAAAAAACTGCATTACCACATATTCGTTCAATCCAACTTGAACAAAGCACTGACTTTATTGCGCTCGACCCAATCACACGTCGTAATTTAGAAATTATTGAACCATTATTTGAACATGGAACGTCATTATTCCAACTAGTAAATGACTGTCAAACTGCAATGGGTGGCCGTTTACTCAGCCGCACACTGATGCAACCTGTGCGTGATACTGCATTGCTTGATGCTCGTTTAGATGCGATTGAGCAACTCATTCAGGGATATCATGAAAACCCAGTTCGTTTAGTGCTTAAAGAAATTGGTGATATTGAACGTGTGCTTAGCCGTGTTGCATTAGGTAGTGCGCGACCACGTGATTTAGTGCAGCTTCGTCATGCATGTGCACAAATTCCAGCTCTAAGAACGGCGTTAACTCCAGTCATTCAGGCAAAGAAATCTAAGCTATTAGTTCAACTTGATCAAGAACTTGGAGATTTCAAAGCGCTTCATCAACACTTAATGGCAGCGATTGTTGAAAACCCTCCTGTATTACTTCGTGATGGCAATGTAATTGCAGAAGGTTATGATGCTGAACTCGACGAATTACGTCAAATTCGTGATCATGCAGGTCAATTCCTCATTGATTTAGAAATTAAAGAGCGTGAACGTACAGGCATTAATACCCTTAAAATCGGTTATAACCGTGTAAGTGGTTACTACATCGAACTCACTCGTGCTCAATCAGAACAAGCACCAGCCGACTATATCCGTCGTCAAACTTTAAAGAATGCTGAACGCTACATTACCCCTGAGCTAAAGAGTTTTGAAGATAAAGTCCTATCGAGCGAGTCACGTGCACTCTCGCGTGAAAAAGCATTATTCGAAGCTTTACTTGAAAATCTTCGTGAAAATATTGCTCATCTACAAATGATGAGTTCAGCAATTGCTCAAATTGATGTCATTGCAAACTTTGCTCATCAAGCGCGTTTAAACAATTGGGCGCGTCCTGAATTTACCCCGGAAACAGGTATTAAAATTCAGGCAGGTCGTCATCCTGTCGTTGAAGCATTAAATAAAGCGCCATTTACGCCAAATGATACTTTCCTTGATGCTCAGCACCGTATGGCCATTATTACTGGTCCAAACATGGGCGGTAAATCAACCTTCATGCGTCAAACGGCATTAATCAGTTTACTTGCTTATTGCGGTAGCTATGTTCCAGCTAAAACCGTCAAACTTGGTCCAATTGACCGAATTTTTACCCGTATTGGTTCAGCGGATGATTTATCTACAGGTAAATCGACCTTTATGGTTGAGATGACAGAAACTTCGCAGATTCTGCACCATGCCACTAATCAATCGCTGGTGTTAATGGATGAAGTAGGCCGCGGAACCAGTACCTATGACGGTTTATCTTTAGCATGGGCATGCGTGGTCGATTTAACAAAACGCGTCAAATGTTTATGTTTATTTGCCACTCATTATTTCGAGTTAACCGAACTAGGTAGTGAAGCAGGAATCGATAACTATCATGTGACGGCGCAAGAGCTTAACGGCAACTTGATTTTATTGCATAAAGTTCAGCAAGGCCCTGCGAGTCAAAGTCATGGTTTACAAGTTGCAAAATTAGCGGGTATTCCTGCCAATGTCATTAAAGAAGCTCAAAAGCGTTTACGTATTTTAGAGAAACAGCAGCAGCAACATCTACAAACTAGTTTTCAAAATGATTTGTTTGCTCCACCAGATGCAAATGTTGGTTCACAAATCATAGAGAAAGTTGTCGAAATCGAAGTTCCATCTCCTGCTCTAGATTTACTTAAGCAAATTGAAGTCGATAACTTATCGCCTCGTCAGGCACTTGAACAACTCTATGAGCTGAAAGCTGCCCTCAAATCTTAATAAAGCACTTCCGAATAAGCAGGCTTAGGTCTGCTTATTCATATCGGAGAATAATATTTATATGATCTTAAGATCTTTGCAAAATTCAGAAATCGATCTTATTTGGCAGCAGATTAGCCGCCGTGAATTAATTACTCAAATGTACACACAGAACCAGCAACAGCTAGAATTGGTTGATTGTTTTTTTGATGTGCAACATTGGGATTCATATCATCTAGAAAATGACCCACCTAAGCTCAAACAGCTCTTTGCACAAGGTTCAATATTTGTCGGTGCATTTGATGTTACAGAAAAACTAGTTGGCGTGAGTGTAGTTTCAAACCAAGTGATTGCTAACTATCCTCAAGCTAAATTACTCCACTATTTTTATGTTGATGCCGACCAGCAAGGTCAAGGCATTGGTAGTAAGCTTATGCAAGCCGCAAAAGAGTCTGCCCAGCAACTTGGCGCAAAACAACTGTATATTTCAGCAACGCCAAGTCGCCGCACTGTAGACTTCTATATGAAGCATGGCGCGCAACCATTAAGTGCTCCAGATCAACAACTTTGGCAGCTAGAACCCGAAGATATCCATTTACTATGTAAAAGCTTTAGCTCTAAAAATTTAAGGTTTTTCAGCAAAAAAGACAGAAAATTAAAATTTGTAAAAGAAAAAATG
>NZ_JABVBF010000107.1 GCF_013344765.1 Acinetobacter lactucae
GTGTTAAGTTTGGGATAGGATGTCCCATTCTTCAGTTATTTGCTATTTGTAAGGATAAACTTTTATGAGTGAAACGCAACAAAGACAAAAACATCCGCGTCTGTTGCTGAACATTGTTCTAATTATTTTAGAAACTTTTTTTTCATTTATTCTCACCCACGATGGTGCTCTTCGCTTGCAAGCGAAAAAGTTTATCTTAAACAAAACAACAATTCGCATTAACAGCTATCTGCCTTTTTTTGACTTTTATGTTCAATTTACGGAAAAGGGTTTGTTGTTCGATATCCATTCTTTTGACCGACGTATTGATCTTGAAATCAATAGTACTCTCATTGACCTAATTAAAATTTTCGGCTTTTCAAATCAACGCAGTCTTAATAACATGCGTATTGATGGAAATGAGGAAACTAAAAAGGAACTTATTGATTTAATTTCTCACTTAACACTACCTAAATTACTAGCGGACTGGAAAGAATGGTTCAATTCACCTGATGATGAAGCTGACACACTTGCTTCACGTAAAAAAATTGCTCCATTACTTGAAAAAATTGATCAGCAACGATCAGAAATTAATTCACTTCATGTACAAATTAAACAACATCAGAATCGAATTATCCGCTTACAACAACGCCAACGGAACATTAACTTCTCCTTTGGTATAATTAGCCTAATATTTATTGCTTTTTTCATATATAATTTGTGGGTAGCTTAATTTATTTTCCTATTTTGTTCCTACACTTGAATTAAAAATAAAAAAACTTGACTATTTTAGTCGGGATTCATAAAATCCTATTATCTAGTCTTAACATGTGTATCGAATCATGCGCCTTACAACTCGCGGTCGCTACGCAGTGACTGCTCTACTTGATTTAGCTTTGCAGCCAACTGAACAAACGATCACGCTCGCCGAAATTGCCGCACGCCAATCCATTTCAGTTGCTTATTTAGAACAGTTATTCGCAAAACTTAAGCGTCATGGGTTAGTTTCTAGTGTTCGTGGTGCAAATGGTGGTTATCATTTGGCTCGAAATGCTGATGAAATTACTGTGTTAGAAATTATTGAAGCCGTAAATGAAACCGTTGATGCAACGCGTTGTGACCATAAAGCTAATTGTCAAAATGGTGCAATGTGTCTTACCCACGATTTATGGCAAGAACTCTCTCATCATATTGCCGACTATTTAGCAAAAATCTCTCTTGCCGACCTCATTAGCCGAGACAACGTTCAAACTGTTGCATTACGCCAAAATGTGACTGGCACAGATTCAGCTCTTTTATCGGGTACAGGTATTTGATATGAAACGTCCAATTTATCTTGATTACGCAGCAACCACTCCAGTAGATCCGCAAGTTGCAGAACGTATGATGGAGTGTTTAACTTTCGACGGTACCTTTGGTAATGCTGCGTCTCGTTCCCACGCTTATGGCTGGCAAGCAGAAGAAAAAGTTGAATATGCACGTGAGCAAGTAGCAAATTTAATTAAAGCTGATCCACGTGAAATCGTTTGGACTTCTGGTGCAACTGAGTCAGATAACCTTGCTCTTAAAGGTGTAGCTCAGTTCTATGCGTCTAAAGGCAAACATATCATTACAAGTAAAATTGAACATAAAGCTGTTCTAGATCCTTGTCGTGAATTAGAAGAACAAGGTTTTGAAATTACTTATTTAGAGCCAGAGCCACAAACAGGTTTAATTACTCCTGAAATGGTTAAAGCTGCCCTTCGTCCAGATACTATTCTTGTTTCACTCATGATGGTAAACAATGAAATTGGTACAGTTACAGACGTAGCAGCGATTGGTGAATTAACACGTGCCAACAAAACATTTTTCCATGTAGATGCAGCACAAGCGGCTGGTAAAGTCGAAATTGATTTATCTACCATGAAAATTGACCTTATGAGTTTCTCTGCTCATAAAATTTATGGTCCAAAAGGTATCGGTGCATTATATGTGCGTCGTAGTCCACGTGTGCGCTTAAAAGCACAGATTCATGGCGGTGGTCATGAACGTGGTATGCGTTCTGGTACTTTAGCGACTCACCAAATTGTAGGTATGGGTGAAGCTTTCGAAATTGCTGGCAAAACAATGCAAGCAGAACAAGAGCGTATCCGCAAGCTTCGCGACAAGCTATGGAATGGTTTACAAGATCTTGAACAAGTTTTCTTAAATGGCCATCCAACTCAAAACGTTGCTAACTATTTAAATGTCAGCTTTAACTTTGTTGAAGGTGAATCTTTAATGATGTCTCTTAAAGATGCTGCGGTATCAAGTGGTTCTGCTTGTACTTCTGCAACCTTAGAGCCTTCATATGTTCTTCGCGCATTAGGTTTATCTGATGAGCTAGCACACAGTTCAATCCGCTTTAGTTTTGGTAAGTACACAACTGAAGAAGATATTGATCATGTGCTTACAATTACCAAAGCCGCTGTTGAGAAATTACGTGAACTTTCTCCGCTTTGGGATATGTATAAAGAAGGTATCGATCTTTCTACAGTTGAATGGGCTGAACACTAATTCATTGAAATTAGTGTTTTTACCCTCATATTAATATTAGGCTGACCCCGAGGTTTGGAGAAGCGAAATGGCTTATAGCGAAAAGGTAATTGATCATTACGAAAACCCTCGTAATGTTGGTGTTTTAGATAAAAACTCTGAAAATGTTGGTACAGGCATGGTGGGTGCACCTGCATGTGGTGACGTGATGCGTTTACAGATTCAAGTGAACGATAGCGGCGTGATTGAAGAAGCGCGCTTTAAAACTTATGGCTGTGGTTCTGCTATTGCATCAAGTTCCCTTGTAACCGAGTGGTTAAAAGGTAAAACCCTTGATGAGGCTCAAGCGATCAAAAATATTGATATTGCAACTGAGCTTGCACTTCCACCAGTAAAAGTTCACTGCTCTGTACTAGCTGAAGATGCAATTAAAGCTGCGATTGATGATTATCGTAGTAAAAAGTCTAAAGCTTAATTTGTTACCATTATAAACGTTGGAGTTTTCATGATTCATTTAACTGAAAATGCTGCGACTCATATTAGCAATTACCTTAAAAATCGAGGTAAGGGTGAAGGCATTCGCGTGGGTGTGAAAACTTCTGGTTGTTCTGGGTTGGCTTATGTTCTTGAATTCGTTGATTCAATAGATGAACATGACCAAGTTTTCGAACAATTTGGCGTTAAGGTCGTTGTAGATCCTAAAAGTCTAGTCTATTTAGAAGGCTTAGAAATGGACTACGTTAAGAACGGTCTCAATGAAGGGTTCGAATTTAACAATCCCAATAAAAAAGGTGAATGTGGTTGTGGTGAGTCTTTCACTGTATAACCCTCTTCTCTTTCCATCCTTTTCATTAAAACAGTGTCTTTTTACAGCACTGTTTTAATGTATTTAATTAACGTGGACCTCCTTTCTAATGAATCATTTTGAGTTGTTCAATTTACCCGTAGAACTCGATATCGATTTGGCGAGCTTAAAATCTAATTTCTTAAGTTTGCAGCAGCAATATCATCCAGATAAAGCAAAAGATAAAGATCAGGCGTTGATCAAATCAAGTGAAATCAATCAAGCTTTTAAAGTATTATCACAAGTAGATAGCCGTGCTGCTTATCTCCTAGCATTAAAAAAGCAAGATCATCACCTCGATCAATCTATTAGTGATTTTGAGTTCTTACAATCAGCTCTAGAACTTCGTGAACAACTCGATGAAGCCACTTCACAAGAGCATTTAAGCACTCTTAAGCAAGAAGTTTTTCAGTGGATTGATGGCTTGGTTCGCGAATTTAAAATTGACTACTCAGATGAAGATTGGGGCGAAGCTCGAGATACTGTACGTAAATTACGTTTCTTTCAACGCGTTCTTAATGATATTGAAAAAGCAGAAGATCAACTGTTGGATGATGAAGACAACTTTGATTTAGACGATGATTTTTAATTTGCTTTTTCCAATTTATATTCAAAGGATTTAACTCATGGCACTTTTGCAAATTGCTGAACCGGGTCAATCCAGTGCCCCACATGAACACCGCATTGCGATTGGTATCGACCTAGGAACAACACATTCTCTAGTTGCGACAGTGTTATCAGGCAAACCAAAAGTCCTTAATGACGAAAAAGAAAGAAGACTTCTTCCTTCCATTGTGCACTATGGAAGTAATATCACTCACTATGGTGAAGAAGCAAAACCTTTCATTATTACTGATCCAAAAAACACAATTGTTTCTGTAAAGCGTTTTATGGGACGCTCAAAAGCAGATATCAAGTTTCAACACCCTTATGAGTTAGTGGGTTCTGAAAATGAGATGCCAGCTTTCGAGACACGTTCTGGGCGTAAAACGCCAGTTGAAATTTCAGCAGAAATTTTAAAACAACTAAAAGAACGTGCTGAATCTAGCTTACAAAATCCAGTCAATGGAGCCGTAATTACTGTTCCAGCTTATTTTGATGAAGCTCAGCGCCAAGCGACACGTGATGCTGCACAGCTTGCTGGTTTGAATGTATTACGTCTATTAAATGAGCCAACCGCCGCTGCTGTGGCTTACGGTTTAGATCAAGAATCGAATTTAGCTACCGATCATAACTATGTGATTTATGACTTAGGTGGTGGTACTTTCGATGTGTCAATCTTACGTTTCTCACAAGGTGTCTTTGAGGTATTAGCTACTGGTGGTCATACAGCATTAGGTGGTGACGACTTGGATCGCCTCATTGTTAAATGGGCTAAAAAGCAGCTAAATATTGATACGCTGAGCGATGAAAGCTATGCAGTATTTATTGTTGCTGCTCGCCAAGCAAAAGAACAACTCTCTACACAAGAATCTGTTCAGTTAAAACTACTTGAAAATGTGCTGACACTTGATCGCTCAACTTTTGAAAGCATTATTCAAGTAGCTTTGGATAAGACAATTAGTGTGTGCAAACGCGTTTTACGTGATGCAAAACTTGAATTATCAGATATTCAAAATGTTGTTTTAGTAGGTGGTTCTACCCGCTCTTATGCAGTTCAACAAGCCGTTCGCAATGTGTTTAACCAAGAACCACTTTGCACGATTAATCCTGATGAAGTAGTTGCAATTGGTGCTTCTATTACGGCTAATCAATTAATTGGAAATAGCCAAGACGGCTCGTTGCTTTTAGATGTTACTCCTCTTTCTCTTGGCTTAGAAACCATGGGTGGATTAGTAGAGCGCCTTATTTCACGTAATACAGCTATTCCCGTTGCTCGCCGCCAAGAGTTTACTACCTATCAAGATGGTCAAACTGCCATGCTGATTCATGTGGTTCAAGGTGAACGAGATTTAGTAGAACACTGTCGATCACTAGGAAGATTTGTGCTTCACGGCATCCCTCCAATGACTGCTGGTCAAGCACGTATTGAAGTTACTTTTCAGGTAGATGCAGATGGTCTACTCACTGTTTCAGCTCGTGAAACAACTTCCGGTGTACAAGCTCAAATTGATATTAAACCATCATATGGTTTATCAGAGTCGGATACTGAACGCTTATTAATTGAAGGTTTCCAACACGCGGAAGAAGATAAAAATCTGCGTCATTTAAAAGAAACTAAAGTTGAAGCCCAACGTGAGCTTGAAGCGTTAGAACAAGCACTGAAAGTTGATGCTGATTTACTCAATAATGAGCAACTCGAAGCACTTAAAATCGCTGAAAATACGCTTAAAGTACAACTTGAAAGCAATGATATTCAAGCCATTGAAAAAGCTGTAGAACAACTTAAAGTACATAGTGATGCTTTTGCTGCACTACGTATGAATCGACATATTGACCACGCCTTAAAAGGTACAAAACTTGAAGATTGGTCAAATTCAAACTAAAGGTATAGGTGATCAATATGCCCCGTATTAAAGTACTTCCTCACGCTCAATTTTGTCCTGAAGGTGCAGAATTTGAAGTTGAACAAAATGCAAATCTTTGCCAAAGTTTGCTTGATCGAGGAATTAAAATCGAACATGCATGTGACATGTCATGCGCTTGTACAACATGTCACGTAGTAGTTCGTAGAGGTTTTGATAGCCTAGAAGAAATGGATGATGTTGAAGCAGATCTTTTAGATCGCGCTTGGGGTCTTGAACCAGATTCTCGCCTTTCATGCCAAGTAAAAGTTGTGAATGAAGATTTAGAAATCGAGATTCCTAAATATACAATTAACCATGCTTCAGAAAATCATTAATCGTGTTAATAAAAAAAGCTGCTTTAAAAGCAGCTTTTTTATATTTTATAAACTCTAAATTTGGTCTTGCGGATCTATCCCTAAAGGTTTAACTTCATCTTCAAGTCTTAACTGCGCAATACCTTGAGTATTCACTAAAGTTTGTTGAACTTTAATTCTTTGAATCATCTTCTCAAGCACTTCTACCAATTCTGGATATTCATAGTTTTGTACTTCTTCTAAATTAAG
Organism: Acinetobacter lactucae; assembly: GCF_013344765.1. Taxonomy (GTDB): domain Bacteria; phylum Pseudomonadota; class Gammaproteobacteria; order Pseudomonadales; family Moraxellaceae; genus Acinetobacter; species Acinetobacter lactucae_A. The sequence continues at coordinate 6,408 of NZ_JABVBF010000107.1, forward strand.
TACCAAATGAAACCCTTTATATTCATAGTCAAACCATTGCTGATGATCTGACTTATTTCCCGTATACTTCTCCATCACTTGCCATGTCTTTACCGCACCTTGAATACCTTTTAGATAAATCGGTGTTTTAGGAGCACAAAGGAAATCACTTTTAATTAATTGATAAGTATCATCTGAAATTAAGATTTCATCTATTTCAGCAGCATATTGCAAACGAGCCGCTAAATTCACATCACGACCAACAATCGTATAAGCCATACGATGTGTCGCTCCATAATTGCCTACGTGACAATAACCTGTACTAATCCCCATACGGATATGTAAGGCTGAGTAGCCCATTTTTTTCCAACGTTCACGTAGCAATTTCATTTGCTGGCGCATAGCGATTGCCATTTCCACACAAGCTTTGGCATCTTGTTCTACACCTTGAGAATTTGGATCACCAAAAAATATGAGAATAGCATCGCCCATAAATTTATCGACAGTAGCCTCATACTGTTTAGCAATTTCAGTCATATGACTTAAATAATCATTAAGCAAAAAGGCTAAATCATCTGGGATTAAAGTTTCTGATAATTCTGTAAAGCCCTGAATATCAGAAAAAAAGACCGTCATTTTTTTACGTTTATATTCAATCTTTGCTTCAGCCTCGCCACGCATAATAGACTGCCACAACTGTAGTGGCGCATAACGACTTAACTGATTAGCAAAAGCAATATAGCGGGTCATTTGGTCATAGTAATGTTGACGCTGCTGACTGATTTTTTTAACCCAACGATGCTGATAATAATTCCCAATGGTAATAAACATAACTAAACCAAGGAGTGTTATTACTGTCAGCTCTTGGCTAGTAGGCTCAAAATATGTATAAAAACCAAATAGAAAGAAAGTGCTCAAATAAAAAATAATCGCGCCTAATAAGCTGGTCAAACAAATGACAGCAAAAGAAATACGACTATTAATTGCTGAATAAAACAACGCAAAAAGTGCAATGAATGTAGGCACCAAATTAAGATGCAGACCTGCTAAGGTAACCGCTACAACAATTGTATCAACTGCAAAGAAAACACTTTTTTGAGTTTTTTTATCGAATTGATACTGAAGCCAGTGTTCTAGCTTCGAGCTAATAAAAAGCAGAAATAGGAAAAAAGGTGGAACATAGATCTGATAATTTGTATTAGGTGAGGTAAAAGCATAGATCACTAAAATTAATGACAGAATTGAATATCCCATCAAGCGATGAAAATATGCAAACTGCTTAGGCTCTCTATCGATAAACCTCTCTAATTGCACCCTATCCTCCACACCGCAATGTAGCCACATTCATATAAATGTGGCATTGCATTGATTTAGTCCATGCGCCAATCAAAAGGCATATCACCTTGACCACGTAAAGCAAGCATAAGAGTTTGACGCATATGAGCCAACACATCATTTGTATAAGGAACAGCAGGTGTACCCCAAACTGGCTTAGGCCATGCAACATCATTCTGATAGCGTACAACATGATGGAAATGCAACTGAGGTACCATGTTACCTAAAGCTGCAACATTCATTTTATCAGCACGGAATACTCGAGATAGCTGGCTAGATAACCAACTTGATTCACGTAAAAACTGTTCTTGATCGGCTTGGCTCAACTCATATAATTCTGTGATTCCCGGCACACGAGGTATTAAAATCAGCCAAGGGAATTGCATATCATTCATTAAACGACATGTTGAAAGCGGAAAATCGCCTACAAAAAAAGTATCTTGAGCAAGTTGTGGATGCAAACTAAACATATCTTTTATAAATGACAATAAACAATAATGGCTAATACTATCACATCAGTTTTGATGTGAGTATTGCCAGTGTCTGGTTTGATTACAAATAACAATGATTTTATGCACTTATTCCCATAATAGATCAAGAAATCATGCATAAAATTCTGTTCTCAACATACAAAAGATTCTTGTTGAGTTGAAATCACTTTAAAACACTATTTAAGCATGTAATTCATTCAACAATTTTGCTAGCAAATCATTAATAAATTGAATTCTTTTTTCCTGTTCTTCAAGCTGAACCATTACCTTTAAACGTTGACCACCTTCCATACGATAATAGGTTGGATACTTTTGCATAAGCTGAATAATACTAATGGCCTGAACAGGTGTATCAGGAGAGAATTCAATATTGCCACCTTGGGTATTAACATCAATTTTAGTAATACCCAGTTGTTCAGCTTTCAATCGAATTTGATGAACACTAAATAAGTGTTTAACGGATTGTGGTGGAACTCCGAAACGATCAATGAGCTCCATACGAATATTGTCGAGCTTTTCTTGTGAATCGGTATTACTAATACGCTTATAGAATAATAAACGCTGATGCACATCACCTAGATACTCATCTGGAATCAGTGCAGGAATGTGTAAATTAATTTCTGCAGTTAACGATAAAGGTGCATCAAAATTCGGGGTTTTCCCTTGCTGAATCGCCTTAGTGGCTTTTTCAAGCATTTCCATATACAAGCTATATCCAATTGCCTGCATTGAACCACTTTGCTGCTCACCTAAAAGCTCGCCTGCACCTCGAATTTCTAAATCTTCTGTAGCCAACATGAAACCAGCACCGAGAGTTGAAGCACGCTGGATTGCATCTAGGCGTTTTTCTGCATCACCTTTTAAATGCTTGATCGAAGGAACTAATAAATAAGCATATGCTTGGTGGTGTGAACGCCCTACACGGCCACGTAATTGATGTAATTGAGCTAGACCAAGTTTGTCGGCCCTTTCTATTATGATTGTGTTAGCATTTGGAACGTCGATTCCAGTTTCAATAATCGTTGAGCACACCAATACATTATATTCTTTGTGATAAAACTGTTGCATGACTTGCTCAAGTTCTCTTTCCCTCATTTGTCCGTGAGCCACTGCTACACGAGCTTCAGGTACAAGCACACGAATATTTTCAGCAGCTCTTTCAATCGTATCAACTTCATTGTGCAAGAAATATACTTGTCCACCACGTAATAATTCACGCAAAATGGCTTCTTTAATAGACGCTTCGGTATGTTCTTGTACAAAGGTCTTAACAGCTAAACGACGGGCTGGCGGTGTAGCAATGATAGATAAATCACGCATTCCCGAAAAAGCCATATTAAGCGTACGAGGAATTGGTGTTGCTGTAAGTGTCAACATATCAACATCTGCACGTAATGCTTTAATACGCTCTTTATCACGCACCCCAAAACGGTGCTCTTCGTCGACCACCATTAATCCTAGATCTTTAAACTGTACATTTTCTTGTAAAAGTTTATGGGTACCCACCACAATATCGACTTTACCTTCAGCAAGGTCTTCAATATTTTTCGTATGCGTTTTATTTGAACCAAAGCGTGAGAGTACTTCAATACGAACAGGCCAGTCAGCAAAGCGGTCTTTAAAAGACTCATAATGCTGTTGAGCAAGTAATGTTGTCGGTACTAAAACAGCAACCTGTTTACCATTTTGCACTGCAACAAATGCTGCACGCATCGCAACTTCAGTTTTACCAAAACCAACATCACCACAAACAAGTCGGTCCATCGGTTTAGCTTGTTGCATATCATAAAGCGTCGCTTCAATAGCATTGGCTTGATCAAGTGTTTCTTCATACGCAAATCCACTCGCGAATTGCATATAAAGCGACTGATCTATTTCAAAGCCAAAACCAGGTTTTGACTGTCGACGTGCTTGTATATGCAATAATTCCGCTGCGACATCGTGAATTTGTTCTAATGCTTTACGTTTTGCTTTGCTCCATGCATCAGTTCCAATTTTATGTAATGGTGCTAAATCTGGATCTCCACCGCTATAACGGCTAATGAGATGTAAATTAGTCACAGGCACATAGACTTTTGCCCCTTCAGCATAGTCTAGTTGCAAGAATTCATAGTCTTGACCCTCGATTGCCAAAGTAATTAATCCGGCATAACGTCCAACCCCATGATCAATATGGACAACAGGAGCACCAATACTTAATTCGGTCAAACTACGAATTAAGAACTCTTCTGAAACTTCTTGCTGGCGTTTACGACGACGTTGTACTACCCGATGTTCATATAACTGATTTTCTGAAATAACAGACAGTTGATCGGTTAAAAGCAAACCACGGTCTAATGGCGCATTAGTAATCGCAATCGCGAACTGACTTTTCTGGAACTGGTCAAAACTATCTACGCTAGGAATATCACCCAAGCTGGCACGCAAACCATCTCTTAAACTTTCTCGACGACCAGCACTTTCTGCAACCAATAAAACTGGATGGTTCGCTTCATCAATATATTTTTTAACTACCGCAAATGGTTTTTCTTTTTTAGGGTCAACTGCCAGCTTAGGAGGTTGTTCAACCTTGAGGTTTAAAGCCCCAGCTTTTTCTTCAACCGTCTCAGCACTTACAAGCATACGTGGGAACTGATTTAAAGCACTCAGTAAGTTGTTTGGCGCAATAAACAACTCATCAGGCGGAAGAATTGGCTGATCGGCGTTGTGACGTCTATCTTCATAGCGACGAAAAACTTCTTTCCAAAAACTAGTTAAATCGGAATCTATATCATTAGTTGTAATTACAATGCAATTCTTTGGTAAATACGTTGTTAGTGTACTTTGGGCTTGCATTTGAGCTTTATCAAAAAATAAAGGTAAATAAAACTCGATTCCTGGAGATGCGATTCCATCAAGAACATCTTGATAAATGGGGTTTTTCTTAGGATTTGCGGTCGGAAAAAGTTCAGAGTAACGGTCTCTAAAAATTGAACGAGCTTCTTTTAGTGGAAACTCTTTTGCCGGTAAGACTGTAAAACTTTTTAAAGCAGTTGTTGTTCTTTGCGTTTCTGGATCAAAGAATTTTAAAGTATCAATTTCATCATCAAACAAGTCAATACGGATAGGTGCTTCCTGTCCTGATGCAAAAATGTCCATAATGCTGCCACGTACGGCAAACTCACCATGGTCATAAACCGTATCTACTAAATGATAGCCAGCTTGTACCAAACGTAGCTTTTGTTGTTCTAAATCAAATTTTTGCCCTACACGAATATCAAAATGCTCACCTAAAACCCAAGAATATGGTGCAACTCTTTGAGCTAAAGTGCTTGCTGAAATAAGCAATACACCTTTTTGCGGCATATTGGATAAAATCGCGAGTCTTTCTGAAACAATATCTTGGTGAGGTGACAAGCGGTCATACGGCAAAATCTCCCAATCAGGGAAAATTGTCGGTTTTATGCCATAAAATTCAAGTTCACTTTCTAACTGAGCAACATGTTGGTTATTTCGAGCTACGACAACGAGCAAAGATGAATGCTGAATCGCAATTTCTTTGAATAATAATGCAGCAGATGAACCTAATAACGACCCTACCCAACGCTTTTCACCGGCTTTGAGCTGTTGTAAATTCAATTGAGAGATTTCTTGTTGAAACATGTATATGGCTTTTATCAGCTAAGAAGATATGAGCTCAATAGTAGCATGATGTTTTTAGTGAAATGAGTTATTTTTTTGAAAATCAAACTACTAGTTAGCCCTAC
>NZ_JABVBF010000108.1 GCF_013344765.1 Acinetobacter lactucae
ATTAAAGATATATTTAAGATTTAATTATTAATGCTATTTTGTTTATAACTCTTTATTCAATCCTATCATTTCAGTTTTATAATCAAATTAACTCTTCATACTACTTATACAAAAAATTAAAAAATTTGTATTATGATAATTTTTTCGAGTTGGATATAGTCTGACATGTGGCATTAGATTTAATAAACAATGTTGGATCAGTATGGAAAGTTCCAGTATCAGGAAAATTTTATATAAGTTCGAATGGGAAAACCTTAAAAAGCTATACCTTAACTTTTTACAATGAAAGTCAGGAATTAGTTTTGTCGAAACGGAACTAATAAGTGAAAGTGTGCGTAAATAAGCCCAACCACTCTGCTTAAAACCATATATCACGGCGCAAGCCTATAACACGTAGATGTAAATAAAGCGACTCTATTATTCAAACCATCTGTTATCACAACTTCATAATGCGCAAATTTTTTACTACTTCCAACCTTGGTTGCCGTTGCAAATAACACCTTATCTTTCGCACCGCTCATATAGCGAATATCCGCCTGTAGGCCAGTATATGGCGCATCCCCTGCATTACAAGCCATCGCAAAAGCGATATCGGCTAAAGAAAATATGACACCACCATGCACGCCGCCCAATGCATTCATGTGTTCGTCTTTCACATTAAGCTGACAACGCGCTTCATCAAAACTGCGATGCAGCACTTGTACACCCAATAGCTCTGCGAATTGATCAACCGCAGTATTTTCCATTTTTTGCACAAACGTCTCCCTACTCGTGCGAGTATTCCCTAAATGTTATGAATCCATTATTGAAATCGACTGATTAAAAGCTGTTAAACACTATCTTGTTTAATCTGATAGTTTGAAGAACTAAAGTCCTTATAGGTCAGGCGATCATCTAGCTCTGAGCTTAAAGGCTGAACTTCTTGCATTGAGTTTAAGCATCTCTGTGCAAGCTCAATGTATTCTTGCGTGCCTCTGGTTTTCCACTTTTTTTCTTGTTCTGATAAATCACGTGCCACCTTGGCAGGACTACCCATTGCCAATACATTTGCCGGAATAATATCTTTGGTTTTGACTAAACTATTTGCACCAATAATGGTGTTTTCACCAATTTCGGCATAGTCCAAAATTACGCTGTTCATGCCGACCAAAACATTTTTTCCAATGCGGCAGCCATGCAAAATTGCGCCATGCCCAATGTGCCCCATTTCCTCAACTAAAGTCACGCTTTGCGGAAAACCATGTACGGTGCAGCTATCTTGTATATTGGCATTTTGCTTAATATGAATACGACCAAAATCGGCACGCAACGAGGCAAATGGCCCCACATATACACCCGCTTCAATAATCACATCACCAATTAAAACTGCGGTTGGGTGTACAAAAGCGTCTGGGCTAACGACTGGAATAACACCGTCAATACTATAACAAGGCATGATTTAACCTCTCATTTGTCGCAACCAAACCTCCGAAACGGCGCCAATAATGTGCTGTGGCATTTGGCATTGGTCCTTCTGCTGTTGCGGCAACAGACAAGAAGTATTCATCGGCAGGTTCAAATACTTTTTTATAAATATTCATTGATAACGTTCGTGCACTAATCGCAGGCCAGTCAGTTGGCAACAATTCAAGCGGTAGTGCTGGGTCTTTCAACAAAATTCGTCGATAATAATGAATCAGCAAAGTTCGAATCTGAAAGGCCTGAACCGGTTCGAGTTGTTCGTTTTCCTGCATCAGCAACACGCCAATTTCTCTAAAAATATCGAGAAACTGTAGATATCTTTGGCGCAATTCATCTATGGGCCAGTTGGTTCTGAGCATACGACCAATGGTATCGACCGAATTATTAAAGAGCTGCAAGGTTTCGGCTTTAAACACCACCACTTGCTCACTCATATTTAAGTCAACCAACAAGCGTTGCAGTTCAATACGGTTACACCCCGGATAGGCCATTAAATTTGTCGAAATATTAGCAAACCCTAACCATTCGAGTTCTTTTTTTAACAACGCTTTATTTTCAGTGTCGAGGCTAGACATCAGAATAAGATCCCAATAATGATCCCACTCTTTCATCTGGTCGTTATAAATACGTTGCTCAGCTTGTAAATAGGTCGAACGGCTCGAATCGGTAATTCGATAAAAACTGGTTCTGCCAATTTTGTCTGAACATAACCAATCATTTTTAACTAAACGAAAAACTGAGGTTCTTACGGCGCGGTCATTAAAACCAAACAGCTCTAATAATTGAATCAGGCTCGCAAGACTAATGTTTCCACCCCGATGAAGTACTGAATCTCCAAAAATTGTCGAAATAAGCGAAGTTCCACTTAAGGTTTCATTCTTTACAACAGAATCAATTATTTGCTGTATTTTTGCACTCATACTCATGTCTTGGCGTTTAGTTTCAGGGTATAGATTCTATACCCTGAATGATCTTGATGTTAAGCAATCTGACGCATATCGATTACCCGCTTTGCCTTACCTTCCGAACGAGGTAAGGTCGCTTCCGTCACAACTTCTACAGTAACGCTAATCCCAATCATGGTTTTAATGCGTTTCATCAACTCCTGAGCAAGTTGATTGGCCTGTATAGTACAGTTATGACACATCTCTGTACGAATATGCAAAGTATCCATATGTCCTTTTTTAGTCACCAAAATTTCATAATTTGGAACTAAATGCGGAACTTGCAAAATTTGCTCTTCAATTTGGGTCGGGAAAACGTTCACGCCGCGAATAATCAGCATATCGTCACTACGGCCCACAATTTTATCCATCTTACGCATTGCCAGATTTTCACCCGGTAGTAAGCGGGTCAAATCACGAGTACGGTAACGAATAATCGGTAAACCTTCTTTGGTAATGGTGGTAAAGACTAATTCGCCAAGTTCGCCATCTTTACAGACTTCTCCTGTTTCAGGGTTAATAATTTCCGGATAGAAATGATCTTCCCAAATGGTTAGCCCTTCGCCCTCACCTAAGCACTGCATCGCAACGCCCGGCCCCATCACCTCAGACAAACCATAAATATCGAGTGCTTTAATATTGAGGCGTTCTTCGATTTCACGGCGCAGTTCGTTGGTCCACGGCTCGGCACCAAAAATACCGACTTTTAAAGACGTATTACGTGCAGTACCAAATTGCTGTTCTAACTTTTCAATAATACTCACGCAATATGATGGCGTAACCATAATTGCAGTCGGTTTAAAGTCTTGAATGAGCTGAACTTGTTTTTCAGTTTGGCCGCCAGACATTGGAATAACCGTTGCACCTAAGCGCTCGGCGCCATAATGTGCACCTAAACCACCTGTAAATAGTCCATAGCCATAAGCCACCTGAACCATATCTTTCGCGGTTAAACCTGCCATGCGTAAGCAACGCGCAACAATGTCCGACCACGTATTAATATCTTTTTGGGTATAACCCACCACGGTCGGTTTACCCGTTGTACCTGATGATGCATGTAAACGCACAATTTGCTCTTGCGGTACGGCAAACATTCCAAAAGGATAGTTGTCTCTTAAATCCTGTTTGGTGGTAAATGGAAACTTTGCCAGATCGTCTAAAGTCACGAAGTCATCAGGATGTACACCCGCTTCATCGAACTTTTTCTTATAGACCGGACTATTTTCATATACAAAAGTCAGGGTTTGCTTTAACCGTTTAGTTTGCAGTTCTCTAAGCTCTGCAAGTGTTAATTGCTCAACATTATCCATTGTAAGGCTGTCCATCGCCTCTCTCCTCATTATGTAATTTTAAAAACCGTCTGAATTAATTTAAGTTTTCCAAAATCAGTGCGACGCCTTGTCCAACACCTACACACATCGTGCAAAGTGCATAGCGTCCACCGCGTTTTTTTAGCTCACGTGTTGCGGTAATGACTAAACGTGTACCACTCATACCGAGCGGATGTCCTAACGCAATCGCACCACCATTTGGGTTAACGCGTTCATCGTCATCTTTTAAACCAAGTTCACGCATACAAGCCAAAGATTGGGCTGCGAATGCTTCATTCAGCTCAATCACATCCATCTGATCTAGCGTTAAACCTGTTTGCTTTAAAATTTTCTGTACAGCCGGAACAGGACCTATACCCATATATTTGGGTTCAACTCCTGCACTTGCAATGCCTATCACACGTGCTAAAGGTTTTAAACCATGTGTATTTGCAAATTTACGGTTGGTAATTAACACACATGCAGCGCCGTCATTTACACCAGAGGCATTCCCGGCAGTCACCGAACCGCCTTCTTTTTTAAATGGCGCTTTTAACTTAGCGAGTGCTTCAAGTGTCGTTTCACGCGGATGTTCATCGCGGTTCACCACAACCACGTTTTTCTTACGGTCTACAATCTCGACAGGCAAAATCTCATCGTTAAAGAAACCATTTTGTTGTGCCGCAGCGGTTTTTTGCTGACTACGCAATGCAAACGCATCTTGGTCTTCACGACTAATCTGATATTTTTCAGCTACATTTTCGGCAGTTTCAGGCATGCTGTCGGTGCCGTATTGTGCTTTAAGTTGCTTATTTACAAAGCGCCAGCCAATAGTGGTGTCATAAATTTCAGGTGTACGGCTAAACGCTTCTGTTGGTTTAGCTTGTACAAATGGCGCACGGCTCATCGACTCAACACCACCTGCCAACACAAACTGCGCTTCACCTGCTTTAATTGAGCGTGCCGCAAGGCCTACTGCATCTAAACCCGAAGCACATAAGCGATTGACGGTCATGGCTGGCACTGTATCAGGTAAGCCTGCCAAGAGTGTTGCCATACGTGCAACGTTACGGTTGTCTTCACCTGCTTGGTTGGCACATCCCAAAAACACTTCGTCTACCGTATTCCACGGTAGGTTCGGGTGTTTATCTTTTAAATATTTGATGGGCAATGCAGCTAAATCATCTGCACGTACAGCACTTAGGGCACCTGCATATCGTCCAATTGGGGTACGAATAAAATCGCAAATTAAAACGTCTTCCATGTTGACTCCTGATTATGCAAATTCGGTCATATCACGTGAATATTGGGTAGCAATGTTTTGAGTTTTTGCTACATATTGCTTGAGGTAGATACTCGCGCGATATTTTTCCTCTCCATACAGTGCATATAAGTTATTTAAGGTTTGGAGCACATAAGCACCGCCCATTTGTGTCAACCACTGGTAAGGGCCTTTAGGATAATTCACTCCATATTTCATGGCATTATCAATATCTTCCAGACTCGCAACACCATGTAAACTTGCTTCGCAGGCTTCATTAATGAGTAAAGCGATGGTGCGTAAGGTTAACAGTGCCGGATGGTCTTTAATCCACATCACGCTGATACCAAACTGTGCAAAGTAAGCCTCAACTTTAGCCAGATCACTTGCTTCACAAAGTTCGTTGTGGCTGAGTACTAAAGCCTCTGCCTGTTCAAAATCATGATGCCAATCCATTAAAACTACTTTACGGCTTAAGTAATGAATATTGGCTGACTCACCTTGGCTTAAACGTAAGTCGATATCATCAATTTGAAGGATATTGTCGTCGCTCGCAGCTCCGCTTTTTAAACCTAAACGAGTTAAAAAAGCAGGTAGCTGAGACCAAGCACCTTTGAGCTGAATACGAGCATCAATTGGCTTAGCAACTACTGCTTGAGGCTGAAATGTCTCGTACTGATTTTTTTCGTTGTAGCTATAAAAGCCCTGTTTTGACTTACGGCCCCAAGCGCCCGCATCAACCAATTCTTTTTGAATCAGGCTTGGACGGTAGCGTGGCTCGTAAAAAAACTCTTGGTAAACGCTTTGGGTTACCGAAAAGTTAACATCTTGTCCAATGAGGTCGGTAAGTTCACAAGGCCCCATCGCAAAACCGCCACATTGCTTTAAGGCATAGTCTAGCTGGTCGTAGCTGGTAACTTGTTCTTGCAGTGCTCTAAAGCCTTCTGCATAAAACGGACGTGCAATTCGGTTCACAATAAAACCGGGGGTCGACTTGGTTAATACTGGAATTTTTTTCCAGCCGAGCATTAAGTTTTTTAAAGCCAAACATAAGCTGTTTGGTGTTTTTAAGCCCTGCACAATTTCAACCAGTTTCATCACTGGCGCAGGGTTAAAAAAGTGTAAACCCACCACGCGCTCTGGGTGAGCAATGCCAGCCGAAATTGCAGTCACTGAAATTGAAGATGTATTACTTGCAAAAATAGTTTGCGCACTACAAATTTCAGCGAGTTGTTTAAATAAAGATTGTTTAACTTCTTTTTTCTCAACGACCGCTTCAATGACCAAGTCGGCATCACGCAGTGCATCAACTTGATTCACCACAGTTAAACGCGCTAAGGCTTCATCCGCTTGCTGCTGTGTGAGCTTGCTCTTTTCAACCAGCTTTTTAAACGTCTGCCCCAAGCCCTCAACTGCTTGTTGCGCTTTTTGAGCGTCCAGATCATATAAAATGGTCGAGTGTCCATTGACGATGGCTAACTGAGCAATGCCGATGCCCATGGTGCCAGACCCAATGACAGCAATTCGGGCACGAGATAATTCTAAATCTGTCATGCTTAGCGCCCTTTAAAATTTGGTTCACGTTTATTCATAAAGGCTTGTACTCCTTCACGATAATCTTCGGAACGACCCGCAATACGTTGTAAATCACGCTCTAACACCATTTGCTCATCAAAGGTGTTGTTGCTTGATTGATGAATGGCTTTTTTAATGAGAGATAAACCAAACGTAGGTTGTTTCGCTAAACGTTCTGCCAGTTCAGTCACCTTTGTTTTTAGCTCGGCGTCTTCTACAACATCCCAAATCATGCCCCATTCTTTTGCGGTTTCTGCCGGTAGCTTGTCACCTAACAAAGTTAAGCCCATCGCACGCGCATGGCCTACAGCACGTGGTAAAAACCATGTACCCGCCGAGTCTGGAACCAAACCTAAGCGGCAAAAGGCTTGTACAAAGTTTGCCGATTTAGCTGCAATCACCAAGTCACATGCCAGTGCAATATTTGCCCCTGCACCTGCTGCCACACCATTTACCGCGCAAATCACAGGCTTTGGCATATTTACAATCGTTTTAATGAGCGGGTTATAGTAAGTTTCAATGGAATATCCTAAATCTGGAGCTTCAGCATTTGGGTCTACTACACGATCACCTAAATCTTGCCCTGCACAAAAGCCACGGCCTTCGCCACTAATCACAACACAGCGAACATCCGGATTTTTGGTCCACAGGTTTAAAACCTCGGCTACTTCACGGTGCATATCGACGTTAAAGCTATTCAGTGCTTTTGGGCGGTTAAATGTCAGGTAGCCAACACCATTTTTTTCTTCAGCAATAATATTTTGATAGTCCATCACTCACCTCTAAACACTGGCTTTCTTTTCTCAAAGAAAGCATTAATCCCTTCGTTTCGATCTTTTGTAGCCGCCAGCCAGACAAAGTTTTGACGTTCAAACTTGAGTCCCTGACTTAATGTTGTTTCATGAATACTTTTAATTGATTGTTTAATCACGCGAATCGCTAAAGGCGCTTGTTTGGCAATTTTGGCTGCAAGTTGAACCGCATATTCAACGGTTAATTCGGTCGGAACCACTTGACTGCAAATGCCATGTTGCTCGGCTTGTTTTACCGAAATCATCTCACCTGTCATGGCCCAGCGCATGGTGAGTTGTTGCCCAACCAAGCGTGCTAAACGTTGTGTTCCACCTGCACCCGGCAACATACCCAAAGTAATTTCAGGTAAAGCAAAACGGGCATTTTCACCGCAAACCACCATATCTGAATGCAAAACCAACTCAAACCCAGCGCCTAAGGCATAACCATTGACTGCACTAATGAGTGGCTTACTAAACGCATCAATTTTCTGCCAAAGCTTCGGGCGAATATCGAGTTGCAAAGACACGGCATCCATTGCAGCCAACTCACTAAGATCTGCTCCAGCCGCAAAACACTGAACGTTACCCGTTAAAACCACCGCTTTGACTTGAGCATTATGTTCAGCTTCTTCGAGCAACTCACACAAACACTGCAATGTTGCATTGTTTAAAGCATTTCTTTTTTCTGGACGGTTTAGGGTTAATAACAAAACACCGTCAGTTGCTGTGCTGGCTTTGATCAACTCTTGCATGACAGCCTCTATTCATCAAAACTCAAGCGAACATTTGAGCCTTTTGGTAAGGTCTGACAGCTCAGCACATAGCCCTTTTCAACTTCATCTTCTTCAAGACTATAGTTAAGGAACATGTCGACTTCGCCAGAAAGCACCTTACAACGACAGGTCGCACACACCCCACCTTTACAGGCATACGGTAAGTCAGCACCTGCGCGTAAAGCCGCATCAAGAATACTTTCATCATCTTGAGCCACAGAAACGATCAGCTCACGGCCATCTAAAATAATATTGACCTTTTCTTCTTTGCGGTTTGCATCCGCTTCAACACTACGTTTACGCGCTTGTCCCGTATGGAAGCGCTCGGTGTGAATTCGCTCTTTTGCAATACCAAAGTTCGGCAAGGTGCTTTCTACAGCATTCATCATTTCGTCTGGACCACAGGCGAACACATGATCAAAACTCGTTTCAAGCACATCAAAATCAAAAAGTTGTTTTAGCTTTTCTTCATCAATACGGCCATTCATGAGTTCACTATCATTGAACTCACGAGAAAAGATATTGATGAGCTGAAAACGTTCTTTAAACTGATCTTTCAAATCCATAATTTGCTCGGCAAACATGGTTTGTTTCCATGAGCGATTGCCATAGAGCAATGTAAATTTAGCTTCAGGTTGCTCAAATAAAACTTGCTTAACAATCGATAAAATTGGGGTAATACCACTACCCGCAGCAACGCCTAAATAGTTTTGTCCGCCGATCTTGGCTGCTTTTTGAAAAAACACACCTTGTGGTGGCATCACTTCAAGCACATCACCCACTTTTAAATGGTCATTGGCCCAGTTTGAAAATTGACCCTGATCAATTTTTTTAACCGCAATACTGATGTCTTCTTTGCCCGCATAGCTACAAATTGAATAACAACGGCGGATTTCACCCGCTTCAGTTAAATGGCGAATGGTTAAATGTTGCCCCGGTTGAAATTGAAATTGTTCTTGTTGTTCAGGTACAACGTCAAATGCAATACAAATTGCCTGGTCGGTTTGCGGTGTAATACTTTTTACTTTTAATGGTACAAATTGGCTCATGGCTGATTTCCTTATCTAAAGACTTAAATACATTTGAAGTAATCAAAAGGCTCAAGACAGTCCTGACATTTATAAAGTGCTTTACAGGCGGTAGAACTAAACTCTGTTAACAGTCGGGTATGTCGGCTTTTACAACGTGGGCACTCGATACCATCAATCAAATGAACATGGGTCCCACACTGATGCGCCAACCCTTCAGGTGGCGCAATGCCATAAACTTGTAGTTTCTTTTTACCCGCCTCAGACATCCAGTCCGTGGTCCATGCTTCTGATAAATCGACCATCACTTTGACTGGGGTCAACGCTTCTGCGGTAAATGCCTCAACAATTTGCGCTTTCAACATATCTGTTGCTGGGCAACCGCTATATGTTGGCGTTAGACGAACTACAATTTCTTGTTGATCATTAATGTCTACGCCCCGAATCATGCCTAAATCCACAACAGATAAAACCGGAATTTCAGGGTCACTTACCGTTTGTAGAACATCCCAACATTGGTCGATGCAATGACGAATCATGTGCATGGCTCACCTCCTTGTCTTACCAGGTCATTCCCGGATAAGTTCTTTGGATACTTTGCATTTCAGCCAACAAATAACCTAAATGCTCAGTATGCAATCCTTGTTTCGCACCGCGGCGATAAGCCCCATTAACAGCAACTGTTAATTCAAAGCGCTTAAGCTCATCTGCAATGGTTTGGTTCCATTGTTCTTTTTCATTTGAAAAATCCGGAATCACGCCTTGTGCAACTAATGCTTGTTCGTCTGCATTAAGTTCAAATAACTCAGCGGTAAAACGCCATAAATTATTTAATCCATCTTGCACACGTTGATGGGCTTCATCTGTGCTTAAACTTAAACGCTCCATCCAGCTTGTCGAAAAACGAATGTGATACTTCACTTCTTTTAAAGATTTCACGGCAAGCGCGCTTACTTCAGGAAGTGAGCTTTGCGTTAAAGCCGTAAATAAATGAAGATGGTAATGATCCATCAACCACTGACGTACAATCGTTTGCGCAAAATCACCATTGGGTTGTTCACACAACAATAGGTTTAAAAACTCACGCTCAGTACGGAAATACGCAAATTGGTCTTCATCACGTTGAGCTTCATCATATTGACCAGCCAAAGTCAGAAAGTTTCTTGCTTGACCCAACAAGTCCAAACCGATGTTTGCTAAAGCAATATCAATTTCAAGCTCAGGTGCATGCCCGCACCACTCAGCCAAACGCTGCGATAAAACCAGTTGACTGTCGCCAATATGTAATAAGAATTTAGATAAAACTGAATGATTCATGTGTCATCTCCCTTACATGTGCTCAATGCCATCTGGGATATGGTAAAAAGTCGGATGACGATAAACCTTGTCTAGAGAAGGATCGAAAAATTCAGCTTTTTCATCTGGCTGTGAAGATTTAATCAGTTCAGAACGAACCACCCAAATGCTAATTCCTTCGTTACGGCGCGTGTAAACATCACGCGCATGTTGCAGTGCGATTTCATCATCAGGTGCTCTTAAGCTGCCTACATGACGGTGGCTTAAGCCTTGTTTACTACGTACAAATACTTCGTAGAGCGACCAGTTGTTTTTATCTTCCATTTTGATTTCCTCAAATTTTTCCATAAATCTTGTTAAGCCACTTTGTTCGCTTCAAGCTGCTGTTTTTTCGCGTAGACCACTGCTGCATCACGAACCCATTTGCCGTTTTCCCATGCCTTACGGCGTGCTTCGATACGCTCGTGATTACATGGTCCACGTCCGGCAATCACTTCATTAAATTCGTGCCAGTCAATCTCGCCAAACTCATAGTGGCCTGCTTCTTCATTGAACTTTAAATCTGGGTCCGGCACTTCTAAGCCAAGCTGCAACACTTGTGGCACAGTGTTATCAACGAACTTCTGACGTAATTCATCGTTACTAAAACGTTTGATTTTCCACACCATGCTTTGTGCGCTGTTTGGAGAATGCTCATCACTTGGGCCAAACATCATCAGTGCTGGCCACCAGTAGCGATTTACTGCATCTTGTGCCATCCGTTTTTGTTCTGGTGTACCACTTGCCAAAGCCATCATGGCTTCAAAACCTTGACGTTGGTGGAAACTTTCTTCTTTACAGATACGTACCATTGCACGTGCATATGGTCCGTAAGAGGTACGGCAAAGCGCAACTTGGTTCACAATGGCTGCCCCATCGACAAGCCAGCCAATTGCAGCAACATCTGCCCAAGTCAAAGTTGGGTAGTTAAAGATTGATGAGTATTTCATTTTCCCATCAATTAATTTTTCCATCATGTCATCACGGTCAGCACCTAAGGTTTCTGCTGCGCTGTACAAATACAAACCATGACCCGCTTCATCTTGTACCTTCGCCAATAAAACTGCTTTACGTTTTAAAGTTGGCGCACGAGTAATCCAGTTCCCTTCAGGCAACATACCTACAATTTCAGAATGGCCATGTTGCCCGATTTGACGAATCAATGTTTTGCGATAGGCATCAGGCATTTGATCCTTAGCCTCGATCGTAATGTCATTGGCAATATTTTGTTCAAATTTCTGGTAGTTGTTTTCCATTCTTTCATTCCCTGTAGGTATCACCCTTAAATCTATTTTTCGATACACTAAAAACAAAGTCAATCACTTTTTTAGTATCAAATTAAATACAACCAATAATTT
>NZ_JABVBF010000109.1 GCF_013344765.1 Acinetobacter lactucae
ATAAAAAACAGATTAATTTTGATTAAAAGTTAAAAACATCTGAAAATCTTGGCTAAGTTCTGTATTTATCAACATTTTGCATAAAAATGGATAAGATGAACGTATCTTTCATCTAAATAGTAGGGTTACAATAGGCCATACTTATGCTCAAGATTACTTTAATCGCTTATGAATATTTTAATCGTTGATGATCATCCTTTGTTTCGTCATGCTTTAATTCAAGCAGTACGTTATAGCCTGCCACAGGCACAAATTCATGAAACAGCTTCGGTTGATGAGTTTTATGAGCGTTTGGAAAATGGGGCAGAACCTGATCTAGTATTACTCGATTTAAATTTACCGGGTGCTTCAGGCTTTTCGGCTCTGGTTTATGTAAGAGCACAGTATCCATCTATTCCGATTATTGTGGTTTCTGCACATGAAGAAACTTCAATCATTCAGCGTGCAATCGCACATGGTGCGATGGGTTATATTCCTAAGTCGGCTCATCCAAGCCATATTGGCGAAGCGATTCGTCAAGTCTTAGAAGGTGATATCTGGTTACCACCTAACTTGCCATCTAACCTTAATCTTGACCCGCGAGCGGCAGATGAAACTGCATTGGCAGAACGTATTCAGTCATTAACACCTCAGCAGTTCCGTGTTTTGATGATGGTTGCGGAAGGTTTGTTAAATAAGCAGATCGCGTACGAGCTTGATGTTTCAGAAGCAACAATTAAAGCTCACGTAACGGCTATTTTTAGAAAATTAGGTGTGCAAAACCGTACACAAGCCGTATTGGCCATTAGTGCACTCAATATTGAAGATAAGAAAATCTAAAAAAGAAAAAAGACCTCAATTGAGGTCTTTTTTATGGATGCCACTTAAGCAAGGCAGTCTTGCTTTGGCGTTAGGCTGTCGCAGTACAATGGGTTAAGCGCGCATTGCAAATCATCAATTTGATCTTGAGTGACATAGCCTTTCATTTTTAAATATTCAGCCACGCGGTCGTCACGTAAGCTTAAGAAGGCTGCATCATAAACGCCTAAATCTACAAAAAGTGCAGCTGTTTCTAGGCTGTTGAAGCGATCAAGGAAAATATCATTGCCATACATCAAGAAGATATGGTCGAGTTTTGCTTTTTCATCAACATGGAGTCGTTCAGCAAGTTGATCAGGGTGTGTTTTAATAAAGAGTAAATCAGACAATTCATCAAACTGAGTCATATCTAACTGATTTTCGCCAAGTTTGACATGACCGAGCCAAGCTTTGAAAACCAAAACAGCACCGCCACGCAGTAGCATGCTCCAGATTTGATGGCGTGTGTCATGGTCAAGATTTTCACTTTCAGCGCTAAGAACTTTTAAGAAGTTCTCTTCTTGTTGTGCCAATTTATCAAATAAGCCTAATCCTTGAGGATGATAAGCAGCAGGTGCAAATACATCAAAATTTAGATCGTGGAATACATTAAGTGCGAGGGGAACAGCACACTGATAAATTGTATTTAGCGCTTTAATATGTGCTTCATTGAGTTTGCTGTGGGGGAAAATACTTTGCCAATTTAGTTCAGGAAGTAAAGCATTGGCACTGTATTGACGATAAAACTGTTGAGACGAAAGTTGGCCTTGCGGGCTGTTATCAGAAATATTCATGGCAATTGTCCTTTGCATTAATTCATGAGCATGGGTGCTTAATATGGAAATGGGTTATAAAAATAGCTGTACATTTAAAAATAGGTTTTGAATATTTATGTGTCATGAAGAATGCAAGTAGAATACGACTAAAGTCGTATATGGTCGTTTTAGGTTAATTATAGTAATAAAAAACAGTATCTTATAAAATTGTAACTAAGTATACAAGTGTTCACTTACAAAAAAGGTGAGCTTTGCCATAGAAAAAGGGCTATTGGAAAGTTTGGCCAATTATTTAACAAACAAAAGTAGACTTTTTGAGCAGTTTTGCCTATTGGCTTAAATTAGACCTATAATTTTTGCCAACCATCTCTCCCAAACTTATTAAAAGGTTTGGGAGAGAAAATATTTAATCTACCTCACTAGCAATTTTAAGTCCCGATAACCATGCTCTTAGAGAAGCTGGCTTAAGCGGTTTTTTGAGTAAAACAATATTTAGTTCTTTTAATTGTTGAGGTAACTCAGGATGAGAGTCTGCGGTAATTAAAGCCACTGGAACGTCATGTTGACGATTTTGCAAAATAAAATCGACACCGAGTTGGTTGTTGTTTAAATGCTGATCGATAAGCCAGACCTGAATATTCTCTTTTTGAATAATCTCAAGTGCTTGTTCCGGTTCTGTGGCTTTAAAAACTTCATAACCCCATCGACCTAATAAGCTACTCATACCTTCAAGAATAGTTTCATCGTTGTCTAAACATAAAATCCGATAGGCTTTGGTTTTTAAAGGTACTGCCTGTACGGTTGGGGTTATCACTTTTGGAGCTTCTACCACCGGAACCTCAATCATAAAGCAGGAACCTTTATTGAGTTGTGAGTAGACATGGACTGGATAATTCAGCAAACCCGTCATACGCTGCACAATAGCAAGTCCCAAACCTAAACCTTGCTCGCCCCAAGGGGATAAATGTCCACAACGTTCGAATTCTTGAAATAGTTTAATACGTTGCTCTTCGGCAATTCCGGGGCCTGTATCCCAAACACCAATTCGAATATGACCAGATTTTTGAGCAGAACGTAATACGCCAACAATCACTCGGCCTTTGGCTGTATAGCGCAAAGCATTACTTACAAAGTTTTGAATAATGCGTCGAATCCACTGTGGATCTGTATCGATCCAGAACGATACATCGTGAACTTTCAGGGAAATATTTCGCTGTGCAGCAATTGATTTGAACTGGAGTTCAAGATCGCTTAATAAATCGTGTAAAGGATAAGGCTGTCTTTTTGGTTGTATGGTGCCGCCTTCCAAACGCGCAATATCGAGCAGGGCAGAGAGCATACTTTCTGCGCCATACAGAGCACGGTCAAGTTGCTGCAAAGTTTGACGGTCTTCTTCTGTTGCAATGCTTTGCTCAAGAACCGTACTAAACAGACGGGCAGCATGCATAGGTTGTAATAAGTCATGACTGGCCGCTGCAATAAATCGGCTTTTAGACATATTGGCCATATCAGCTTGTTCGCGTGCAAGCTGTTGCTCGGTTAAAGCATCGGCAAGTTGTTGGGTTCGGTCTTTTACGCGGGCTTCGAGTATTGCCTCATTCGCACGGAAAGCAGTAATGTCAGCGAACGTAGTCACAAAGCCTCCACCTGAAATAGGATTACCACGCATTTGAATAACGCGTCCGTCTTTACGGATTCGTTCAAATTCATGCGCACTTCCGACTTTCATCCAGTGTAAGCGTTTACGAACATGTTCTTCGACTGAACCGGGACCACATTCGCCGCGTTCAGCGTTATAACGAATCAAGTCAGCAATTGGACAACCTACATAGACTAAATCTTTTGGGTAGCCAAACAATTTTAAATATTGGTTGTTCCAAGCGACCAAACACATGTTTTTATCGACCACACTTACCCCTTGGGTCATGTGGTCGATCATGGTCATGAGCAAGTTTTGATTAAAACGTTGCCACTGTGAGGCTTGGTCTAAAATATTAGCGACTTGACCTAATGCGAGGCCATTATTAATCATTGCTGTAGTGAGCAACGTACGTGCAGAGGCGGCCCCGATAATGCCAGCTAGATATTGTTCGGTGAACCGCCACCACATGCCATTGGCGATGCTATTCGGGTTGAGCGTGAGATGATTTTGCTCGCAAAAGTTCTCGAATGCTTGAGTTGTGGGTTGCTCACCCGTAATTCTTTTAGCAAGTGCGAACAGATCACCTACTTTTAAGCGCGCGGCATCGTGGGGTAAATAGGTCAAATCGGTAGAAGTATGGGGTGATGGCAAAGGCTTGGTTTCATAGTAGAAAAAGCTTTCTGCCTGAATTTGTTCAGCCACACTTGGGCGGTAAAGTTTAGAAATCCAGATATATAAAAGAATATTTAAACCGAGTGACCAAATGACGCCGTGCGTTAAAGGTGCAAATGACTCAAAACCAAAAAGTGACTCTGGACGTAAGGCATTTATTCCAAAAGGACCAAAAAGCAAAATACTTTGGGCTGTTTCTTGATAGGCTTCTGGCAAACTACGTAAGATGGTTGGAAATAGTAATGTATAACTCCACATTAAAAATCCAACGATGAGACCCGCATATACGCCCTGGCGACTTCCACCACGCCAGTACAAACCACCAATCAGTGCAGGTGCAAACTGAGCTACCGCACTAAACGCTAATAATCCAAATACTGAAAGCTGGTTAATATCATTAAAGAAATGGAAGAATAAAAAGCCAAGTAGCATCACCGCAACAATACTAATACGACGGCTGAATTTAAGAACTTTAGGTAAATGTTTATCGTGACGTGATAGCAACCTAAAACGCCAGAGTGCGGGCATAATCAAGTCGTTACTGAGCATGATAGACAAGGCAACAGATGAAACCAGTAACATACCTGTTGATGCAGAGAACCCACCTAAAAAGGCCAGTAAAGCCAACCACTCTTGGTTATAACTCAGGGGTAATGAGAGTACTGCAACATCGGGTACAGTTAGGAACTTCGGTGCTGCATGCAAGGCCCAGCTTGCAATTGGGATAATCGCTAAAATCGTTAAAATGAGATAAGCCGCAAACCATTTACGTGCACCGCGGATATGCTTTTCATCACGTAATTCGACAACCGCCACATGAAACTGGCGAGGTAAACAGATAATTGCGAGACCTGCCAATAATGTCTGAATCCAGAAAGTTTCAGGTACCCCAAACAATTGGACTTCCTGAAAAGTTTGGTTTACGTCGGCTGAGACTTGTACTAAGTTGGCGGGTGCTTCAAAAATAAAAAATAAAGCGACACAAATCAGCGCGAATAATTTTACAAAAGATTCAAATGCCACCGCTAACATGAGGCCACCATGCTGCTCAGTGTTTGCAATCTGCCTTGTACCGAAGATCATTGCCAAGATCGCAAGGACACTAGTTAAAAGCAAAACGCTATTGGTGGTCGTATGAATATGAGCATTCTGCTCTAAGATGACTGATGTACTTAAGGCAATTGCACGTAACTGTAGGGCGAGGTAGGGAATAATCGCAATCACTGCCAAGATTGTAACCAGCGAAGCCAAGACGCCACTTTTGCCATAACGTGCTGCAACAAAGTCGGCAATTGATGAAATCGCGTGGTGCTGACGTACTCGGCCTAAACGTCGCCAGATATCATAACCAAACCAGACAAATAACAGTGGACCTAAATAAATAGGTAAGAAAATAACGCCTTCTCGGACCGCCGCTCCGGTTGCACCATAAAAAGTCCAAGATGAACAGTAAACCCCTAAGGTCAAACTAAACAAGAACATGCGGCCACGTGTACTCAGACGGCTGGCATGCTTTTCGCCAAAAAAAGCACAAATGAATAAGAGTGCTATATAAAGAGTAAGTACCCCAATAATCAGCCAGCTGTTCATATGACCTACATGATTAAAACCTTGTGCCTATAATACCCCAAGCAGAAACAAAGCTATAAATTGATTAAATTTTAACGACCAAAGTCTAAGTTACGAATTACACGTAATTTTGCTAATTTGAATAATGAGAAACTACTATTAAAAAAGTGGCCAAGGTTGGGCACAGGGCAAGGAGTTTGGTTATGGATCAAAGCCAGGTAGAAAAGATTCTACACAATCCAAAGTTTCAGAAAATGGTCAAGAAAAAAAGTGCATTAAGCTGGACGCTCACAATCATTATGTTAGTGCTTTATGTGGGCTTTATGCTACTTGTTGGCTACAACAAAGAATTTTTGATGAGTTCATTTAGTGGTGGTGTAACGACATGGGGTATTCCACTAGGCTTAGGAATTATTGTTTTATCTTTCCTACTGTGTGGCGTGTATTCCTATATCGCAAACAATACCCTTGACCAGTTGAGTGAAGAAGCGTTGAAGGAAGTTGAAGCCATCACGCATGAGAAAGGATTACACTAATATGAAATGGAATTCATTAAAAGCGAAAGCCTTATTGGCAGCAGCATCGCTCTATTCAACTGTTGCTATGGCTGGTCCAGATTTGGGAGAAGCTGAGCAACAGGCGACGAACTGGCATGCCATCATCATGTTTTTGATTTTTGTTGGTTTCACTTTGTTTATTACCAAGTGGGCTGCAAAACAAACCCAATCAGCACAAGATTTCTATACCGCAGGGGGCGGAATCAGCGGTTTCCAGAACGGATTAGCAATTGCCGGTGACTATATGTCAGCTGCATCTTTCCTCGGTATTTCCGCAATGGTATTTAGCTCGGGTTTTGATGGCTTACTTTATTCTCTTGGGTTTATGGTTGGTTGGCCAATCGTTTTATTCTTGATTGCAGAGCGTTTACGTAATCTGGGTAAATACAACCTTTCAGACGTAGTGTCATTCCGTCTTGAAGAAAAACCGGTCCGTACCTTAGCTGCCTTGAGTTCACTTGTTGTGGTCGCATTCTACTTGATCGCTCAAATGGTAGGAGCGGGCCAGCTCATCAAGTTACTATTTGGTTTGAACTACAACATCGCTGTTGTCATCGTTGGTCTATTAATGATGGCATACGTTATCTTTGGTGGCATGTTGGCAACGACATGGGTACAGATCATTAAAGCGGTCATGTTGCTCAGTGGTGCGACGTTCATGGCCTTCATGGTAATGAAAGCGGTTGGTTTCAGTTTCAGCAATATGTTCACTCAATCCATTGAAGTCTTCAGTAAAGTTCACAGCATAAGCTTTGAAGAAGCTGCAAAAATTATGGGTCCGGGTAAACTTGCTGCAAACCCGATTGATGCCTTGTCTCTTGGCTTAGCACTCATGTTTGGTACAGCGGGCCTTCCACATATTCTTATGCGTTTCTTCACAGTAAAAGACGCAAAAGAAGCACGTAAATCGGTTGTGGTTGCGACAGGTTTCATTGGTTACTTCTACCTTCTAACTTTTATTATTGGTTTCGGTGCGATCCTTTTCGTATCAAACAACCCACAATTCCTTGATGTTGCAAAAATGGCAGTATCAGGCAAGCTTGAGCTTGTTGGTGGTAACAACATGGCAGCCGTGCATTTAAGTGACGCTTTGGGCGGTGACTTATTCATGGGCTTCATTTCAGCAGTAGCATTCGCAACAATTCTTGCGGTTGTTGCAGGTTTAACACTTTCAGGTGCATCTGCAATCTCACATGACTTGTATGCTAACGTATTTAAGAAAGGTCAAACGACTCCAGCTTCAGAACTTCGTATGTCAAAAATTGCGACACTTGGTTTAGCAATCTTTGCCATGATCTTGGGTATTTTGTTTGAAAAACAAAACGTAGCATTTATGGTAGGTTTAGCCTTCTCCGTTGCATGTTGTGCAAACTTCCCAATCCTTGTTCTTTCAATGTTCTGGAAAGGTTTAACGACTCGTGGTGCGGTGATTGGTGGTTTGGTTGGTCTTGTAACAGCAGTAGTGCTTATTGTTCTGTCTAAAGCAGTTTGGGTAGATACTTTAAAAATCTCTGATACACCAATTAACCCGTTCAATGGTCCTGCGTTATTTGCGATGCCATTGTCATTCCTTTGCTGTTGGTTGTTCTCGGTAACTGACAACTCTGCACGTGCTAAAAAAGAGCGTGCTGCATTCGATGCCCAATACGTGCGTTCAATGACAGGTATCGGTGCTTCAGGTGCTTCAGACCACTAAAATCAAAATTTAGTACATCCCCCATTAAAAGCCCTCAGGGGCTTTTTTTTGTTTACCTTATATACCGAGATGAAAGAATTTTTTAATAAAGAACAACTTGTTTATTCTATTTTTTGTACAGTATGATTTTCTATAATTCAAAATATAACGAAAAAGGAAAATAATTACATGCGATCTATCCTCGATTTCTGGGCGAGCTTTCGACTACTACCTTCTGCGTGGCTCTTACTCGTTCAGTTTGTTTTATTGATCTTAGCTATGCTGACTTTTCACGATGTATTTTACCGGACCCTAACGTGGGCTTTAGGGGTATTTGCTTTACTGATTATTGCCAAGGTCATTCGCCAAACTCCAATGTTTACTTTTCTGGGTCTAATCTTTGTCAGTGGGGCGATTATATCTTCAGTCTTTATTTTATTAGGCTATAGCAATTTAACGATCCAGATATTTGCCCATAGCTGTGAAGCGCTAGCTTATTTTTCGGCTGCTTATGGTTTATTCCGTTATATGTTCGCTGACCGATATTTAACAAGAGATGAACTATTTGCGGCAGCAGCAGTCTTTACCTTGATTGCTTGGGGCTTTGCATTCCTCTACAACATTTGTCAGCTATTGATTCCTACTAGTTTCCAAAATCCAAATAATGCTCATCATTTACAGACTTGGTTAGATCTGCTGTTTTTGAGCTTTAGTTTACAGTCCGCAACAGGACTATCTGATTTAATGCCGCTTAGCCCACCAGCACGTGTTTTAGCCATGCTACAAATGTTTTGTGGCGTGATGTATTTAGCTTTGATTGTCACACGTTTAATTGCTTTACAGTACATTGCTCATCCGACAAAGAAGGATTCTGACAAATAAAGGAGGAGGTGTTTTAATTTTTTTACACCTTTGTAACTGCAATATTATTTAAGTTTATTTAAAGTATTATCGGCTTTCTCTATTGAAAGATTTAACTTTGTTCATTCTGTGAATGTCTCTATTGGCTTTACGCCTGTCACTTTTCATTAAAATAACATGGAGGAGTTATGCCTTCCAAACAACCAGGTTGGTTCGCAAACGTTAATCCTAACGTATTTTTTGGTACGGTCATTATCATTGCTTTGTTTTTGGCAGTCGTAGTAATCGCGCCGAGTTCTTTTGAACTTCTAACGCAGCAACTAAAACAATGGATCACTGATTCATTTAGCTGGTTTTATGTTTTATCTGTTGCTTTCTTTCTCATCTTATTGATTTATATTGCTTGTTCATCAATAGGCCGGATTAAATTAGGGCCTGATCATAGCCAGCCTGAATATAATAATGGGTCTTGGTTTGCCATGCTGTTTACCGCAGGGATGGGGATTGGTCTGATGTTCTTCGGAGTTGCCGAGCCTGTCATGCATTATGTTAATCCACCAAGTGGAGATGCCCAGACCATTGATGCAGCGCAGCAAGCACTCAGAGTAACTTTCTTCCACTGGGGGTTACATGCTTGGGCAATTTATGCATTAGTGGGGTTATCTCTAGCTTATTTTGCTTATAGACATAATTTACCGTTAAAGACCCGTTCAGCACTCTATCCCCTCATTGGTAAAAAGATTTATGGGCCATGGGGCGATAGCATTGATATATTCGCGACCATTGGTACGGTATTTGGTGTAGCGACTTCTCTTGGGTTCGGTGTAACCCAGATTAACTCTGGTTTACATTATCTGCTGGGCATAGAGCAAAGCACTTATATACAGATTATTTTAATTGTTGTGGTAAGTATTTTAGCTTCTTTGTCTGTTTTCTTAGGCCTCGACAAAGGGGTTAAGCGACTATCTGAATTAAATCTGATTTTAGCCGTTATTTTATTAACCTTTGTTTTTATTTGTGGACCAAGCATTTACTTGCTTCAAACGACAATTCAAAACACAGGGCAGTATTTTTCTAATTTATTTACTATGACCTTTAACCTCTATGCATACCAACCGAATGGCTGGATAGGTGGTTGGACTATTTTGTATTGGGCATGGTGGATTTCATGGTCACCATTCGTGGGAATGTTTATTGCAAGAGTTTCACGTGGTCGTACCATTCGAGAGTTTATTGTGGGGGTTCTGCTCATTCCGACAGGTTTTACCATTATCTGGATGGGTTTTTTAGGAAATGCTGCATTATTTAACGTTATTCATGAACACCAAATAACATTGCTTCAAGCCGTACAGCAAGACTCCTCTGTCGCATTGTTTGAATTTTTAGGGCACTTGCCATGGTCTGGTGTCATGAATGTTATTGCAACAGTGCTAGTTATTCTTTTCTTTGTGACTTCGGCTGACTCAGGCGCACTGGTAACAGACTATTTAACTTCAAAAACTGATAATTCACCTACATGGCAGCGTTTATTTTGGACAGTATTGATGGCTGTGCTTGCCATTATTTTATTGTTAGTCGGTGGCTTAGCTGCGTTACAGTCTTCAATCATTATGAGTGCATTACCATTTACTGTGGTCATGCTTTTAATGAGTTGGGGGTTAATCAAAGCATTGCATCTTGATGTCACTAAAATGACAGCCATTCAGGAAGCACGTATTACCCCACGCGCTATTCATAATCCACGAAGCTGGCAACAGCGTTTGGGATTAATCATGCATTATCCTCATAGTGAAGAAGAAGTAAGAGAATATATTGAAAAGCAAGTCAGTCGTGCATTTGAAAATATCAAACATGAATTTAGACGTCGTCATCTAGAAGTTTCAATTACTCAACTTGAGGATGGAATGCAACTTCGGGTTGATCATCATCATGAAATTAATTTTATTTATAAAGTTGTTTCACGTGAAACAGTGCCACCAAGTTTTTTAATTGGACGTACTGAAGCCGAAGATGGGCAATATTTCCAAGCCGAAGTCTTTTTAAGAGAAGGTGGACAGAACTATGATGTAATGGATTGGACTCAAGAAGATTTAATTCAAGACATTATTGATCAATATGAACGTCATTTATATTTCTTAAATATTGTACGAAGTTAATATTTAGCCGTAAAAAAAGGACTCAAATGAGTCCTTTTTTACATTCAATTTCTAAATTAAATTAGAAACGGAATTTAGCATTTAAGCCGATAGTTTGTGTATCACGTTGGTTGCCATCTTTCGCATTTGCTTTAACGAAGTCAGCACCAACTGCTACAGCAGGAGTGATGAAGTATTGAGTGTGACCACCCCAAACATGGTCGTAACCAGAATTAAATGCAGCTACATCAGCAAAAGATGCACCAACACTTAACTTAGGAGTTACGTAAAGGTCGGTTTTCATACCGTAAGCATTGTCTTCAGCAAATACACCAAATGCTTCAAAACCAATAGCCATGTTAGTGCCATCGATGTTGCCAACATATTTAGTACGAGCAGTTACAGCATCTTGTTTTTCATCAATAGCAACTGATTCACCAACTGCTTTAGCGATTCCGTATTTATTTACACCGAAAGCATCTAAAGAAATTTGATCTGCAACACTGGTATAACCAACAGCAACTAAGAAGTTAGGTAGCAACATTGCACCAGCTTCTAATGCGTAACGGTCACCATTGTCATCGCTTTCACCATCTTTAAAATCATTGATAGTGTGATTGTAAGAAGCGCTAGCATAAACTGGTAAGTAAGGAGTTGGAAGGTATGCTTCACCCTTAACGCCATAAGTATGAGATTCAACATTTACAGTGTCTTTCTCATCATACTTGATATAGTTATAAGCAACAGAAACGTTAGATGCTTGGTTTAAGAAAGCTGCTTCAGCTAAAGGACCTTTAGAAGCATCTACATTTTTTAAGTAATAAGTACCTTGAGCAGTACCAGTGAAGTTTTTATCGTTTGCAGTTGTGTCAACATATTCAGATTGACCTTGAACTTCAAATTGATAAGCATGAGCACCGGTCATGGCTAATAATACAGCAGTGGCTAAACCAAGTTTTTTCATAATCATTTCCAGCATTAACAAGAGATAAAGCTGGGGTCATTGTATTGTAACAATTTATGAAGTCAATAATGGAGAAAACGGAATGTTAAAGA
>NZ_JABVBF010000010.1 GCF_013344765.1 Acinetobacter lactucae
ACTCTGTTTGTTTACTCCCTTTATAGAAGCCTATATATAATTTTATCACCAATTTTTTAAGATCGCTCTATTTATAGTTATATTCATTTTTCATCAAATATTCATACTAAACGCGTATTTTTTTATCCGTCTTAATTGATCAAATGATAAAAAAATGAAAAATTTAACAACACTTTTTAAAATAACAACACTTTCTCTGGCAATAACACTATTGGCTGGATGTAATGACGATGATGATAACGACACAGCACCACCTGCTCAAAGAAGCAATCAGACCGTCAATATTTTAGCGTTTAATGACTTTCACGGAAATCTTGAGCCACCTAAGCGTTATGTCGAGGCACCTAATCCAAATGATGCTTCTCAATCAGTTCGTATTCCAGTGGGTGGAGTGAGTTACTTTGCCGATGCGATTAAAAAGCTTAAAGCAGAAAATCCAAATAATGCTGTAGTTTCGGCAGGCGATTTAATTAGCGCATCCCCACTCACCTCTTCTTTATTTTTAGATGAACCGACTATTGAAGTCATGAATGATATTCAAATTGACTTTAATGCTGTAGGTAATCATGAATTTGACCGTGGTACAGATGAATTACGCCGTTTAAAAAATGGTGGATGTCAGCAATACACAAGTACTACTCCTTGCCAAATTAATAAAAATTTTAGTGGTGCAAAATTTGATTTCCTTGCTGCTAACGTAGCCATGAAAAATGATACGAGCAAAACGATCTTTCCTGCTTATAAAGTCAAAACGTATGGTGGAATTCCAGTTGCATTTATTGGTTTAACCCTTAAAGCGACGCCAAGTATTGTTTCTGCAGCAGGTATTAAGGACGTTGAGTTCCGCGATGAAGCAGATACGGTAAATGCATTGATTCCTGAGTTACAAAAACAAGGAATAGAAGCCATTGTCGTAGTTGTGCATGAAGGTGCAGCGCCAAGTACGAAGTTTAATGAAAAAACATGTGATGGTTTAAGCGGACCGATTTTAGGTATTTTAGATAAGCTTAATTCGGCAGTGGATATTGTTGTTTCAGGCCATACGCATCAATCTTACATTTGTGACTATGCAACAAAAAATCCAGCTAAGCCGTTCTTACTTACTTCAGCTGGACAATATGGCACGCTCATTACTGACATCAAGGTTGAACTTGATGGTAAAACTGGTGATGTAATTAAAAAAGATGCTAAACAGGTTCCTGTACAAGGTGAGGCCTATACATCTGGTACAACCACTGTAAGCCTTACCGATCTTTATCAAAAGTTTAGTAAAACCCCAAGCATTGAAGCCATTTTAGATAAGTACCGCCAAGCTGTGACCACCATTTCAAGTCGTGTGGTTGGAACTGCAACAGCAGTGATAAGTCGTACTCAAGTCGAAAGTGGTGAAAGTCCGCTTGGTATTATGATTGCCGATGCTCAACAAGCAGCTGCCTTAAAAGCAAGTAACCAAGGCTCTGACTTTACATTAATGAACCCAGGTGGTGTACGTGCGGATCTACTTATTAATAGTAGTAACCAGATTACATTTGGCGATGTTTTTGCGGTGCAACCTTTTGGTAATTCGATTGTGACGTTGAGTTTAACTGGCAAACAGATTAGAGATGTATTGGAACAGCAATGGTCTGGTACAAATGCAAACTCACCTAGAATTTTACAACCATCTAAAGAATTAAGTTATCAATATGCAGTAAATACTTCGACTTCACCGCGAGCAAGTAACATCATGGTTGCGGGTTCACCATTGGTTGACACTAAAGTATATCGCGTGACTGTAAACAGTTTCTTGGCAGATGGTGGTGACAACTTTACAGTATTAAAAGACGGGCAAAACCGTGTAGGTGGTGGTCAGGATATTGATGCTCTTGAAACCTATATTGCGGAAAACTCAAAGAATTCTCCATTAATTATTCCAGCGACTACACGAATTAAAGTCATTAAATAACCTAATTCAAAATCACTAAAGGACAGTTTCGGCTGTCCTTTGGTTTTTATTTGTAGTTCTTATTCTGTATAGAGATTAAGTTCAATACTACTGATATTGGTCCCTGTATTTGCAAAGATAACATCTATGACTTCATAGAGTAGCTCTTTCACTTTTTCATGTTCATAGCTGGTTGCTTCTGCCGTTTTTAGGCAAATCAAGTTACAGCTCATTTTATCTTTTCTAAGCTTATAAATACTTTTACTCTTCCCAAGGAACACTCTTTTGATGAGTTTACGGTTTTCAAATTCCGATAAGATTCGATAAATCGTTCCGAGGGTTATTTTATGTTCATTTTTAATTTGGGCATAAATACTCACCGCGCTTAAGCCTTGTGGATTTTGATTTAAAATTTCAAAAACCTGAATTCTCGATTTTTTTATGGGTAGTCCATTTAATAATGATTTTGAAGTTGCTGTCATGATTAATTAGCCTTAATGTTGAACAGTATAGAAATTCTTAAAATTATTTTGCCTATACTTGTTTGAAAATTATGGGTATTTGTATATTAAAAAGCAAAGCCTATTCCCCTATGAATAGACCTTGCTTTTCGTTTTAATTTAGAAACTATAAGTCGCTTTTACAAAGTAATTGCGGCCGTAAAGTTTAGTATTAAAGGTCTTGTTTTTATCTTCCAGATCAACATCAGTCAGGTTTTTTACGCCATAGTCCAATGTTAAGCGTGGCGAAAGTGGTGACGTAAATGTCACGTCATAAGTGGTATAAGCTGGTAACTCTTTCGTTGCAGAGTACATTTGCTTACCAACGTAGCTTACGCCTGCATTTATACGGAAGTCTTCAACGGGTGCCCAAGAAATTGAACCATTAGCTAGCCATTCTGGTCGTTCAGTTAAGTCTTTACCTGTGGTTTTATTTTTTGCATCTAAGTAAGTGGCATTTGCCTTAACACCTAGATTATCCGTGAATTCGTAACCACCTGTAAGCTCAACTCCTTTAAGTTCTGCACGGCTTACATTAGTCCAGATTTTTCTAAAATCACCCACTAAACGCGGGTCTCCATCACTTAAGGTAATGGCTTCAATGAGATTTTTCACATCGTTTTGGAAAACTGTAACTCCAGCATTCCAGTTTGGACGGGTTACAATTAAAGATGCTTCGTAGTTGGTACTTTCTTCTGGTTCTAGGTCTGGATTACCTCGAATATGACAGCTACCACCACATGAAATCATTGAGTAATTGATATCTAACTGTGCAGGAGCCGGAACTTTATAAGCTTGGCCTACACCACCTTTTAGGATAACACCTTCAGCGAGTTCATAAGACAAATAGGCTTTACCAGTCGATTTACCATCAAAGTCATCAAAGTCGTCATAACGACCACCTAAAGTTAAGGTCAGTGCATCATTAATATGGGTATCGTTTTGAACGAACACACCGTAGCTCTTTTGCTGGTTTTTTCCAGTGCCGATATAGCTCACAACGTCTGTAATTTTTTGGTCTTTATAATCAAAACCAGCTGTGGTGTTATTCATCAGCCAATCAAAGTTAGCGAAAGCACGACCAATTAAATTTTCTTGCTTATATTGACGGTTTTGTGGCGCATCATATTCACTGTCGTAGTCAGAAATTTTAGCTGTTTCTTTACCAATGTAAGCTTCTGTTTTACCCCAACCCCATTTTCCACGGTGGGCAATACCCACATTGGTTCGTTTCATTTCTGATTCTTGAATTGAAGTTGCCGCATCTTGGGTCAGTGGGCGTTTATCGTTGTTATAACCCAAATCTAGATCTAAAGTTTGTTGGTCATTAATATTCCAACTTAATGTACCGTTTACGTTTTTAGTATCTTTCTCTACAAAATAAGCCCCATCCGGATCTGGTTTGCCATTTCGGTACCACGCATCACGGTTATAGGCATCTCCTGCCAAAGTAAAACTTAGATTGTCGGTTAGACCGCCGTATAAGTTAAAACCGTAACGGAATTGATCTTTACCATTTCCGCGGTCTGCTCGGTTATATTGGCCAAAAACTGAACCATGCAGCTGCCCATCTTCGGCTTTCTTGGTAATAATATTGATTACGCCACCCATGGCATCTGCTCCATAGAGAGATGACATTGGTCCTCGAATCACTTCTACTCGTTCGATGCTATTTAAAGGGATTGCACTCCAGTCAAAGTCATTACCCCGCCACATGGCACCATTAGATGACATGCGTTTGCCATTAAGTAGAATGAGTGTGTAGTTCCCCGATGTATTTAGCATTCCCCGTATAACGATTTTATCTTGACCGCTATTATAGTTATAAACCCCAGCCTGTTTTTGTAAAACATCAGCCAGGCTCAGCGCCGCACTACGTTCAATTTCTTCACTCGTGATCACACTAATGGATGCGGGTGCTTTATCTACATCTTGTTCTTTTAATGCAGCAGAAACCACAATAGTTTTAAGTTTTTGAACTGGTTCACTATTACTCTGCTGTTCACTATCTGTATTTGCTTGAACGGCAAATGGAAGCAGTGTTGAGATGGCGACCACCAGCGCCTTTTTCGTTAACGTCATTTCTCGGCCCTTATTCTGGATAATGATTACCACATGATAATTATTATCATTTATGATGTGCCGAGCATCATATACGCATGACTTTTCTTGATCAAGATAAAAATAATTATTAGTTATATAATGATAATCATTATTGTTTGATCTGCAGAAAAACGTTACCATTACACTTTCGTGTGCCTAAAAACCTATTTAAAACAATCTTAAAGTAGACATAACAATGCTCTCTCGATTTTTTATCTATCACCCTATCTTCGTCTCTGTCATTGCAATCACTATTCTTATTTTTGGTTTTTTTGCCACTTTAGCCATGCCGATCGAACGCTATCCTAACCTTGCACCGCCTGGTGTCACGGTTGTTGCAAACTATCGTGGTGCAGCTGCTGACACTGTAGAAGAAAGTGTGACCCAAATTTTAGAACAACAAATAAAAGGTCTGGATAATTT
The DNA here is from genome assembly GCF_013344765.1 of Acinetobacter lactucae. GTDB lineage: Bacteria > Pseudomonadota > Gammaproteobacteria > Pseudomonadales > Moraxellaceae > Acinetobacter > Acinetobacter lactucae_A. The sequence goes on from NZ_JABVBF010000010.1 coordinate 4,951, forward strand.
GTTGTACTTTACGTCACATAGTGAATCGTCCGGAACGAGTAGCATTGATATTCATTTTAAAATTGGTACAGATATTGATAAAGCACAGCTCCAAGTACAAAACCGAATTAATGGCGCATTAAACCGTTTACCTGAGGAAGTTCAAAGACAAGGCGTAAACATATGGAAAACCACCGGCGATATGCTACTTATTGTGGGGTTATATGATGAAACTGGTAAAACCAGCAATATTGATTTATCTGATTATATGGTGAATCACTTTGAACAACCTTTAAGTCAGTTGCAAGGCATTGGTGAAGTTAATGTTTTTGGTTCAAGCTATGCCATGCGCATTTGGTTAAATCCAAATCAGCTTAGAAATTATCAACTTGTACCGAGTGATATTGAAAAGGCCCTCGAAGATTATAATACCCAGATTGCTGCGGGTTCGATTGGTGCAATGCCCTCTGCTGCTGACCAAAATATTTATGCAAAAGTAAAAGCAGGCTCCCGTTTAAAAACAATAGATGACTTTAAATCGGTAGTGGTTAAAGCAAATGTTGATGGTAGCCTTGTTTATTTAAAAGATGTCGCGAGAGTCGAATTAGGGGCAGAAAATTATGAAAGTATTAATACTCTTAATGGTTACCCATCGGCAGGTTTAGGAATTTCGCTAAGCCCAGATGCCAATGCAATCGAGACTTCTGCTCTTATTAAAGAAAAAATGGCTCAGCTTAGCCAGCATTTACCAGCCGGATATAAAATTGTCTATCCAAGAGACAATACGCCATTTATCCAAGAGTCAATTAAACAGGTCATTATCACTTTGCTTGAAGCGATTGTACTTGTTGTTATTGTGATGTATCTCTTTTTACAAAATTGGCGCGCGACACTAATTCCAACCATTACGGTTCCGATCGTCATCAGCGGCACATTTGTTGTGTTGTATTTATTTGGAATGAGCATTAACACCCTTACCCTATTTGCATTGGTTTTAGCCATTGGGTTGCTGGTGGATGACACGATTGTCGTGGTCGAAAATGTTGAACGACTTATGGATGAACAACAGCTTAGCGTGCGTGAAGCTTGTTTGATGTCGATGCAAGAGATTAGCGGTGCATTGGTAGGTATTACGCTGGTCTTAACCGCGGTATTTATCCCAATGGCTTTTTTTAGTGGTTCGACGGGTATGATTTACCGTCAGTTTTCTATTACATTAGCAGCAGCTATGTTGTTATCGTTATTTGTCGCCATGACCATTACGCCAGCAATGTGTGCCGTTCTATTAAAAAAACATCATAAAAAACCCAAATGGGGACAAGCACTTGAGGCCGCTCTTCAAAAAGTTAGATCAACATTCAGTTTTTTATCAGTTCGTTTAATCCAGTTTAAAGTGTTTTCCAGTCTGTTGGTTTTAAGCATCGCGGTTATTTTATTTATGATTTACCGCAGTTTACCTACAAGCTTTATTCCCAATGAAGATCAAGGATTACTTGCTGTTCCATATAGTTTGCACAACAGTGCTTCAATGAGCCAGACCGAAGAGGTTGGAAGACTCGTCAATAATTATTTCTTTGAACATGAAGGCAAAAATATTAATACCGTGCTGGTCGTGAATGGACAAAACTTTTCAGGAAGTGGGCCAAATTTAGGTATGGCCTTTGTTTCACTCAAACATTGGAATGAACGTAAAGGCGAAGCCAATACGGCGAGTGCTATTCGTGAACGTGCTCAAGCATATTTACAAAAAAACTTACCCGCTAAAGTGATGGTAGGAATGCCGCCAAGTGTATCTGGTTTAGGTCAGTCTGATGCTTTAGAACTCTGGCTTAGAGATGTAAATGGCCAAGGGCGCGATGAATTACTTAAACAATATAAAGCCTTGGAAAAAGAATCTCGAAATTATTCGGCCTTTGAAAATCTAAGTCCTCTGGTGAGTGAAGATAAAGCCGAAGTATTTATTCAACTTGATCAAAATAAAGCCAAAATGTTAGGAATTGATCAACAAGCAATACGTTCAACCCTATCGACGGCTTGGGGTGGAAACTATGTGGGCGATTTTGTTGAACGAGGTCGAATTAAGAGAATCATTATGCAAGGCGATGCAGAATTCCGTTCTAAACCCGAAGATTTAGCATATTGGCATGTGCGAAATAACTCAGGTGGCATGCTTTCTCTCGCCCATTTTGCGCAAAGCCAGTGGACCGGTGGCCCTGAAGCACTTACCCGATTTATGGGGCTGACAGCTATTCAACTTGAAGCCAATGTAAGTCCTGGTTTTAGCTCAGGTCAGGCAATGCAACAGTTAAGTGAGATGGTCAGTAAACAATCTGGTATAGATGTCGCATGGAGCGGGCTTTCGTTGCAAGAACAACAATCTAGCCGCCAAGCGATCTATTTATATCTCATCTCTATTTTGTTTATTTTCTTATGTTTGGCTGCCTTATATGAAAGTTGGAAAGTCCCTTTTATTATTTTATTAGGGCTTCCTCTAGGCATTACAGGCACTATTATTTTTGCTTGGATTTTTAAGTTACCTAACGATGTTTACTTTCAAATTGCCCTATTAACAGGTATTGGCTTATCTTGTAAAAATGCGATTCTCATTGTTGAGTTTGCGACTCAAGCACTCAAACAAGGAAGAAGTAAAATCGATGCGGCAAGTGAGGCTTTAAAACTGCGTTTACGTCCGATTTTGATGACCTCTCTTGCCTTTGGTGCGGGTGTGGTTCCTTTAATTTTTGCGACTGGTGCAGGCGCTGCGAGTAGATATGAAATTGGAATGAGTGTATTTGGGAGTGTCGTGTTTGGCACATTACTGGTACCGTTATTTACTGTATTCTTCTTTGTTGTCGTTCATAGTTTACCGAGTTTTCAGTGGTCAATGAGCAAACTATGGTTGAGTCGAACCTTAAGATTTAATAGCCGTATTAAAAAGGACACTACTTCCTTTTAAAGATTAAAATAAAAAATGGCAGATATTAAATCTGCCATTTTTTATTCTTTAAATTTAAGCTACGAGCTTATCAATCCAAACTTCTAAGGTTGGTTGTTCAGCCAAATCTTCAAAACTCACCTGCGCGCCGTAAGCTTGCCATTTACCCACTAATGTCATGAGTCGTACCGAATCAAGCCCAAGCATGAGCAAATCATCATTTAACTGAATGTCTGATGCAGGAATCTGAAGCTGTTCGCTCACCGCCAAAACAATACCTTCTTGCGTGAGGGGTGATGCCGCTTGTTCAAGCGCCCAAGCTCGTATGACCTGTTGAGTTGTCATCACTTGCCCACAACGTGTACTTGCGTATTTTAAAGCCATATCGTGTTCTTCACGGCTAAAATCAGCAAGTGCATCTCCACATAAAAATGGCTGGATATTTAGCATAAAGGCTTCCGCTGCACTCATAAGACAGCCAATATGAGCATAAACACCACAAATGATGAGCTGGTCGCGGTTTGACTCACGCATGAGTTGTTCGAGTGGAGAAAACTTAAATGCGCTATAACGCCATTTTGTTAAGACTGTGTCATTTTTTTGAGGGGAAATTTCTGGCAAAATTTGAGTGATTTTCGGATCATCTTTTAGGCCAGTTCCCCAAAAGTCGGTTAATAACTGGCGATGTTCAGGTGTCTGGTTACCGGGTTGTGCCGTATAGACTACCGGGATATCAAACTTACGTGCAGTTTCAATCAGTTCTTTGGTATTTTTAATAAGCTCTGGAATAGGCGCTTGAGTCTGATCATAAAAATCTAAAAAATATTGCTGCATATCATGTACTAATAAAACCGCACGATTGGTATGCAACTGCCAATGTGTTTTATTCGCCGTAAATTCGTGCGCTTGTGGCATGCTGTAACTAGCAATTTTAGGAATACTCATCAAATTTTCCTTTTTTATCTTTAAGCAAGAACATTGGTGTTGGTTTCAAGTTGTTGACGTAGTCTTTTTTTGTCGATTTTTCCAAAGGCTGTATATGGAAATTGCTCGATAAATTCGACTCGATCGGGAATTTTGTAGGTAGCAAGTCCATAATCCTTAAGATGTTGACGAATTGACATTGCAAGGCGAATTGGGCTTGGGTCATCACTTTGTGCTTGCCATGCAATAAAGGCACAGCTTTTTTCACCCATGACCTCATCAGGCATAGCAACCAATGCTGCTAGGCGAATTTGTGGATGAGTTAATAAAGCTTGTTCAACCTCTTCGGTTGCAATTTTTTCACCAGCGCGATTGATTTGTTCTTTTGAACGCCCTTCTACGACAATGCAGCCATCTTCGCGAATACGTACTAAATCGCCTGTGCGATAAAAACCATCCGGTGTAAAAGAACGCGCATTGTGTTCTGGCGCATGGTAATAGCCACGAATAGTATAGGGACCGCGAGTCAGCAAATGCCCTACCTCTCCAGCGTCTACTGGCTGATCATTATCATCCAGCACTAAAATTTCATCATCTGGCGAAATTTTTAAACCTTGGGTATGGATAATTTGCTCTTTCGTCATGTCAGAATGGGTGTAATTCACCAGCCCTTCAGCCATGCCAAAGACTTGTTGTAAATTGACATGGAACTCATCAATCAAGCGTGTGGCAACTGCATCGGGTAAACGTGCTCCTCCGACTTGCAAACAACGAAAAGTCGACAATATTGGATCTTGATCTTTCGCTGCTTTATCCATCCAAGGTCGAACCAAAGCAGGAACCAAGCAAGCATCAGTCACACCGTGTTTTTTGATCAATGAAAAAGCAGTTTCAGGGCTTGGGTCAGTTCCTAAAACCACAGCCCCGCCCGAATAAAAAATGCCTAAAGAACCGGCCGAGCTCATTGAAAAGTTATGTGCCGCGGGTAAAACCATGAGTAAGCGTGATGACTGGTCCAGACAGCAGATTTTGGCACTCTCACGAACACTGTATAGGTAGTCGTCATGGGTACGTGGAATAAGCTTAGGAACCCCAGTACTTCCACCAGAAAGCTGTAAAAAAGCAACTTGATCTGCCGTAGTCGGCGAGATGGCTTCATCCAAAATATTGGTTTCTTTAAATAGGTCTTGAATGGCAACAAAGTTACCTGCATTTCCAAGTACAAATACATGTCGTAAGCAAGAAGCTGTTTGCTGAAGCTTTTCGGCAAGCTCTCGGTAGTCAAATTTTTGTGCTCCAAAATCAGCACAGAAATAAGCTTTTGCTTGAGTCTGTTTGAAAAAACTACTTAATTCAGCGTAGCGATGTGCAGGTAAAGACATTACTGGTAGTGCACCAAGCCGAATCAGTGCAAAGAATAGAATATAGAACTGATAGTGATTTGGCATCTGTACAACTGCCTTGTCACCTGCTCTTAGTCCATATTGATATAAGTGGCTGGCACAGCAATCGACTAAATAATCGAACTCAGAGTAATTAACGGCTTTGTCACCATCATAGATTGCAATATTTTTCGGGTACTTTTGCGCACTTTCACGCAAGAAGTCACTCAAGTTTTGTCCAAGCCAATAACCCTTTTTACGGTAAATCTCAGCGAACTCTGCTGGATATGGCACGGCACCATCCAAATAAACCTGTGTTGTCATGTGTTTGGTCCTTGTATTGGCAATTGATTTGGTGAAATCTGGAATCCGTCCAGCACAGTACGAAATTTAGCGGCAGTTTCAGCATGTTCGGCTTGTGGGCGAGATGCTTCCACAATCCCTGCACCAGCAAATAAACGGGCAATGTTTTGATAAATTCGGGCACAGCGAACCGTCACCGACCATTCACCGTTACCTTGTTCATCTACCCACCCCATGGTTCCTGCAAATAATTCACGGTTAAATGGTTCAAGTTGCTGAATCAATTCTTTCGCAATTGGACTAGGCTCCCCACAAATTGCGGGTGTTGGGTGTAAGCGTTCAATTAAATCAAAAACATGAGTATCGGCTTTTTTAAGTTCACCCGTGATATGGGATGCCAAGTGCCAGAGGCGTTTGGTACGAATGAGGGATGGCTGTTTAGGTACTTTTAATTGCTTACAGAAAGGTGTGAGCTCATCGGCAATCATTTCGATGACGAGTGCATGCTCATGTTGATCTTTTTGTGAAGCAAGTAATGCTCTGGCGTTATTTTGGTCTAGGGTTGGATCATCATCACGAGCCAATGTGCCAGCAACCGGTTTACTCCAGATATGTGAATTTTGCTTTGCAATTAAAAGCTCGGGGCTTGCACCGACAAACCAACCTTCACTTTCTGGATGCCTTGCGACTGCATAGTTATAGCCTTCGGGATTATGCTTAGCTAAGTTATAAAATAAGTCCGAGACGGGAATATTTTGTTCAAATTCAAGTTGTAAAATACGAGCAAGCACGGCTTTATCGAGTTTTTTTGCTTGCATTTGCTGAACTAAATACTCAACTTGTTGTTGGTAATGCTCACCTAAAGGGAAATAATCAGCCTTTTCTAAAGATAAAGAACCAAAATCTATATCAGATTGTGCATAGAGTACTTTCTGATAGATTTTTGCATTTTGCATCAGCATTAAATTGACATCGGCTGCCGAGCAAAATGGTAGTCCACCCATAATTTTGACGTCTTTATAACCGTCATTTATTGCAAGCTGTAATTGAGTTCGCGCTTCATCTAACCAATCTTTTAAAAGGCTATTTTTAGCGACCTGAATATCTCGTAATTTTTGATGACTATTGATGGTGTATTCTGGCGTTGTGAAAATAAAACCTGCGTCATTTCCACAATTTAAAATTTCTTGTGCTAATGCAACGCGGCTTTCAGTAAAATTTTCTCGTTGGATAAAATACGGATGCTGTGCCGACATCTCGCAACTCCTTATACAGTTATTTTGTTGTAATGAATGGATGCTTAAACGCCTAAAGTGGCTCCTCCATCAACCACAATTTCTTGCATGGTAATTTGTGCAGCCTGATCAGAAAGTAAAAAACTTACCGTATTGGCAATATCTTCAGGTTGGGCTAATTTTCTTAAGGGAATGCCTGTACGGTATTGACTTAAATCTCCATCAATTACCGAAGGCGGAGGTGAATTATCTGTCCAAAGCTGCTGCTGCATTTGAGTTCGCGTAGAGCCCGGTGAAACAATATTAAGCCTGACTTGATGAGGTGCAATTTCAAGCGCAAGATTACGGCAGTAATGGCTCAATGCAGCTTTTGTAGTTGCGTACATGCCAAGTTGCATACGTGGCATACGTGAACTATTCGAGCTAATCGTGACAATACTTCCCTGCTTTTTTTCACAAAAATGCTTGGCCAGTTGTTGACTGATCGCAATAGGTGCCATGACATTTACTGCAAAAAGTGTTTGCCAGTCTTCTGTTTTTGCTTCAAGCATAGAACGCATAATCAAAACGCCTGCCGCATTCACTAAACCCGTCACACTATATTTATTTAAAATATTGTTAATGAGCTTTGCTGTTGTTTCTTGATCAGTAATATCTTGCTGAAAGCCTTGCCAACGTGAAATGTCAGGTTTTTCTAGCTTTTGAGTGATTTCCCATTGTCCTGGGTTTTCCTGTCGGTCGATGCCGATCACTTGATACCCTTGCTGCAATAATTTTTTTGCAATAGCAGCTCCAATACCTCTTGCAGCACCTGTGACTACGATGGTAGAGCTCATGTTTTACTCCAGTTTGACTCGAATATTAAATTGCGCCACATAATTGCAAATAATTATCATTATTATCAAGTGCGATAAATATCAAATATAAGATTACAATCTAAATCAAGTTATTTATTAACCATAAATACAACTTAAAATATTGTTTTTAATAAATATTAATAAAACTCATCTTTTTTTATTGATTATAATGATAATTGTTTTCATTTACTAATGAGAATCGTTCTGATAATTTGACCGCGCTTTCTTGTCGAGATGGACTCAAAATGAAGCCATTTTCTCACCCCTTACATCCCCTATTTCAACAACTCAATGTTGGAAGTGAAATCTGGTGGAATACCGTAAAAAAACTAGGTACCCCGCTGGTCAATCTACAAAAAAATAAAGCGCTATGTACCTTTATTTGGCGTAGTTCCGAGCCCAAAGAAAGCATCTTTGTTTATATCGATATTTATTCACAAAGCCCTTCTATCTATCAAAAGTGGAATCGTTTTAGCCATATAGCTGGGACAGATGTGTACTTTTTTGAAATAGAGCTGCCTCTAGCTTGGGCTGGTAGTTACGTGGTGGTGACATCTAGTGAGGAAGCCCCAAAAACAGATTGTGCAGCAACGCGACGCGTATGGTGGCAAACCCAGCTTAAACAGAATGCTCAAATTGATCCATTCAATCAACATCGGTTTTACACGGGACATCTGGGTCGATACATCAATCAAATTCAACTCGAAAGCCAAAAAGCTTTAATAGTCGATTGCCCAATTACAAATACATTTCAATGGTCAAGTCAGTTATGCCAACAGAACTATTTAGTCGACGTTTTTATTAGTCATCAATCAAATCAAGAAGACTTGCCACTCATTATTTTGCTTGATGGCCAAATCTGGAGCCGAGAGCTTTCTATTCTGTACGAAATTCAACATTTGACTGATTCAAATAAGATTTGCCCAGCAGTTTATGTTTTTGTTCATAGTTTAAATAGTCAACAACGCCAACAAGATTATGGCTGTCATGATGCCTTTAGTCAGGCGTTGGTTTATGAACTTATTGAAATTCTTTTAAAAGAATATTCCTTTATTTCTAAGAAAGACATTACGTTATGTGGTCAAAGTTTAGGTGGATTATGCGCTTTACATAGCGCCTTGTTGTTCCCGACCATTTTTACTTCTCTGATTTTACAGTCTGGATCTTATTGGTGGTCAGATTTTTCAAAGAGTACGTTAGGTCAAAAACACAAAGGGAATATTTTAAAACTGCTTCAAAACCTATCTCATCGATTATCAAAAACAACTCAAATTTATATCAGTGCCGGCACGTATGAAACCGATATGCGGGACGATGCCCTACAGCTTTATCAACAATTGCAATCATTCAATCAAGTGAGCTTTCACAGTTTTCCAGGCGGACACGATGCCGTGAACTGGCGTACTGACTTGCTTAAAGCATTGCAAAAAACTCTTTCACTATAACCATTTGTTTCATCAAGGATAACAATATCATGAGCAACTTACAGGAAAACTATATTAATCCTTTCGATAATGAAAGTTTGTCTTTTCAGGTCTTAAAGAATCAACAAGGTGAGTTCAGTTTATGGCCTGCCCAACATCAGGTGCCATCGGGATGGGATGTTCAGCATGGACCAGATACGCGGGCTTCATGTATTGCATATGTAGAAAAGCACTGGGTTGCGATTAACCCCTTTCAAAAAGTGTAAAGGAGTATTGTCATGAATCAGGCATTAAACAATGAATTTACTCCGGACCTTTCTCAACCTGCTCGTTTTGAATTGGCCTCTACTCAGCTCGGCATTTTCCTGGCCGATCATTTAAGTTCAATTGAAGATTTATATACTATTGCGCATTGTTTGGAACTACCAAAAACTGTTGATATCCCAACATTTAAAAAAGCAATTCAAATCGGCTTAAATGAAGCCGACACGGTCATTGCTTCATATTCATCTGACCCGTCTCAACCATTTATTGAGCTTAATAATCAAGTTCAGTTTCAAATCGAAGAATTTGATTTTTGTCATTTAACTCCTAAAAAAGCTCAACAACGCTTATGGGACTGGATGCCATCAGACCGTCAATGTGCTAAATCACTTAAAGCTGGTGAATCTCAACTGTTCCGTCAGGTGCTATTTACGACGCATGACAAAGTGTATTGGTATCAACGTTATCACCACATCATGCTTGATGGCTTTAGCATGATTAACCTAACCAAACGTATTGTTGAGCTATATCAACAATTACAAGAAGAAAAAGATCTTTCGGTTTCTCCGTTCATTGGCGTGAATGACGTTATTTCGGAACGTCAGGCTTATGAAAATAGCCATCAATTTAAAATAGACCAAGCTTTCTGGAAAGCTTACTGTGAAGATTTACCGAGTCCGATTAGTTTAAGTACTCATCATTTAGCGGCAAAAACTACAGCAACATTTATTAAGCATCAGCTCCGTTTTTCGACAGGAATTTTAGAACAAATTCAGGCTTTAGCTGCGCAAACCAAGTTGGCTTTAAATGACATGATGATGTCATTGTCATTACATTATATTTACAAAATGACCGCTAAAGCCGAGTTGGTTAACGGTATTCCATTTATGCGCCGTTTAGGTTCAAAAGCGATTCGCTCAACCTTACCTACGGTAAATGTTCTACCTGTGAAGTTTAAAGTTGCTGAAAAAGACAGTTGGGTGAGCTTAGCTCAACATGTACAAGAGCAATTACGAGAAATTCGCTCGCATCAGAAATACGATGCAGAACAAATTTTAAGAGATTTAAATAGTATCGATATTCATGAACGAATGTACGGCCCTATTTTAAATTATAAAGCTTTTGATCAAGACTTGGTTTTAGATGGTGAAAAGGTCAAAACACACCATATTTCTACAGGACCAATTGATGATTTTGAGTTTTCTTTTATTGTTCAAGATCGTGAACTCATTATCGAACTACGTGCAGATTCGCAGCGTTATACACAAGATGAGCTATTTAACCACGGTCAACGCTTAACGTTATTGCTCGAACAAGTCTTGATTCGTCCAGAACAGTCATGTAGCAGTTTTAATATTACAACACCACAAGAGCTTGCTGCCCTGACCCAAAGTGGTATTGGTCCGCATGTTAGTCACCCTGAACAATATAATAATGTTTTAGATATTTTTTATGAGCAAGTGAAAAAATATCCTGAACGTACCGCCATTGTGAGCGGTGAACGTCCAAATCTTCAGCATCTTAGTTTTGCTGAGCTTGCAGTAAGAGTGAATCAACTGACTCGTTTTTTACAAGAAAATGGAGCCAAAAAGCAAACGGTCATTGCTGGAGCTATTCCCCGTTCGATTGACTCCGTTGTGGTGATGTTATCTGTATTAAACTCTGGTGCAAGTTTCTTGCCTCTCGATTTAGATTACCCAATCGATCGTATACAGATGATGTGTGAAGATGCTAATCCATTATTTGTATTAACCACACAAGCACTTGCACAGCAACTACCACAAAATATTCAGCAGTTATATCTTGATCATGAAGATGTTCAAACACAAATTCGAAAGCAAGATGCGAATGATATTCCTGCCGAAAATCGTAAATTTGATTTCCAAGATGTTGCTTATGTAATTTTTACCTCAGGTAGTACTGGCCGTCCTAAAGGGGTAATGAACACACATGGTTCTTTACTCAACCTCATTTTGTCGCATAAACCAACTATTTACTGGCCAGTATTAGAAGCTGTAAATGAGCGTTTCCCTGAACGTCCATTACGTGCAGCACATACACACTCTTTCTCGTTTGACTCATCTTGGTTGCAAGTTTTCTGGATGTTATGGGGCCAAGAGCTACATATTTTTGATGAAAACATGCGCCGTGATGCATTTGGTTTAGTACAAGAAATTCAGCAACGACAGATCGATACACTCGATTTACCACCATCTTTTTGTGCGCAAATGATGACAAACGGCTTATTTGCTGAAAATCAGCATCATCCTAGCCTTATTTTGATTGGTGGTGAAGCTGCACCTCTAGCTTTGTGGCAACAGCTCAATGCTCAGCCAGCGCTTTTTGCTCATAATTTGTATGGCCCAACAGAATATACGGTTGATACTTTCCGAGCTGAATTAAAACAAACAGCTCGCCCTGTCATTGGTAACCCTATTGGTAATACACAGGCCTATGTATTAGATCGTCATTTACAACGTTGCCCAACTGGCGTCATTGGTGAGCTTTATATTTCTGGTTTTGGTATTGCCAATGGTTATTTAGGTCGCGCTGACTTAAGTGCTGCTCGCTTTGTGGCGAATCCATTTGAACATGGACAGCGCATGTACCGTACGGGTGATTTAGTCCGCTGGAATAGCGCGGGTAAACTTGAGTTTATGGGTCGCTGTGATGACCAGATCAAAATTCGTGGTTATCGTGTTGAGATTGGTGAAGTTGAAAATGCACTTTCGATTTTAGCCAATGTTGAAAGTGCGGTAGTGATTGCCGAACCGATTAATAACAGTCATCGTTTACTCGGTTATTGTGTGGTCAAAGACATTGAGCTCGATGAAAAAACCAGTGAGCAATTAAGTCAGCAATATTTAAGTCAGTTACGTCAAAACTTACCTGAATATATGGTGCCATCTGCCCTGACTGTTATGTCCGAGTTTCCACGAAATGTAAGTGGTAAAGTCGATAAAAAAGCACTGCCGAAACCTCAAATTCGTACACATAGCCGAATGGCTGAAACGCCTGAACAACAGCTTTTATGCCAAATTACTGCATCTGTGCTTAAGCTTGACGCTATTGGGATTGATGACGACTTCTTTATGACAGGTGGCGATAGTATTTCGGCTATTATGCTTTGTACTCAATTGCGCCAACGTGGTTACGGCTTAAGACCAAGTGATGTATTCCAATTTAAAACAGTCGCCGCTATAGCGCCGCAACTCACCCGTTTAGATGAACAACAAGCAGCCATTTCAAAACCGTTATTTTCAGCGGACCTAGAACAAAAGGTTCAAGAAAAATATGGCAAAAATAGCACGATTTTGCCTTTGCTTCCTTTGCAAAAAGGCATGCTGTTTTTATCTCAAGTAGAAAATCAATCGAACTATAATGCCTTTACTCGTCTTAGTTTAAATGGAGAAATCGATCCGGTACGTCTACAACAAGCGTTGATTACCGTATTAAAACGTCATCCTCAATTAGGTGGGCATTTTGATAGTGAATTAGCTGAAGAACCTGTTTTTATCTATTCTTTACACCCTACTCAAGCTTGGCCAGTTCAGTTTTGTTCGGTCACTCCCGATATGGTTGAGCAAACTATTCAAGAGGCATTACAACAACCAATTCACCTTGACCAACCCTATGGCTTAATTCGGGCAACCTTAATTCAACATGCGCCTGAACAATCAGAACTATTGATTATGGTGCATCATCTTTTAACAGATGGCTGGTCAACTCCGCTGTTTTTACAAGACTTTATTAGGGCCTATCAGCAAATTAACCAACCACTGCCCGTGCTTGAACATAGTTATGAAACGGTGATTAAAGCTTTATCTGGGCGTGATCATGAAATGTCAAAAGCTATATGGCAACGTGATTTAGCTGATTTACAACCCCTTATTTTATTTAATCAACCACAGCAAGCTGTACAGGAAACGTCATATCGTTTAAGTGCCGAGTTGGGTGCAAAACTTCAACATAAATTACGCCAACAAGGCATCACGCTCAATGTCTTCATGCAAATGATTTGGGCAATGACTTTAAATATTTATGCTCATCGTGAAGATATTGTGTTTGGTACTCCTGTTTCGGGACGTTCGGCACCTATCAATGGTTTAGAGCAGCAGATTGGATTGTTTTTAAATACGATTCCGGTACGTGTAAAACTCAACATGCAACAAACACTTTGGGAACAATTGCCTCAGTTACAGCAATTGCATGTTGAACATTTAGAACATGATGGTTTAGGACTAAGTGCAATTCAGCAATTGATAGCTCAGGGCAATCTTTTCGATAGTTTGTTAGTCGTAGAAAACTACCCTGATAACCAGTATTTACAGCAAAAACTTGGGGATGCTGCGATTTCCAAACTTACAAATCGCGGTTATAGCCATTATCCGCTTTCTTTGTTGGTTATTCCTGATCATCAAATTGAACTATTGCTCGAACAACGTGGTGTAATTGATCAGCCAGAACATTTCTTAGAGCGAATAGTACAATTGATTGAAATTGCACTAAATGAACCAGAGACGTCTCTTGGTCATTATCGCTTACAACTAGTCGAAGAGCGCGAATTAATCCAGAAATCAAATCAAACCCAATACTATGTTCGCCAGAGCACGTTACAACAACTACTCAGAGAACAAGCTCGAATTGCGCCTGAACAAACGGCGTTATCTGATGAAAATCATCAGCTCAGTTTCAGTGAAGTGCGTTTGCAAGTTTGTGCTTTAGCACAGCAATTGCAAAGAGCGGGTGTGCAGGCTGGAGATATTGTTGCCGTTGCCCTGCCAAGATCAGTCAAGCTGAGTATTGCGATTTTGGCGGTGATTGAAGCAGGTGCAGCTTATTTACCTATTGATTTACAACATCCGTCTGAACGCATCAAATTTATGTTGGAGGATGCTAAATCTAAACTTGTAATAGGTGAACAAAAAGATTTAGCAGCCATTGTTCACCCATCAATAGCTACCTTTGCTTTTAATGATTTATTTGATGAAACAAAGGTTGATTTAAGTAGCTATAAAACGACAGTTATTACCCCACAGCACCCGGCATATTTAATCTATACATCAGGTACAACAGGCCAGCCAAAAGGTGTCATGGTTTCTCACCAAGCCATTGTGAACCGTATTTTATGGATGCAATCAGAGTATCCGCTGTCAGCAACCGATACGATTTTGCAAAAAACGCCATGCACTTTTGATGTTTCAGTATGGGAGTTTTTCTGGTCATATTTAGTAGGTGCACGATTGGTTATGGCACCTGTAGATGCACACCGTGATCCATTGGCATTATTAAGCCTCATTCAAAAATATCAGGTAACAACATTACATTTTGTACCGTCGATGTTGGCCGTTTTTGAAAATGCTGCTACCGAAATTTTGTCATCTGCTCAGCGTCAAAGTTTGCCAATCCGCCGAGTGTTCTGTAGTGGTGAGGCATTACCAACAGCTTTAGCAAAATCATTTACCGAGCACTTTAGTTGTGAGCTACATAACTTATATGGCCCAACAGAAGCGGCAGTAGATGTGAGTTATATGGATGCAACACTGGGACTACATCCGGAAGAAAGTAGCGTTGCAATAGGATATCCAGTCTGGAATACCCAACTTTATATTTTAGATCAATACTTACGCCCTGTTCCTGTTGGAGTGGATGGTGAGCTTTATTTGGCAGGCCATCAACTCGCCATGGGTTATTTGCATCGAGCGGACTTAACGGCAGCACGTTTTGTGGCAAATCCATTCGCAGCAGGTCAACGCATGTATCGCACGGGTGATATTGCGCGATGGCATTCAGACGGTAGTATTCAATATGTGGGCCGTGCTGATGATCAGCTAAAAATACGGGGTCAACGTATAGAACTGGGTGAAATTGAACAGCAATTACGCTTAATCAGCAATCTAGATGTGGTGGTACACCCTATTCCTTCTGAACAAAATAAAGCTGATGTTCAGTTGGTTGCTTACTTGCAAACAACAACACCTGTGGATATTGAGCGGTTAAAGAAACAATTGGCGAAACAGCTTCCTGTATATATGGTGCCGACACACTATGTATTAGTTGAGCAATTCCCATTAAGTCATAATGGTAAGCTAGACCGTAAAGCACTGCCGCGACCACAACTTAATGCTTCAAATACAGAAAAACAGTACGCCACTAGTGCTTTTGAACATGAACTGACTCGTATTTTCCAACAAGTTTTAAATACGGATCAGAGCATCAGTGTAAACGAAGACTTTTTTGCCATTGGTGGACATTCTATTTTGGTAATGAAGCTGGCCATTGAAATCCGAAAAGTATTTAAGCGGAACATTCCAATTGGTCAATTGATGAGTCATGTCACCATTCAACGTTTAGCTGCGTTGCTTCTTACACAAGAACGTTTGGAAGAAGTTGAACAAACTGGTATGCAACTTATTTTACCAATCCGTTCTGGCTCTGGGCATCCATTGTTCTGTTTCTACCCGGGTTCTGGTTCTGCATGGCAATACACGGTGCTAAATCGTTATCTACATTCTGACTTACCCATTATTGGGTTGCAGTCACCTCGACCAGATGGCCTATTGACAAATAGTACTGATATGGATGAGCTGGTTAAAAAACAACTTGAAATTATTCGTAAGCAACAACCAACAGGACCTTATAGCTTATTAGGTTATTCACTTGGCGGCACTGTGGCCTATGCTGTGGCAGCGAAGCTCACTGAACAAGGTGAAAAAGTTGATTTTCTTGGTTTATTAGATACTTACCCTGCTGAAATTCATCAATGGTTAGATTTATCTGTAGAGGAAATGAATGCTGAAGCTGAACAAGAACAGCTTCAATTCTTCAATGATATTTTAGCCGATGCAGATACGGCATTAAGTGAAGAAACCCGCCGTTTACAAGAGGATATTTTTGCAAATTATCGCGATGCCGTCCGTTTGTTAAAACCGTATAAAATGCCGCACTTTGATGGTGAGCTAAACTTAGTTGTCGCTGAAAAAGATTTGCTGCCGTATATCCAACCAGAACAACAATGGTCACCTTTAGTTAAAAAACTCAATATTGTTAGACTAAGCGAAGCCGACCATACCAATATATTGTCTCCACAGCAGCTTGAAACTCTTGGCCCAATTTTAAATCGCATGATTTGTCAGGCACGTGGTCTAGAGGAGCAAACGCCATGAGCTTCAAATCTATCTTGACCGATTTTAGTCTTTTAAAACGTAATGCTCATTTTCGACATGTATTTATTGCCCGCACCTTGTCATTGTTAACCATTGGCATGTTGGTGGTGGCTATTCCAAAACAGGTCTATGACATCACGGGTAACTCGCTTAGCGTTGCCGTTGCAATGGCTTTTGAAGGCATTGCCATGTTTATTGGCTTGTTACTTGGTGGTTTGCTGTCAGATCGCAAAGATCGAAAATGGCTGATTTTATTGGCACGTGGTGTGTGTGGTTTAGGCTTTGCCGGCCTCGCCATTAACGCCATGTTTGAGCATCCTTCGCTCTATGCCATTTACTTTCTTTCAGCATGGGATGGTTTCTTTGGTGCACTCGGTGTAACCGCAATGATGGCGATCATGCCTGTGATTGTCGGGCGCGAGAATATTGTACAAGCCCGTGCGATCAGTATGGTATCGGTACGACTTGCAACTGTAATTTCACCGGCAATCGGCGGTATTTTAATTGCTGCTAGCGGTGTTGCGACCGTGTATTGGGTCTCAACCGTAGGGACCTTACTTACCGTGTTTTTATTAATGGGGCTACCTGCGCTTAAACCTCAACATGTATCAAATGGTGAAAGTCCTCTTCGCCAATTAGTTCAAGGCTTTAAATTCGTCTTTAAAAATAAAGTGGTCGGTAGCACCATTTTAATTGGCACATTGCTTAGTTTTAGCAGCGCTATTCGAATTATTTTTCCGCAAATGGCAGATGAAATTTTTCATGGCGGTGCATTTGAACTCGGACTTATGTATACGGCTGTACCTTTAGGTTCAACATTAGGCGCGTTACTGAGTGGCTGGACAATACGTTTACTCAGACCCGGCTTGGTGATGCTCTATACATGTTTAGGTGTTTTTAGCTGCATGATTATGATTGGACTTTCACCATGGCTCATCGTGACTTTGCCCATTTTATGTGTCTTCGGATATTTGATGTCGATTGCCAACTTGCTTCAATACAGTATTGTGCAAGGACATACCCCTGATGAATATTTAGGACGTATTAATGCAATCTGGCTCGCACAAGATGCCTTAGGCGATTCGATTGCCACCACAACTTTAGGCCTTTTAACACGGTTTTTACCAATATCAGGAAGTATCCTCTTCTTTGGTATATTAAGTTTTGCAGTAGGATTTATGTTCTTATTCAACTCTCAAGATATACGTGAAACAGGGTTCCAAGATCCTAAATTACAAGAAAATTAAATCCTAAATAAGAAAGAAGGCAATTCGTTGCCTTCTTTTGTTTTAAGCAAAATTTCGTGCTTGAAAAACCCAAGTCATAATATGGTTTTGTTCTACGATCCAGCCACCTTGATATTGTTCTAAGAGTTGATAGCGCTGTTGAATTTCTGACAAGAAAGTTAGCGTTAATGTTTGATTTTCAAAATTAATATCAACGATAGATGCTTCTAAAAAATCAATATATTGCTTTGCAGTAGGATAAACCGCTTTATATAAACTTTCTTTCACAGAGAAAACTAAACTCACATAACGGGCAAAATCAAAAAACTCAGCCGCTTTACTTTTCCATAAATCAAGCTCAGATGGCGTTAAAATAAGATGCGCACTCTCTTGAGCAAATTCTGAACTCACCCAATGTTCGATATCAATTCCTAAATAAATCGCATTGTTAGATAGCGCAACAACTAACTTATTTTGAGAATGACTAATACTACCCAAAATATGAGTTGGCCAGATGGGCAAATGTTCACGCATCGAAGTTATTATGGGCTGATCTAAACCGAAATGATGATTTAAAACTGCCTGAGCTAATACCCTGCCACATAAGTACTCATTTTTACGTTCGACACGCGCTTGAGCAATTTTTAGGGGATGCTCTAATTGTTGGTGTATATGTAAATGCTGTGTTTTTGATAAATCTATCCCATAACAAAATAGCTCTGATGTAAAAAAAATAGGACTCGAAATTTCAAAAATTGACTTAACGAGTTGTTCAGGAATGTATAGATAAGGACTCACTGTATTCAACTTCAAAATAAATATTTTTAATGAGTTATCACCTATCTTAACTTACATACTGCAAATATATAAATAATTATATTTATCATTTGATAATAATTATTATTTACTTATACTGTTGGGTAAATTTTGACTTCAACTTATTTAAAAACATCGATTATGAAACTTATAGGACTTTTATTAACGCTGTTGGGAGCAGTCAGTATTTACTGTAGTCATAGTAACCAAAATCTGTTGTCTCAACATCTTCCTAATCTTTTTAAGTATTTAGGCTTAGTTCTGTTAGGTATTGGATTCATTACCCTCTTTGTAAGCTTACCGAAAGTTGTTGCCACTTTTTGCTGGTTCATGCTCATCATTTTTGCATGGTCGTTCCTTCCTTTTATGGCACTTTTTAAACGGAAACTGGTTTCATGAAAGCTAAAATTCAGTCGCCTATCCAGCCAGACTGGTTGGGTAAAACTTTTGCAGGTGGTGTATTAGGTCTAAGCCTTTCTATCGCAATTGGTAATTTGATTGTTTTATTAGGTCAACCTTATATTGCCATGGATTTATTGGTGCAATTGGGGATGTGGAGCGTTCCGTGGTGTTGGATGCCTATTATATTTGGCAGCTATTTTTTTACGACTGGACGAAAAGCGCTTATCTATTTAGCCATTGCCAATGCCCTAGTGTATAGCTGTATTTTTGTATTACGGGGTTAAACATGAAAGTACGTTCAGACATCATGAAATTAGCAAAAAGCATGCATACTTGGGTGGGTGTATGTGCAGGGATTTTGCTTTTTATCTGTTTCTTTGCTGGTGGGCTCAGCATGTTTCAGCACCATATTAGTAAGTGGGCTACCCCAACACAGCAAGTTTTACCAAAAGTCTCACCCGACCAATATAACGAGCTTATCCAAAAAGTACAGACTGCCTATCCTGCTGCACAAAACAGCTTCACACTGAATTTATCGTCGAATGAATTTCACTATGCACCCATTACTTGGAGCGAACATGAACGTGGAGATGGCTTTAATGCTGCTCAGTCCACGTGGATGGCAAGCTTAGATGGTAAAGGAGAGTTAATCGTTGCTCAAGAAAACTTATCTAAAGCTGGCTGGTTAATCGAACAGTTACACGAAACAGCAGGCATACCCGGCATGGCAGGCCATCACGGACTAGGCCTTTATGTGATGGGTGTTGTTTCGATTTTATATTTTCTTGCCCTGCTTTCAGGGGTAATCATTCTGTTACCTACCTTGGTAAAGGATTATTTTGTCATTCGTCCTGGTAAAAATAAAAAGCGCTTTTGGTTAGATGCGCATAACGTGATTGGAATTACCAGCTTACCGTTCCACATCATTATTAGTATTAGCGTTATTGTCTTTGCTTTTCATGACTTTTTTTATGATGCGATTGGACAACTTGCACTCAAAGGACAACCTGTTTTTCAGCGTTCTCCCCCTGCGCTTATTCAACCTAAACAAACGCACATTGATGTGCAGCAAATATTAGCTCAAGCTAAAAAAGTAGCGCCTGAATATTCAGTTGATTATATCCAGTTCAGTGGTCTAGATACACCTGAAAAAGCCAATGCACGTATTGCTCTCTATAGCTCAGATCAGATGTTGCGTGGTGCAAATCATGACTTTATGCGTATGAACCCATATGCAGTTGAGCACTTTAACCATAAAGGCATTAACACACAGACCGATGCTGGAAATAAGTTAATCAACGCCATGTTTAGTCTACATTTTGGAAGTTTTGGTGGTACAGGCGTACGTTGGATTTATTTTGTGTTAGGTGTCGGTGGCGCTTTCTTATTTTATACAGGTAACATCCTTTGGGTTGAAACCCGTGCACGTAAACAAAAGCGTGCTGAAGACCCTGTTCCTGTTCAACGTAAAGATGTGGTGTTCCTCGCGAACTTAACTATAGGTTCATGTTTAGGGTGTGTTTTAGCTGTCGTAGGTACAATGTTGGCCAGTCGTTGGCTTTTCGCAGCGCTTAACATTGAAAGCATGAATCACCTCTTTATGTATGGTTATTATGCGATTTTCCTACTGAGTTTGATTTATACCTTTGTGATTGGCTATGCAAAAGCTTTACCACAACTGCTGTTAACCTTGGTTTTAGTGCTATTTGCGATTCCGCTTACATCCCTTTTAGCCTACTTCATTCCTCAAAGTGGCTTATGGGTACATGGCGGAGAAATTTTGGTGGTTGATTTATTAGCTATCATTTTTGCTTTCGCTTTCTGGCGTTTTTATCAACAAGCCCAAGATCGCCGAAAATCTGCTCCAACAGGTAGTCTATGGGCTAATTAACGCTATAAATCAATGACTGAAATAATGTGTGAAATATGAAAAATTATAAAATCCACATTGTTTCGGTCAGTTGTTTAATTTCTTGAATATCATGACTCACATAAATCATCGGAATTTTTATTTCCTCTTTTACTTTCTGAAAAAAAGGAATAATTTCAGCTTTATGATTCGCATCTAGTGCCGACAAAGGTTCATCAAGTAGTAACAGCTTAGGTGAATATAACAATGCTCGACCCAGTGCCACGCGCTGTTTTTCCCCTCCTGAGAGTTTGATAGGCATACGTTGTAATAAGTGCCCTAGCTTTAATAACTCAATAATATAATCTGCTTCGAAGTGACGTTCTTGTTGGGACAGATGCTTAAGACCGAATAATAAATTTTGCTTTACCGTTTTATGCGGGAAAAGCTGAGCATCTTGAAAAACCAATCCAACATGACGCTTTTGCGTGCTTAAATTAATTTTCTGATTTGAATCAAACCATGTTTGGTCCTGTATCTTAATGAGTCCACTACGCGGTGTGTTCAGGCCAGCAATGGCATGTAAAATGGACGTTTTACCTGAACCCGATGCACCGAATAAGCCAATAACAGAAGCATCTGACTGGAAACTAGGTTCAATATGAAATTGACCCATGTGTAGCTGAAAACGGCAATCAATCAACATAATTTTACCGTCCTAAACGCTTCTTTTGATAACGATGAAACCACTGTGCAAACCATAAGGCTAAAAAAGCCACACTTAATGATAAAACAATAAGCCTTTGAATAGTTGCTTCTGTATCGGGCTGTTGCATTAAGCTATACATGGCTAGAGGCAAAGTACGTGTTTCATTTGAAATGTTACCCACAAAGGTAATGGTCGCCCCAAACTCACCTAAACTGCGGCAAAAACATAAAATAGCACCAATTAAAATGCCACTGCTGGCAAGAGGCAAAGTGACATGAAAAAATGCCCCTAAAGATGAGGCACCTAATGTCTTTGCTGCCATTTCTAAACGCTGATCGACCAGTTCAATCGCTAGCCGAATAGATTGTACCAATAGCGGGAAACCCATCACTGCTGATGCAAGAACGGCGCCTTTCCAGTTAAATGCAAAATCAATTCCGAGCGGTGCCAAATATTGTCCAATAATACCGCGGTTTCCAAAGACTTGTAATAGCAAATAACCCGGCACAACCGGGGGCAGTACCAAAGGTAAAAATACCAATGTTTCAATGAATGACTTACCCCAAAACTCTTTACGCGCCAAAAACCATCCCACACAAATTGCAGGAATAATACTGATTACAAGACAACTTGCTGCAACCCTACAAGAAAGTTGCAGAACGCTGAGTTCTTCTGGGGTTAAAGAAAACATCATGGTTTTGCTGGAGCCAACACACTAAAGCCATATTTTTTAAAGACTGCTTTGGCTTGATCGCTTTGTAAAAATTGATAGAACTTTGCTGAGTCATGATTCTTTTTAATCAACCCTACAGGATAAGTAATTGGCGAATGGGTATTTTCGGGAAATACATCAACTACCGTTACATCTTTACTAATCGCTGCATCAGTTGCATAGACAATGCCAACCTGACATTCACCTCGCGCAACAAAGTTTAATGCCGCTCGAACATCTTCTGTTTCAACTAACTTTGGCTCAATACGGTTCCACCAACCTAAATTGGTAAAAGCTTGTTTAGCATATTTGCCTACAGGCACACTTTTGGTATCCCCTGTACAAATCTTTCTGGTAAATACTTTATTTGGATCGGTGGTTTTATCTAGTTTTACGTTTAGTGACTGCCCTTTTGGAGTAATTAGAACCAAACGGTTGCCTAATAAATTTATACGATTATTTGCTACAACTAATTTTTTGTTTTGCAGATAATCCATCCACTGTGTATCAGCAGAGATAAATACATCGGCTGGTGCTCCAGCTTCAATTTGTTTAGCTAAGGTTGATGAACCAGCATATGAAGTTTTGACTTCTATATTGTTTTGTTTTTCGTAAATTTTTTCTAAATCATTAATGACATTGGTTAAGCTGGCTGCTGCATAAACAGTAACTGATTCAGCTTTAGCTGTAACATTAAAGACCAGTCCAATGCTAAGGATCGAACAAGCAAAAACCAATTTTTTTATCTTTCTATCACTTATCATCATGTCTTACCTTTTTGTCATTTTTTGCAGCGATATATACCCAAGAATATAGCGCCATACAAAGATTATGCACAGCATAATTCGTTAAATATAGATGACTGGAATGCAGCAGTGCTTTTTCAGCGTGCACTTTGGATTAAGCAAAAGCTATACCACATTAAAAGATTCAGTCGCTATAAAATCTTTTAATTTAGTTTTTTAAATAGCTACTCATGATCTGATAATCACGTTCTAAGGCTTGTCGAGCATTAACTTCCATTTGACGATAGTGTTGTAAGACTTTCTGGCCCAAAGCTGTAACGGCTGCCCCACCACCATGTGTTCCCCCCGTTTGAGTTTCGACTAGAGCTGTTTCGAAACATTGATTCATGGTGTCTACCAACTGCCATGCACGGCGGTAGCTCATATTCATAGATTTTGCCGCTTGTGAGATTGAACCAGTTCTCTCAATTGCTTCAAGTAAGTCTGCCTTTCCAGGGCCGAATGCGATGTTCTGCTCTAAAAGAATTCTAATTTGTAATTTTAAGTTTTTTTCTTTCATGGACTTAGTTCGCAAAATTTCATTTTATGCTCGTTAACATTATAGGGAAGTTTAACAAGTTAAGACACATACAAATTTAAAACTGATAGCCTCTTAAAAAAGAGTGTGATTAAAAGATCAAAACTGCATAAAGTGGATAAAGATCTGGAAAAAACGGATAGAGGCTAAGGCTTAATCGCGGTTCAATCAGTTAAAAGCTGAATGAATGGAGGATTGAGCAATGACCTCATCTAATTTAAAACAATGGAATGATTTTGTAGATGGATGTATCGACTTCCGTCCTAACGATGGTGTGTTTCGTATTGCACGTAATATGTTTACCGAGCCTGAACTATTTGACTTGGAAATGGAACTTATTTTTGAAAAGGTTTGGATTTATGCATGTCACGAAAGTGAGATTCCAAACAATCATGATTTCCTAACAGTTCAAATTGGCCGCCAACCGATTATTGTGAGCCGTGATGGTAAAGGCGAATTACACGCCATGGTCAATGCTTGTGAGCACCGCGGCGCGACATTAACACGCGTTGCTAAAGGCAACCAATCTACATTTACTTGTCCATTCCATGCGTGGTGCTACAAGTCAGATGGCCGCTTGGTCAAAGTAAAAGCACCGAGTGAATATTGCGAAGATTTTGATAAATCAAGCCGTGGCTTAAAGCAAGGCCGTATTGCTAGCTATCGTGGTTTTGTCTTTGTAAGCCTTGATACTCAAGCAACAGATTCGCTAGAAGACTTTTTGGGCGATGCAAAACTGTTCCTTGATTTAATGGTTAA
This sequence comes from Acinetobacter lactucae, assembly GCF_013344765.1. Classification (GTDB taxonomy): domain Bacteria; phylum Pseudomonadota; class Gammaproteobacteria; order Pseudomonadales; family Moraxellaceae; genus Acinetobacter; species Acinetobacter lactucae_A. The sequence continues at coordinate 29,216 of NZ_JABVBF010000010.1, forward strand.
CCAGTCCCCAACAGGTGAACTCGAAGTACTACAAGGCAAATCATCTTATACCTTTGCAGGTAACTGGAAGCTACAAAATGAAAATGGTCTAGATGGTTATCATGTAAGTACCGTTCACTATAACTATGTTTCTACAGTCCAACACCGTCAGCAAGTCAATGCATCAAAAGGTGAAGAGCTTGATACGCTTGACTATAGCAAGTTAGGTGCCGGTGACTCAGAAACTGACGATGGTTGGTTTAGTTTTAAAAATGGCCATAGTGTTTTATTTAGTGACATGCCTAATCCAACAGTTCGTCCGGGCTACAGCACAGTTATGCCATATATGGTTGAAAAGTACGGCGAAAAATATGCTGAATGGGCAATGCACCGTTTAAGAAATTTGAACTTGTACCCTAGCCTATTCTTTATGGACCAGATTAGTTCACAGCTTCGTATTGTTCGTCCAGTGGCATGGAATAAAACCGAAGTCATTAGTCAGTGTATTGGTGTTAAAGGTGAATCTGCGGAAGCACGCCGTAACCGTATTCGCCAGTTCGAAGATTTCTTTAATGTGTCGGGTCTTGGTACACCAGATGATCTAGTTGAATTCCGTGAACAACAAAAAGGTTTTCAGGCACGACTTGAACGTTGGAGCGATATTTCTCGCGGTTGTCAGTCTTGGGAATATGGCGCGACCAAAAACTCACAAGATTTAGGCATTCAACCTGTCATTACTGGCCGTGAGTTTACCCATGAAGGACTCTATGTAAATCAGCATGGACACTGGCAACGTCTCATGCTCGACGGCTTAAACAAGAAAGCATTGAAAATGCAAGATATTACTTTTGAAAACAATGCCGTAATGGATGAGGTGTAACCATGTCACAAGAACTACATTTTGCTGTATCTCAGTTTTTGTACAAAAAGGCAGAGCTTTGCGATGCTTATGACTGGGATGCCTACCTAGAGCTTTACGATGAAGATAGTGAATATCATATTCCACAGTGGATTGATGATCATAACTATGTTCAAGATCCAAATCAGGGTTTGTCTTATATTTATTATGCAGACCGTACAGGGCTTGAAGATCGTGTATTCCGTATTCGTACCGGAAAAGCGGCATCTGCAACACCATTACCACGTACTTTGCACAGCATAAACAACATTCGAGTTAAAACACTAGATGATGGATTAATTGAAGCAAAAGTTGCATGGCAAACGCTTTATAACCGTCAAGGCTTAGAAGGCTGTTTTTACGGACACGCGACTTATCTTTTACGTCAAACCGCAGATGGTTTCCGTATTCGTCGTCAACACAGCATTTTGCTGAATGACAAAATTGATTCCGTTTTAGACTTCTATCACGTTTAAGGGGAATGAAAAATGGGACATTCAGTTGCACTTAACTTTGCCGATGGCAAAACCTTTTTCATTTCGGTAAATAACGACGAATTGCTGCTTGATGCAGCAGTTCGCCAAGGAATTAACCTGCCGCTAGACTGCCGTGAAGGTGTTTGTGGTACCTGTCAGGGGCAATGTGAAACTGGTATCTATGAACAAGAATATGTCGATGAAGATGCTTTAAGTGAACGTGATTTGGCTGAGCGAAAAATGTTGGCTTGCCAGACCCGTGTGAAATCAGATGCAGCTTTTTATTTCGATCATGATTCTACGATCTGTAACGCTGGTGATACCTTAAAAATTGAAACCAAAGTGACTGCGGTTGAGCTGGTTTCTGAAACGACAGCAATCTTGCATCTTGATGCGAGCAGTCATGCTGAACAACTTCAGTTTTTGCCGGGTCAATATGCTCGTTTGCAAATTCCAGATACTGAAGATTGGCGCTCATATTCATTTGCAAACAGACCAAACGCAACCAATCAATTACAGTTTTTAATTCGTCTCTTGCCAGACGGTGTGATGAGTAATTATTTGCGTGATCGTTGTCAGGTTGGACAAAGCTTACTTATTGAAGCACCGCTTGGTAGTTTCTATTTACGTGAAGTACAGCGACCACTGGTTTTTGTGGCAGGTGGAACAGGGTTATCTGCTTTCTTGGGAATGCTTGATAACTTGGTGGATCAACCGAACTCACCTGCGGTTCAGTTATATTACGGCGTAAATAGTGAAACCGACTTATGCGAACAACAGCGTTTACATGCCTACGCGGAGCAGCTACCAAACTTTAGTTATCACCCGATTGTGACTAAAGCAACGGAAGCTTGGCAAGGTAAAGCAGGTTATATTCATGAGCACTTAAATAAAGATCAACTGGCCGAGCAGGCTTTTGATATGTATTTATGTGGCCCCCCACCAATGATTGAAGCCGTTAAAAATTGGTTGGATGAGCAAGCTTTGCAAAACTATCGTATTTACAGCGAGAAGTTTTTACAAAGCAATACCTCACGTTAAAAGTATAAATAATTTAAAAACCACTGAAACCTGAAATGATTCAATATACTCTGCAAGGGGTATATTGAATTTTTGCATAAAAATTAAAAGTTAATATATATCAATAATATAAAAAATAAATTCCGACAAAATAAATTGACCAGTTCGCTCGGATTTGCTATAAATTTTGATAGATCTTAAGGAATAAGATCATGATGAGATTAACTTATAGCACCTTTTATATTCCCCTATTCTATTTCTCGAATGTATTAAATTGATGGACAAAATCCGACTTAAAAATTTGAGAAAATCATATTAATTAGCGGTTAAATTGGTCTGTATTTTGCTTATATCTCATTGTAATTTGCGAGTAACTTAATTTTTTAAGTGCCGTATTTACTTGATGTGCAGCGAAGTTTTAAAGCTTTTACAACACAAGTAAATACAGGAGTGAGCCAAAAGGGATAAATATGAACCAAGCCAACTCCCACGAACTCAATGGACGTCATTTTCAAAATGAGTCTATCTTTACCAATCATAATCTGGTCTTTGATCACCACGATTTAAGCGAAACTTGCCGAAATGTAGGGCAGATTTTTAAACCGCATGATCTTAAAATCTCTCAGCAGAAGCGAGATTTCAGTGCAACCATGCACCATGTTAAAACAGGCGCACTATCTATTAGTCGCTTGGAATATGGCGCAGATGTCATTATTGAACCAGATCACCTTGATAACTTTTACCTTATTCAAATTCCAACTCAAGGCTACGCAGAAATCGAGTTTGGTTCTCAAAAGTTTATTTCTTATTCTCAAGTTGCTTCTCTTATTTCTCCTCAGCAATCTTTACGTATGCGCTGGCATGCAAACTCACCCCAGCTTATTCTAAAAGTGTCAAAGGATGATTTTACTTACCATTGCCGTCAACACATTGCGGATTCAGAGAATAACTTACTCGTTTTTGACCCTAAATTAGATTTTTCTACCCAAGGTGGAGCCTATTTTTTGCAGCTGGTTAGAACATTGATGGATGCTCTAGCATGCGAGCAACACCCTCTCCATCATCCTTTAGCCTTTAAACAGTTTGAGTCAAATTTATTTAATGCTCTCATTTATGGTCAACCCAATAACGCATTACACAAAATAGATCAGCATAAAGAAAAAACTGTTTCTCCTTATTTTGTGAAGCGTACAGAAGCCTACATTAAAGAACATTTACATGAGCCGCTTAATGTCGAAATTTTAGCTGAACATGCAGGCGTGAGCGTGAGAACACTATTTACTGGTTTTAAAAATTACTTGGGGACAACCCCAATGTCTTATCTAAAGGAATTACGCTTTGAACAAGCTCATTTAGAACTCATGCATAATGAAAATCTATCGGTCACAGACGTTGCATTTAAATGGGGATTTACTCACTTAGGCCGTTTTTCTCAAGAATATAAACGCCGCTATGGGGAATTACCTTCGTCTACTCGTCGATCTGGTCACAGTGAAGGTTCAGGCTTAATTACTTCAATTTTTTCTTAAGTTTACAATAGACGAAAGCCTTTTATATTGATTGATATAAAAGGCTTTTTTTATAATTTAAAAATGATGGACATAACGAACTTGTAGTCGTGTTCCCTCTGGGCGGTTTTCAGCATCTTGCTCAAAATATGCATTTGCAACTAAGTGATCATTTTTAGAAAAACTGTACATCGCACCAGGACCAATTGCCCAAACTTGTTCACGTCGACCTTTGACTTTTTCACCATCAACTTCGGTGTCCGTGATTTGTTTTAGCCAATAACCATTTAGTCCTAAGCGGAACTGTTCGGTAATAGCATAGTCTGTTGCAAAGTTTGCATGAATTGCTTGACCAGCTTGCATATCATTTGCTCCAGCAAATGCATAGCTTGGGTCATCATTTTTAAAGTTATAGAGGTAATGGATACGCGTTGAAGCTGTCCATTTTGGATTAAACCAATATGTTGCAGCCCAATAAGGGTCAAATGAAACAGCGTTATTACTTGGGTTAATATCTTTTTGCTGGTCGTATTCCCCAGTAGGTAAATTCACCTGAAACTCAAAACGATGTACAAACTTCGGCCCTTGTGTACCCATGATTGGATCGAACTGAATAAAAGGTCCTATCATAATGTCCCCAAAGCCGCTTTGGGCCTTAATTGCAGCATTATTCAAGCCATCATCCATGTCCATTTTGCTGACAAAAGGAATTAAAAAATTCATGCCTAGACTGGCTTTATCTTTTACTCGGACATTCGATAAATAACTAATCTGTTCAACCAATACTTGATAATTTAAATCTGTTTTAGGCAAACCTAATTTTTGTCCATTGGCATCGACCAGTTTATTGCTATCGTAATTTTGAAAGTAGGTTTGAGCATACCAGCCGGGCCCTGCGGGTAAGCCGCCATCGAGAAAGCTGGTCATACCTAAGTTTACGGTCGGTAAATCATAGGCATGTGTAACCAATGGCAAACCCAACAATGTCCCTGCTAAAAAGCCATGTTTAATTAAAGTGCTTTTCATCTTCTTATTTCCTATAAAAAAATCACGACCGGATTGATCGTGATTATGGTGAATTAATGTGCTAATTCTGGATGCTCTGCGGCAATCCGATACTTTCCTGCGTGGAATACCAATGGTTCACCTTGGCGTTGTTGGTATTGTTCAATTTGACCAATAAAAATCAGGTGATCTCCACCCTCATACTGATTTACATTTCGGCAAACTAAGGTTGCGAGTGCATCGGATAAAATTGGAACGCCAGCATTGCATTGCTGATGGGCAATGCCTGCAAATTTATCGTCAGCACCTCGAGCGAAATGCCCAGAAAGCTGATGATGCTCTTGCGCCAACATATGAATGGCAAAATATTCAGCTTCTACAAAATCAGACAAACTTGGAGCTGTTTTTGAAAGGCTCCACAAAATTAATGGTGGATCTAAAGACAGTGAAGAAAATGAATTGGCTGTCATGCCTATTTTCCGGCCATCTTTACCACGAGTTGTAATCACGGTAACGCCAGTTGCAAACTGTCCAAGCAAATTACGAATTTCTCTTGGGTTTTCAGCATTAATCGCTTGTAAAGCTAAAGTTTCAATTGTGTCCATTTTTAATTCTCCCTTTGCTGTTTTGCCCTTAAGCCACTTTTGCTGCGGTTTTTGAGGCCAAGAATGCTTGAGCTTCATCTGCATCAAACCACCAAGGGGCAAAAGCGCGCGGGTCATCAAAGTTATTGGCCATAATAGAAGCAATGCTTTGGTTTTGGCTTGCGGCTGCTAGTAGTTCAACGACATGAGGCTCTGGTGGTAATAACAAGCTATTGGTCCAAGCCACGACTTTTTCTACATAAGCCCAATAACGTTCAAAAGTTTGAACCATCCATTGTTCGCTAAAGTTTTGATTATCATTGGCTAAAATTGCATCGAAATAGATTTTGCTACACTTAGCAGCGTTGTTTGAGCCTTGACCGGTAATCGGGTCATTCACCACTAAGGCATCTGCCATACCAAAAATCTTCTTGCCAGAGGGTAAGGTTAAAACGGGTTTGCGTACGGTCGGCGGGAAACGTCCTGCTAAATATCCACCAGCATCGGTTAACTCAACATTTGCGCAGCGTTCATATTCCCAAGGTACAAATTTCTTGAGTAAGTCCAAACTACATTGCAGATGCTGTTCAGGTGTTTTCACATCTTGCCAACAGTCCATTGGCCCATTTGGAATACCTTCAAAGACCATAATGTCGCAAGGCCCATTCACGGTAAGTGCTGGAAATGAAAAGTACTCGCCCACTTCTGGAATAATATTAAAAGTCACACGAGAGTATGGGGAAATTGGCTTCATGTTTTTGACATAGGTCAATGCCAAAGCGCGCTGAGGTTTATCAAAAACACTGCGTGCATCATCACGCTCAAACTGTTTAACAACTTCACCTTTACCAGCCGCGAGTAAGACAAGTTCGTAGTCGTTTGCGAGTTGTTCTAACTCTTCTATACCAACATCCTGAATCACCAATCGACCGCCACGGCGTTCAAATTCTTCCATCCAATATGGCATTTTGACGCGTTGATCGACTGATTGAGCGTAGCGCTCAAGACGAGCACTCCATTCAAATGCTTTACCGCCATTTTCAGGGTTAACTAAAGCTAGCCCAATGCCTTCTACTGCTGGACATTGTTCTTCCCAGAAATTTAGTCCCAAGTCACGTTCAGTTTGTAAAGCGGTATGAAACATACACTGGCTTGACATGACTTTACCTTGACGGATTTCGTTGGCAGTTCGATTGGTGATCATGGTCACGTCATAACCTGTATCTAATAACCCCAAACCAAGCTGTAAACCAGACTGTCCTGCTCCAACAATTGCAATACGGCGCATAATATTCTCCATAGTTTTCTAAATGTACTTTTAAAACGCTGTGCTATTCGGCTAAGCGTGGAATAGCAGGCTGTGATCCTTCAGGGCCCATCACTGAATAGCCACCGTCGACTGCGTAATCTGCTCCGGTGACAAAGCTCGCAGCAGGTGACAATAAAAACAAAACAACATTGGCGACTTCTTCGGGATGGCCCAATCGGCCTAGCAAGTGGTAATCGGCTGCCACGCTATTGGCCTTTTCACGGTTATTACCACTGACTTCTGCAATGACACGAGACCATGTCCAACCCGGTGAAACGGAGTTGACGCGAATACCATCGGCAGCAAAATCCATTGCCATGCTTTGTGTGAGTTGACGTATCGCGGCTTTAGAAACTGGATATAACCAGCGCCCTGTTTGTGCCACTTTGGCCGAGATTGAAGTAAAATTAACGATTGAACCTTGCTGCTTTTTTAGGTCAGTGTATAAAGCACGGCTCAGCTCAACGGTAGAGACCAAATTAAGATCGAGTGCTTGTAACCAGTCCTGACGTGAAGATTTAAAACCATCATCTAAGTAGGTACATGCCAAATTCACCAAGTAACTCACTTCACCTAAATGTTGGTGAATATCTACCACAGCTTGTTGAATAGCCGCATCGCTGGTTAAATCGGTTTGAATAAACATCACATCATGGTTAAAGCTTTCTGCAATCGCCTTGCCTTTGGCATCAATATCTAAAATAGCAACATGAGCACCCGCACTCACCAAAGCTTGTACAACAGCTTTACCAATGAGTGTTGCTCCGCCGCTCACCACAGCGACTTTTCCTTTTAAATCTATATTCATTGCAGATCCTCCTTAATTGACTGGCTTGCCTTTACTACTTGACCAAGATGGCATCAACGTATTTGAAGGAAGATCTTCATCAAGAAGTTTTCGCGCGGTCTCTACACCTGCAACGGGTAAGCCTGTTGGGTCTAATAAACCAATTTGAACCAGTACCGATGCTTGGTCCCAGTAAATATGCTCATGACACAGCTTTGAACCTCTGAACTGAATTACACCTAACATTGGAATTTCGACGTATTTACCAGTCGGTTTTACACCCGGTAATAACCAGTCAATTTCAGCATCGTGGGTAAAGCTCATAATGAACTCGTCTACCACTTGCGTTGAACCAACCGTACGAGAGATCGAAGTGATCTTCATATCTTTCGGGTTTTGATGAACAAAATGATATTGATAAAAACGAGCGAGCTGGCTTTGACCTACACCGCCAGTTAAGGTTGGAATATGGTTGACATACGGTTCTGCGACCATTGTTGCCATGGTTGCTGGCACGTCACGCGTATCGAACTCATGACGAATATGCTCTTCCCATAAAGCAACTAAGTCATATTTCGGTCCAATCGTGTCATGTAGAGCGGTTACTGTACGTTCATGGGCAAAGCGTGCTGAAGGTTTGTGGTAATGATTGCTTTTAGGGCGTGCAAAGGCATGATCAACACCTTCGTAAACATAGGCCTGTACATTTGAATATTGGTTGGCTGCATTAACAATCGCTTGTCTAGCATCTGGCGGTGTAAATTGGTCCAGTTCTGCAATATGTAAAACCAAACGCCCCTTTACGTTGGCTAACTCATCTAAGGCTTTTTCAATGCCTACACCGTAATAACCTACAGCACATGCCACTTCCGAAAGTCGGCAGCCTGCCAAATACGCAAGCTTTCCACCCAAACAATAGCCCACTACGCCGAGACCTGTAGAGGTATCGCATTCTGGTCGTGTCTTTAAAAACGCTAAGCTGTCTTGAATATCTTCAACACCGAGGTTTTCATCATATTGCTGATAAAGCTCGAAAGCTTTTTGAAAATCTTCTGGTGTGTAACCCAGTTCGATATTAGGTGCTACACGCCAAAATAAATCAGGAACTAAAACGGTATAGCCTTCTTCTGCAAGAAATTCTGCTTTTTCTCGCATGGCTGCATTCACCCCAAAGATTTCCTGACAAAGCACCACTCCAGGTCCTTTTCCTGTTTCTGGTGTCGCTAGATATGCACTGAACTGCTTTCCAGATGCTGTTTTAATTTGAACGGTTTGACCAGCCATAGTGTCAACTCCTGACATTGTTATGGCTTTATCTTCTATCCGAATTTTTTTTTAGACTGTCCAAAAGCTGCAAGCACTATCCAATCTCTGCGCAATTATCAAAATTCATCAAACTGGATAAAACACAAAAAATAAGAAAACTAATAAATTTCATAACTTTAAATTAAAAAATTAAATTAATACTTTTTATCTAATTTGGAAAAAATGGATGAAGATTAG
>NZ_JABVBF010000110.1 GCF_013344765.1 Acinetobacter lactucae
CCGTAGGTGTTGATATTTTTGCTGCATTGCCAGCTGATTTTAACGTGCCATTTTTTTCATCAAAACGGAATAAACTAATATTATTACTGTAAACATTGGTTACATATAGATATTTACCCGATGCATCGAATGAGAAAGCACGTGGTTCAATACCATTCGCTTTATAAACAGCTGGTTTACTGAGCAATCCATTCTGTTGGATTTTAAATACTAAAAGTTTGTTGTCTGCACCTCGATTGGCAGCAATCACATATTTACCATTTGGACTGAGGATAATTCCACTCGCGCTCTTGAATTCAGGTGTTTTGTCTTCGTGCACCAGTTTTAGCTCAACCACTTTTTTCAAATGGCCATCCTGCACGTTAAATGTCACAATTTCACTTCGCATTTCTGCGGTAACATACGCTTGTTTACCATTTGGTGAAAAGACCATATGGCGCGGGCCAGAACCACGGGTAAAAGTTACATCTCTGCTACTATCCGCCTCAAGTGGTTGAGGCTTGTTCGGGTTATAATGAAACGCATAAACTTTGTCATTGCCAAGATCACTAGCATACAAATACTTACCGTCTGGGCTGAAAGTTGTCGAATGTGCATGACCACTATCTTGGCGGCCTTTGACGTGTCCTGAACCTTCTTCAAAAACAATATTTTGTACTTTTTCACCCAAATGGCCGTTTGGCAAAATTGGTAAAACAGCCACACCACCACGACCTTTATCAAATGCTGAGTAGTTCGATACAAACAGGAATTTACCATCTAAACTGATCGATGCGTGCGTTGGATGCCCGCCATGGCTATCCACTGTGTTCAATACTTCAACCTTTCCATTTTGAATTGATAATGCAGTCACTGCTCCTTCATTTTCTTCATTCGTGGTATATGCAAAACGGCCATCTTTCGATTTCACAATCCAAGAAGGACTTTTCATTTTCAACACATTAACTGATGTTAAAGTTCCATCGCTATTTACTTGAAGCTGGTATAAACCTTCACTGGCTTGTTTTGGTTTTTGCACAAGTGGTGCATTTGGAATCGATGTCCATGTTCCCACTAAAGCAATTTGTTGTTGTGCGGCATTTACGGTGGAGCCCCATCCAAATGACAAAAGCGTCAATGACAATGTTGCTGTTAACTTTTGAATTAGCCCACGATATTTAATATTCGTATCGTTTTCCTTGCCATATTTAATTTCAACACAAGTATTTATTTTCACTGCTATATCCTTGAAAAAACCACCTTATTTGCACTTATCAACAAGGTCTTATCAATTTAATTTCATTTAATGATTCTGAAAGCTAATTTATAAAAGAGCAATTTTCAAGTGAATTTTCTTTAATCAGAACCCATTCAGGATTTGAGCACTTTTAAGGGAAGCGATATTTATTTGATCACTATCCAGCTTTTTTTAAACTTTATGAAGGTGTTATTAAAATAAAAGCCCACTTAAAAGTGAGCTTTTATTTATTATGATTGAAACCAATCAAGACATTCTCAATACTAACGTTCTTTTCTAATACTTAACTTCCATCTACTAGAAACGCCAGTTGTAGAAAAGATCGATCGCTCTTTCTAAAGATTGACTCGCTTCAAGGTATAAACGGCGATTCATTTGATAACGTAATGTGAGTTTATTTACAGGAGTAAACACCCCAACACCATAACGAATAAACAGATCAGGTGTGATATAACCCGTTAAACTCACTTGCGTATCTTCACCTGTACCTTGTGCATCTAAAGCTAGGCCGCTCAAACCAAACGTACGTCCAATCTGGTTAGTTAAAGCTCGTGTGCCGCCCAAGCCCATACTAATACCAGCAGCAGCAATGGTGTTGTTTACATCAGATTTAAAACCTTCTGCATTACTCAGACCACTCGAACCTTCATTAATACGTCCAGTAACAAGCGCATTTAATGCTTCTTGCTCAGATAGACCTGCATCATTATAGACTTGAATGTTTGGCGATGTCGCAGTACCTGTAACACGTACACCAACCATACTACCTTGAACATTTTTATTGGCATCAATATCTAAAGTCGGGTTAGCCAATGGACCATTAAAACGGGCAATTGCTCGATTCAAGTCTAGACTTTGTCCATAGGCTTCGATTTTCACTTTTTGACTAACACCAATTGCCCCGTTAGCTCGCATTGCAGTCTCATAGCCACGTTGGCTTAAGTTTAGACGACCAACTAATGGAATATTACTGTTAAAGCCTTGGAAGATAACTTGTTTTCCAATATTAACAGCAATATCAGCACGAATGTCCCAAGGTTTAGCAGCCCTTAAAATTGCAAGTGGATCTTGGCCTTGGCGCACAATACGAACATCTGAGGAGGTATTAATCACTGGAGCAGATGTTTCTGGCATTGAAATACGTGCGCGAGGAACATCTACTGATCCTTTTAAGCTTAAACGTTTATCGAAAGGATACATATCGAGGGTCAGATTCGGATTGGCAATTGCGGTAATTAATGGAGCTTGACGCACTAATAAATTATCACCTTTAAGATTTAATTGAAGGCGTGGCGCATCTTTCCATTCAAAACTCCCCTTAAGTAACCCTACACCTTGTCCACTATTAAATGCTCCATCAATGGTTGCCATATCTTGGCGAATTGAAGAATACACCTGAACGTTGGTTAAATTCACAGGCAGAGAAATCATACTGATTGCGCCATTTTTCAGACGCATTTCACCAGTAAACTGGGGTTGAGTTAATGTACCGTTAACTTTACCTGCCAAAGCTAAAGTCCCACTCATTGAACGGACATCTTGAATAAACGGTTTTAAGACTTTTAATTGAACATCATTAAAGGCCACCTCACCATGCATTGGCATTGATGACTGGAATGGATTGATAATAACGTTTGCATAACCCGTACCAATATCAGGTGTTTTAACATCAACACGAAATAACAGCCCCTCTGATACACTTTTTGCAATCACTCCCAGCTCATCATAAGCCAACGTAGTTGCAGGATCTTGTGGATCTTCAGCAGCTAAACCGATTTCGCCTTTACGCGTAATTAAACGTGCGTCAAGTTTTGGATTACTTCCATTTACCCATGATGCCTTAGCGTAACCATTTAACTGTCCAGTCATTGCTAAGCCTTCTGGCATAAATGCCGCGAAGTCACTTAAGTCCATATTTTGAGTTACAAACGAAATATTACCTCGCGCTTTACTCACTCTTACAGGCTGATCAAAACAGAGCTGACTATTGGTACTTTGCCAGCAATGTTGACCTACATATAACTCGGATCTCGCAGAAGAAAAAATTACCGGAGCATTTTGATTTTGTGCCAGACGGATACGTCGTGAATCAAAACTTCCTTTCTGAATTTGTCCTAACCAATCATTTTTTTGGTTAAATCCACCTGCCAACTGAACATAGAACTTCGAAATTTTATTATTACCAAGTACTTTCAATAAATGTGCTTTTCTTGTTCCCGTCAAATTCACTTCTGCAGACTGGATTTCTCTATTTCCGCTACGTAAATTATCTAATTTTGCGGTTAATTGAGTCGGTGTTATCTCTGATGTTGGAAGTTCACCTTGAATACTTAATCTCTTCACGCTCACTAAAGTATTAAAAGCAAAATTATCTACTGCAATATTTGCTGTTGCTTTTAAACGTGGCTGTGATTGGACATTAAGATTACCATAAGCTCGACCACGTAACCCAGGATATAATTCGTAGAGTGCTGGTGCATTCAGCTTAATTTTTAGATTTTGTGCATTACCTGTAGCTTGTAGCTGGTTCTGCCCATACACTAAAAATAAGTTATTTGCTTCAAACTGCTGAGGTAAAAAGCCATTTTGGTTGGAATCCATCAATAAAGATAAATTACCCTTACCTCGAACAGGTTTATTATTCAAAAAGCCAGCAAGATTCAATTGTTGAATATTAATTCGCTTCAAGTTATCAGACCAAACCCCTTGGGTTTTCAAATTCCCTGAAATTTCCCCTTTAACAGTTGACGCAAAATATTGAGGTTTAAAGCGTACTAATGAACTATTAATATCCCATGCAATGCGGTCTTTTAAATTTACAGAACCAGTAGCATAGATTTTCCCAGCCACGCCATCGTGTTGTAATTGGCTAATTCGAATAAAATCTGGTGTACCCGCTATAGAAAACTTCAACAAACCATTCGCCTGTTTTAAGGCTTTTAAAGACCCATCATAATTAACTGCAAAGCCTTTAAAGCCCCCACCAGCTTTTACGTCATGAAATAATAGGGCTGCTGTACTTTTTCCGCCTAAACTTACAGTTTCTTGACCAGCTTGAGCCAATCGACCCGTTAAATCAATTTTCTCAAATTGAATAATTTGCTGATTTGGTTTAGCAAAACCATTTGCCTTAATCGAACCGTTTAATAGGTTTACTGGTGCTGCTGCATGAATACTTTGTGGATTAAAATCTTTCGCATTTAATAATGCATTCCAAGCCAGCTGACGTTTTTCAGTAGGTAATAAAACTTTAGCTTGACCCGTTAAGCTACCTTTTTCAGCAGCAAAACTAAAATTAGGAACATTTAAGATATTATCTTTAACATTGAGATTGGCTAGATATTGTCCTGCTGGCAATAAAGCTTTTTCATGCTGATATACTTTTGTAGCAACCTTAATATCTTGTTGACCATCACGTAATGTTAAGTCGACTTGACCATTGTCACTACTTAACCATCCAATATAAGGCATTGCACGGTCTATATTCGCCCATGCCACATTCATGAGCATTGGCTGAGGTTTATTATTTTTTTCAGGTGCCTGATTAAGTTTGAGTTTCCAAGACTCATAACGATCAAAGTCAATATTAGCAAATACTTCTGTACCTTTTTCTAAAGAACCAGTTGAAGCAATAGCAGCATCTAAACTTGGTGGTAAAAAGTCTTGTACAACTTGAGGAATTGCTTTGTCTTTAGGATTAATACGATCTAAACGACCTTTGATGTCCCAACTAACATGATCTTTCCAATTCACCAGACCTTTAAGATTAACGGCACCTTTCATAACTTGGCCGTTAAAGTCAGTAATATTAAGCTGATGAACCAAATCAGTATTCATCAAAGCGTTGTACTGACCTTCAGGTAAATTCTCACCTTTTAAATCTGTATCAAGTGCCAAATTAAGTTGTTTAATATCACCTTGAAACTTGATCACACCATTTTTGGCAAAGAGTTTTTGGTCTTCTAACAAAGGTAAATGATAGTTTTTTAATAATAATTCCCCTTGCATTGGAACTTCATCGCGAACAGGATGCAATGTTACCCAACCTGTTAATAGATCAGGAGTTGTGGTTGCAACGCCAGCTTTTATGGTATCTAAACTTCCCCGAGCAGCAACTTTAATATTTTGAATATTTAAACTTTTTAAAGACGGGATTCTTAAATCTGCTGTGGCATTTAATGGATATTTACCACTAAAGTCCATTTTACCTGTCGCGTTATGGACTGAAAGATACCCCATATCCATACTAGATTTTTCAAATTCTAGCTTGGTCTCTGACCAGAGTGCATCTTGCAAGTGAACATCATGGAAACTTACATTCGAGCTCGACATTTTAAGCTCTAAATGATCGACATCTGCTTCATCTATGCGTAAAACAAATGGCAATTTGATTGGTTTAAATTCAAACGGCTTACCAGAAGGCGGAGTTTTATTAATAATACGTAAGTTGCGTACATCAGCATGGCTCAAATGCACTTCTTTTTCTAATAATAAAGAGCGCCATCCTAAGCCTACATCAGCTCGATCTAATGAAACATCAACATCTTTTAATTGCACCAACACATTTTTGAGAATAATACCACGCAGTAAGTTACCGCCTTCATATTCATATTTAATTATTTTCTGAGCCTCTAAAACCCGATCTAATAAAAAACGGCTGCCACGATCTGTCGACATCATAATGACCAATGAAGAAGCCAGTAATAACAATATGATTAATATCGTCAGCAAGAAGCTGCGTAAAATGCGACGCTTCTTCTTAGGAGAGCTAGGTGCCGAAGTGGGCTGTTGTTCTGCTTCCGCCATAAAATAAACCTAATAAAATTTTATTTTTAAAGTTGTGGGCCTATAAAGAAATGTAACCGAATCGGATGGTTTTCATCTGAAATACCCGAAGCAACATCTAAACGGATTGGTCCGATTGGAGACTTCCAGCGAATTCCAACCCCAACGCTATAAGCTGCTGGATTACTAAAGTCTTTATCGTAAGCATTACCAAAGTCAGAGAAAATAGCTGCTCGCCATCCATCTTTGAACTGATAGTTATATTCCAAAGAACCTACAGCTAAAGCTTGACCTCCAATTTTATATCCATCTACTTCTGGAGAAAGACTTTTATAATCAAATCCACGAATTGTTTGGTCACCACCCGTAAAGAATCTAAGATTGTACGGAACTTTGTCAAAGTCATCGGTAAAAATATAGCTAAGGTCAGATCTTCCAACGAACTGGTGATCATCATTTTTACCTAGAGAATAAATAAATCTCCAACCAGCACTTGCAATTGCCATATTGGCATCGGACAGTAAACTCTCGCTACCTAATTCCACTTTATAGGTTTGTTTAAAAGCCTTAGTTGGGTTCAAACGTGTATTACTAGAAGTTTTTGATGTTTCATAACTAAATAATAATGCTTCTTGCTCTGATGCAGCCGTTTTAAACGCGTCTGGTAATTCCGAAATATCAACATCACCTTTTTGAGTCAGGCGGTCTAAACGATAGCGGACACCAATAGTATGTTGCCAGTTTCCTAATGGACGTTTGATTACACGTTCACCACCAACAACCGCCGATTCAGTTAACAAACTTACATCTGGACCAATATCATCACGTGTTTCACGTTCATAACCACCCACAATATTAAAATAGTCATTTAACGGGTGTTTATAAGGAATACTATATCGCCCATCTATCGATTGACGAATTTCTGAAACCTCTAAGTTGGCATCAAAAGAGTGACCGTATTTATTTACAATAGCGCGGCGATACTGACTACGTAACCGTGCACCCGTATCGGTACCGTAACCAATACCTGTTTCTAGACTATTTAGCTTATCTGCATTTAAAGTCACAATAACTGGAATTTTTTTTGTTTCTCTTGCTTGAGCTTGTAACCGGTCCTGTTCATTTTCTTGTTCATCTTGTTGAACCGCGGCACTTTTCAATATTGCTGTTTGAGG
Source organism: Acinetobacter lactucae (assembly GCF_013344765.1). GTDB lineage: Bacteria > Pseudomonadota > Gammaproteobacteria > Pseudomonadales > Moraxellaceae > Acinetobacter > Acinetobacter lactucae_A. The sequence goes on from NZ_JABVBF010000110.1 coordinate 7,198, forward strand.
CTCTGCCTCTTTTGAATTTTGTGTTCCAGCAAACTGTTTTTCATCTACTACGTTTTGCGTAACCTCTTTATTTGAGGTCGCTAATTGACGCGCTTTCGCAAGTTGTCGTTGTTCAGGTGAAAGTAGATCAGACTCATCAACATCAATGTTTTGCTCATCGACCAAAGCTTGTAAATCTGGTGGTAGCTCAAGTTGCTTTTCAATTGGATCTGGTTTTATAGAGTCGACCAATGTGTAATTAAAATAACGCGAGTTAGTTAAGTTATTCGCTAACACATTTACACGCCAGAAGGCATAATCATCACCCTCTTTCCAAGGCGCCATACTTTGTAAAATATTTAAGTTCAATGGCAAAGGTTTCGATGGATCACTCATACGAAACTCAACCTTATCTAATTTATAGCGCTCACCTGTCTCGTAGCGTAAATTGATATCGGCCTTATTCTCGGGTTGACTTACTTTTACATCGTGCAATCGCCAATAGGCATCAAAATAACCATTATCAGACGCTGCATCAACAATACGGCTTTTAGTGGTTTCATATAAACCGTGGTTAAAAATATCGCCCACATCTTGATCAGGGACTAAACGAATAACCTGAAATTGCGGCTGCTTTTCACCTGGACCTGTAAATTCAATATTTTGCTCATTAATCCGTACCGGTTCATTTGGCGTAACTCGGACACGTACCTTACTCGGACTTAACTTTTCAAATCGGAATTCAGCATTATAATAACCAACCGCTTGAGCAGCCTGATTACTTAATGTTCTGAGTTGAGGTAAAGCAGCATTGAAGTCTTCAAATGACTCTTGGGTAAATGTTGATAACTTACCTCTAATATTTTTAGCCAACACATCTGAAGCACCTTCTACATCGGCACTAATACGCGGCACTTGTTCCATTGGAATTGCACGCGGCGGACGTACTTTATTCAAAATACGCTTAAAGAAGCCAGCTTGCTCAGGTGGTTCTTCGACCTCAGGCGTTAATTCAGGCAGTGTTTTTCCAGTTTCATTGGCTTCGACTACAATCTTGCTATCAGATTGAATCTCTTGCATAAGCTGGTCAATATTTACAGGTGCTTGTTTAATTTCCTGTATTTCGGACTGCGTTGCATCGCTTACAGTAACTTCAGGTTGCTTTTGATTCCCATTTTGAAAGTTCTGCGCTTCATTTTTAGCTTCTTCCGCTACCCTATAAATTTCATTTGCCATGTTTTGATCAACAGGCATATCGGGTAAATCTTCCAGATTATCAAGCGTAATTGGCTTAAATTCATCAATTTGATTTGGAAATTGTTCTTGTTGTTGCAATATAGCCAAGCTATCTTGTTGCTGCTGAGCTTGAGTCACAAGTGTAGCGATATCTGTCACTGGAACAGTATATTGCTGATTAACCTGAGCTGATTGCTCAGTTGACTCCTCAGATACAGATTGGTTTAAACTTGATGAACTATTCTCAACAGAAGTTTGAGCAAAACTTGGCGTTACACAAACGCTTAACAACAAGCTGCTACAAATAAGTTTAGGAATGCCCTGCATTTTTAAAATTAAATGCATAGAATGAGAGAGAGTTGACTGTTTAAACTTAATTTTAGAAGGCATAGAAAACTCTAGACTTATTTTTTAATAAAACGCACCAATGTGAGTGTAAAACTCACTCAAAACCATTGATTTTTCATTTAATCAAGCGTTAAAAATATCATACATGGTTTTCAATGCAAATTAACACTCGGTCACATTTTTTTATAAAACACAATGAAGTTTGCACATGATGAAACAAGATGAGCACCTGATGACCTCACGTCGGTTTGTACCGATGTTTTTTACCCAGTTTTTTGGCGCATTAAATGATAATGTTTTTAAGCAATCTTTATTATTGGTGATTACTTATGGATGGATTCAGCAACAATCTGCTCCAGTAAGTACACTTAATAATTTGGCAGCCCTCTTATTTATTTTGCCCTATTTCTTTTTTTCGGCAACTGCTGGGCAAATTGCCGATAAATATGAGCGCTCTCAACTCGTGCGTGGCATTAAAATTTTAGAAATCATCATTATGCTCATCGGTACTGCGGGTTTCTTGTTAGGAAACTTATGGCTACTTCTTCTGGCTTTATTTTTGATGGGTACACATTCAACATTCTTCGGCCCAATTAAATACGCAATTTTGCCTGAAATCTTAAAACCGAACGAACTCATGTCGGGTAATGCACTATTTCAATCTGGTACATCCATGGCGATCTTGTTCGGAATGATCTTAGGTGGTGCCGTAATTGCCTCATCAGATGGAAATTTATTGTGGATTAGTATCACCGTTGTGGCTATTGCTTGCATAGGCTATTTATTTAGTCGCTTCATTTTACCGCAAAAAGTTGCTGCACCTGACTTAAATATTGACTGGAATTTTATCCGTACAAGTTTCCAAACCATTAAATATGCCAAAAGCTTACCGTTAGTATTCACAATTTTGCTAGGCAACTCATGGTACTGGTTTTATGGAGCGACTTATTTAACTCAAATTCCGCAGCTTACTCAACAGAACCTTCATGCCTCAGAAAATGTTGTTAGCCTGTTACTGACTTTCTTTTCAGTCGGTATTGGGGTGGGTTCTCTTCTTTGCCGCAAAATCGGTGGTTCAGAAATTAATATTAAAATGGTGCCAATTGGTGCAATTGGCCTTACTGTTTTTGCACTCTACCTTGCTGCCAGTTTAGCTTTTGTACCCGAAAGAACTGGGGCATTACTGACTTTAAAAGATATTTTCACCCAAGGCTGGGTTTACTATCATGTCATGATTTCTGTGACTTTATTGGGTATCAGTGGCGGTTTTTATATTGTTCCTTTATATGCCATGATGCAGGCTTACTCACCACGCTCCCATCGTGCTCGAGTTGTTGCCGCGAATAATATATTAAATGCCGTTTTTATGGTTTCTTCTGCAATTTTTTCAATCTTAATCTTAAGTGTTTTAAAAATTGATATTAAAATACTATTTATTATTACAGCTGTACTTAGTGCAATCTTTAGTATCTGGCTTCTTGCTCGACTAAAACCAATGCTTGCCACAGCCCACCTTTCTTTAGAGGACTAGTTTATGCGCCACTATACTGGAATTGATCAACTTATTAACTCCTTTGATCAGGCATTACGTAGTCTTGTTCCGGGTGCAACAGCAGCACAGCGTCAAAATCCCGCGGAAACAGTAGAAACAAAACTTGGTGTAGAAGATGCTCGCCATGTCGCAGGCTTAATGCGTGTTAACCACAGTGGTGAAGTGTGTGCTCAAGCACTTTACCATGGGCAAGCATTAACGGCGAAATTGCCAAATGTACGCCAAGAAATGCAACAAGCTGCGATTGAAGAACAAGACCATTTGGCTTGGTGTGAAGATCGTTTAAAAGAGCTAAATAGTCATACAAGTTTGTTAAATCCAATTTGGTATGGCCTTTCGTATGGCATGGGTGCCCTTGCTGGCATTGCTGGTGATAAATATAGCTTAGGTTTTGTAGCTGAAACTGAGCGTCAGGTAAGCCTACATTTGCAAGACCATTTAAACCAGTTACCTGCTCAAGATGAACGCTCTCGTAAAATTTTAGAGCAGATGAATGAAGATGAATTGCATCATCGCCATACTGCGCTTGAAGCAGGTGGTGTTGAATTACCCTATGCGGTAAAAATCACGATGACTGCAATTTCAAAGTTAATGACAAAAACTAGTTATTATCTTTAAAAAACAAAGGATTGATCGCATTGAGATCAATCCTTTTTTAAAATATTATTTTAAACCGTGATCATATTTGAAACGTTCGATATCTCGAATAGAGTTCCAATAGTTGCGATTAATGCGGTCGCGATCAATTTGTAATTCTCTTAATAGCTTACGATAACGGTCGCGCTCTTCTGGCTTTAATTTTTCGTTGTAGGCATTATCAGAATATTGTTTAAACTTTTCGTCATAACGGTCATATTCAGCTTTTGCATTGTAGTAATCGGAAGCTGCTTGATAATAAGGTCTTAAACGATTGCGCTGCTCAATTGGACACACATTAATATTGCCATTACCCTCTAAAGCGTTATAAAAAATGTTCGCTGGCTGACAATAGTACCCTAGACCTTCTTTATATCCACGTTCATATGACTTTTGATCAGGAACAATATTGGCTTTTCCGCACGCTTTGTAATATTGATCTAAACGTGGTGACAAACCTTTTGAACCATCTTTTTCACCTACTGATGACCAGTTTGCAGTTTTACATTCTTCTACGCTCATTGCAGCGCAACCTGAAAGGCTGATTGCTAGAATAGCTAAACAGATATTTTTCATATTAAGAGAACTCAAAAAATAATTAAAAAAAACGCAAAATATAAAATTCCAGTAAATACATTATAAACGTCTCACTCTATTCAAGACTTTAAAAATGAGTTTCAGACTGGATAAGAGTTAAGTTTAAATTAATTTGATCATGTCACCAAATTAAGTATTTTAACTTTTAGCTTTTCAATTAAAAAAACAAATCAGAAGAAACTTCATGACTCTTCGAT
>NZ_JABVBF010000111.1 GCF_013344765.1 Acinetobacter lactucae
CTTATACTCTAATGCCTATACTAAAAATATCCAAAGTGGCTAAAGAGAATGATCATGGCTAATATTCAAAAATTCGTTGTAAATAATCAACGTACTTTAAAGAAAACCTTAAGTTATTACATTATGCATATTAGTGTAGCGATGCTAGTTGCATACTTTGTAACAGGTAATATCTGGATGGCTTTAACATTAAGTATGCTTGAACCAACCGTACAAGCTTTCGCTTTTTTCTTCCATGAAAAAGTATGGGCAGCTAAAGATCGCCGCGTAGCAGCTTTAGCCGAAAAAGAAACAACGGCTTAGGTTAAGATTAGTGCGGTAATTCATAACTTTCTCACTCGTTCCGCTGCAAGCATGATACGATTTTGGCTTGGCAACTTTAGCCTCTTGATTTTTCTATTCCAAGTTGAGTTGTATTATGAATCTTGCAGCCTTTGAAGCTTTTGTAAAAGTTATGGAAACAGGGTCTATCTCTGTGGCAGCAGATCAATTATTTATTACTCAGCCTGCCGTAACCAAACGAATCCACAGCTTAGAAGAATATTTTGGCGTAAAGCTATTTGAATCCGCAGGCCGAGGTGTTCAGGCAACTCATGCTGCACATTCGTTACTACCTAAAGTTAAAAACTGGTTAAATGAGTTGGGTGAGATCCACCATACACTTAGCCATGAACAAACTCAGGTACAAGGCCGCTTAAAAGTCGGTACAAGTCACCATATTGGTTTGCATCATTTACCTGCACCGCTTAAGCATTTTGTTCAGCAATTTCCTCAAGTCACTTTAGATGTACATTTTGTTGATTCAGAGCAAGCGCATGAACAAGTATTGGCTGGTGATTTAGAGCTAGCATTCTTAACACTTCCTCCTTCAGGAGATGAGCGCCTTAACTACATTACCATCTGGAATGACCCTTTAGTTTTTGTTGCCGCTCCTTTTCATCCACTGGCACAAAAGAAGAATCTTACCCTACAAGATTTAATTGAATATCCAAGCTTATTACCCGCCGCACAAACTTATACTGCTCAAATCACTTTAGCTGAGTTTGAAAAACAAGGACTCAAGCCAAAAATCACCATGAGCAATAACCCTCTTGAGTCTATTCGCATGTTGGTGTCGATTGGTTTAGGTTGGTCAGTTTTACCCAAAACTCTGTTGAATCAGGATATGCAACAACTTGATTTAAATGTTGAGATGAATCGTCAATTAGGCATGGTGTGGCATCCTGCACGTACTCAATCTAGAGCCATGCAGGAGTTGATTAAAATGATGCAGGATGCCTAAAAGGCTCTATTTAAGCCTCTAATTTAATTTATCCAAGCTTTAAGAGGCTTCTGATTTGTTGCACCATTTGATTTACGTCAAGCATATGATGAGAAATGGTCATCGTTAATAGTTGATCTGATCGAAAGTGACGATCTACTTCAAGCATCACGTGAGTTTGATTAGGCTCGGCAACGAAAGAAACTTCCACCTCATTAAATCCACTAAACATGTGCGACGAGACAAATTCAAGCTCTTGGTAGCAACCGATGGTTGACCTAAAATTTCGCGCAGTAAGTTGACCTTTTTCTACATCGACAGTTGATAAGCTAAAGCCACATCGCTGCATAGCCTGTAGAAACATTTCCATAGCTGGAGTTGGCAGAACCTTTAGATAATCACGGTCAGTTGCATCTAATCCCCAATCAACATCCATATGGGTTTGAATCCAAACACGTGCACCATTTCGTCGACAAGCAACTTCTGTAATCGGTGTTTCAAATGGTAGTTGAATACTAAAAGGGAAAGAATGCGCTTGATGTGCTGGTAATAGGAATCGAGAGTTTACTAACCACTCTTGCAAAACTAAAGGCTGATTAAACTCATGATCACCAGATTCAACTTCTGCCATCGTCACCAATTGCAAATAAAGACCATTAATCTCTTTATCAGATGATCCCCCTTTAAAGCTAATTTCACCATGCAATGTGGTGCCTGCCTGCAAGCTTGGGTTCTGCAAAACAGTTTCTACAGTCACACCTTGAAGGCCCAAACCAGACATAATTTTATTAAACATTTTTTCTCTAACCTTTCGAATTATTTCATGTCATCTGTAGCAGCATACTTATTATTAAAGCGCCTCATCTCCAGCGAGCTGAATCTTACCATCTGCAACCTCATTCATAAATTGCTGATAGTCATTTAGATTGCGCTGTGCATATTCCTCTGCATATGTTTGTAATACTTCCACAATCGTACTGCCTTCGCCAAGATATCCCATAAGTACATCCGCATTTCCAGACTTAGCGTGGGCATGAGCTAAAGCCAAACCACAACTTTCAGCATACTCATTGAAATATTCATCATCCATATCACTAAGATCAACCGAGATTTTCATATCACGTAACTGACGTACATGAAAATGTTGATTGGGGGTTGAAGAGAATCCAAGGAAGATATCACTAGCAGCTTGCATGAGTTGCTGACCATGTACCACGCGCTCGCCTTCATGTTTTACTTTTTCTACAAATAACGGACTAAGAATCGATGGATTCGCTTCTTTCATTTGTAAAATTAACGGTTCCCGATCTGCGTCCTGAAATAATGCAATCGCGGATCGTGTACCCACACTTCCGACACCAACCACTTTCAAAGCCACATCGGTTCGTTGATAACGATCAAAAAGTACTTGGCGATCATATTTCAAAGAATCACGATATTGCTTAAAGAATACATCAACATCTTTACTGAACGGTTCATCTGCCTTTGGATGCCATAATAACGGTACATCATCCACAAAATGACGAAATCCTGTATCTTGATCTTGCTGTGTGAGCTTCGGTAAAACAGAATATGCATTTCTCTTTTGTGCTGAATCAAGATGCTTCGCACGTTTCTTTCTCAGTTTTCGGCATTCAGTGTTTTCTAATAAGGTACTGGCATCAACTTTTTCATACCAAACTTGTAGAGGCGAAAGTTTCGTATTTTCTAATAAGTGCTGACGATAACTATTCAACATCGTTTTAATTGCTTTTAAACCCACTTTATCTGCAAGATCAATATCACGAGCCGCAATCACAAAACTGGTTGCTAAACGCTTTAAATCCCATTCAAATGGGGCAACCAAAGTCTCATCAAAATCATTAATTCCAAACAACAAGTTGCGTTCCGGGCTAGCAAACCCACCAAAATTACTTAAATGACAATCGCCACAAATCTGTTGAAATAAACCTGAATTTACCTGCTCCCAAGCCTGATCAAACAGCATCAAAGAAGGCATACCACGATAAAATGTAAACGGTGAAATGCTCATTCGTTTTGCACGAATCGGTTTGAGCTGCTCTAAACGTCCTTGATTACTCCAATCATAGATCGTTAAAGCAGTAATACCTTTTGGTCGTTCAGAAAGCTTTGATAGCTGTTCACGTGGTACTTTTTTGCGTTGAGCCTTACCCAGCTTAAAGCCTTCGCTTTTATTAAGTAATTTCGCCTGATAGCTATGACGTGTTAAATCAATACTTTCATCATTCCAAAGCTGTTTTGGTAATTTAATTTGTGCTGTTTTTGGCATTATTCCCTCATTTTTAAATTAAATTTTTTTATATTCTTAAATCTTCACCAAGATAAAATTTATTCTTTGTTAGACATATCAATATCTAGTTTTGAACTAAGATTTATAAGAAATATTAAAAAATGATTTTAAATATAATTTATTAAGAGTTGGAAGACATTAACGCTTTTCAGGGCCACTCTTCCAACTCAAAAGTCTTAAATCGACCAGTCCTGAATATCCCAGTTATGTTCTTGAGCCAGTTTTTCAAGACGGTCATCAGGATTTACCGCAATCGCATGCGTTGCGTATTCCAGTAAGAAACGGTCATTAATTGAGTCAGAATAAGCCCATGACTCAGACACGCTACGGCCTTCCAACCAATCGTCGAGGCGTGTAAGTTTACCTTTTTGATAACACGCTAAACCCGCAACTTTACCCGTATATTTTCCGTCAGCCACTTCAGCATTAGTCGCTAAAATTTCAGTAATACCAAATTCACGGAATATCGGCGCAGTAATAAAATCACTTGTTGCCGTAATACCAACAATGGTATGACCTAAATCTTGATGTTTTTTGATTGCGTCAAAACCTTTTGGGCGCATTTGCGGACGAATCACTTTTTGCATGAACAATTGGTGGAGCTCTGTTAAGTAGTTATTGTCATGCTGTGTTAAAAATCCAAAGACAAATTCATTATAAGCATATGGGTCAAGTTGCCCTGCTTTGTAATCTTCATAAAATTTATCATTCATCTGACGATGATGAACCGGATCAACCAAACCTTCATTGACTAAAAATTCACCCCAAGAATGGTCTGAATCGGTATTTAACAAGGTATGGTCTAAATCAAACAACGCCAGTTTCATGAAAATTCTCGTTTAAACTGAAATTTAAGAAAAAAAATGTAAATCTATCTCCGCTAGTCGATAGAAATTCGTTAAGATCGTAGCAATTTAAACATTTTACTTTGATCTTTTCGAGCTGGACATAAAAAAGTGTTTGTCCCCGCGATTAAAGTCAACGATATAGACAATATTTAGGTAGCCAAATGATCGATTCAGAAGGTTTCCGACCGAATGTCGGGATCATTTTGGCAAACGATGATGGACAGGTTTTATGGGCAAAGCGCATTGGTCACAATGCTTGGCAATTTCCACAAGGAGGCATCCAGTTTGGAGAAACCCCTGAACAGGCACTTTTTCGAGAACTGAGAGAAGAAATCGGCTTATTGCCCGAACATGTCCAGATTATTGCGCAAACCAAAGGATGGCTGCGTTATCGTTTGCCACATCGGTACATTCGGTCAGACTCTGACCCCGTATGTATCGGACAGAAACAAAAATGGTTTTTACTGAAGTTAACTGCGTCTGCAAAAAATATTCAGTTAAACCTCTCCGACCCGCCCGAATTCGATGAATGGCAGTGGGTTAGCTATTGGTATCCTCTTGGACAAGTGGTGAACTTCAAGCGTGATGTTTACCGTAAAGCCATGGTGGAGTTGTGTACACAGTTGCCGATGCAACAATTACCCTAAAAATCATTTATCTAGCAAATGATTTTTATTGAAAGTGCTGTTATAAATACATTCATAGTCTAAAAAAATACTGGAGTATACATCCATGTCAAACATGCAACTCGACACTTTACGGCGCATTGTCCAAGAGGTTAATGCGTCCGTCAGTTTGCATGAATCGTTAGACATCATGGTCAATCAGGTTGCTGAGGCTATGAAAGTGGATGTTTGCTCTATTTATTTACTCGATGAACGCAACCAGCGCTATGTATTAATGGCCTCTAAAGGCCTAAATCCAGAATCTGTGGGCCATGTTTCACTGCAACTCGGTGAAGGCTTGGTCGGTCTGGTCGGGCAGCGTGAAGAAATTGTTAACCTTGACAATGCACCAAAACATGAGCGTTTCTTGTATTTACCTGAAACAGGCGAAGAAATTTATAACTCATTCCTTGGCGTACCTGTCATGTATCGCCGTAAGGTTATGGGCGTTTTGGTTGTACAAAACAAACTTCCTCAAGATTTTAGCGAAGCAGCTGAGTCATTTTTAGTCACTCTGTGTGCTCAGCTTTCTGGAGTTATTGCTCACGCTCACGCAGTTGGAAATATTGACGTATTTCGTAAACCAAGTAATGGCCCTGCCTATAAAACCTTTCAAGGTGCTTCAGGTGCAGGCGGTGTTGCTTTAGGCCGCGCTATTATTTTATATCCACCTGCCGATTTAGCCTCAGTACCTGACCGTGAAGCAGAAGATATTAGTCATGAACTTCGACTTCTAGATCAAGCCATTTCATCAGTTCGTTCAGAGATTCGCTCTCTTGATGAAAAAATGCATGATTCATTAATGGCAGAAGAACGCGCTTTATTTAGTGTTTTCTTAAGAATGCTAGATGAAAATGCGTTACCAGCAGAAATTAAAGAACTTATTCGTGACGGGCATTGGGCACAAGGTGCAGTACGCCGTGTGATTGAAAAACATACTGCCTTATTTGCACAAATGGAAGATGACTATCTTCGTGAGCGAGTTTCTGATCTTAAAGATTTAGGTCGACGTATTTTGGCCTCATTGCAAGAAGAAGATTCTAGCCACCGTGAACTAAGCCCAGACAGTATTTTAATTGGTGAAGAAATTAGTACTGCGGCACTCGTAGAGCTGCCTGTAGACAACATTGCTGCAATTGTAACCTCAGAAGGTGCAGCCAACTCACATATGGTGATTGTGGCTCGTGCTTTAGGTATTCCAACTGTGGTTGGTGTAACCGAACTGCCAGTGAACACACTTGATGATGCAGAAATGATTGTGGATGCCTATCAGGGCCGTGTTTTTGTTAATCCACCACGTCGTTTACGCCAACGTTATAAAGAAATTCAAAAAGAAGATGAACAGATCGCAAAAGATCTTAAACAATACGAGACCAAAGAAGCGATTACTCCAGATGGTGTGTCTGTTCAACTTTATGTGAATACGGGTCTCATGATTGATGTTGTCCGCGGAGTACAACGCGGCGCGCAAGGTGTGGGTCTATACCGAAGTGAAATTCCATTCATGTTACGTGAACGTTTCCCAGGTGAAGAAGAACAACGTGCAATCTACCGTCAACAGTTAAGCCACTTCGCCAACAAACCTGTGGTGATGCGAACTCTTGATATTGGTGCCGATAAAGACTTACCGTATTTCAGTATAGAAGAAGAAAACTCGGCATTAGGCTGGCGTGGTATTCGTTTCACGCTTGATCATCCCGAGATTTTTTCGTCTCAAATTCGCGCCATGCTCAAAGCCAGTATTGGTTTAAATAATCTGCATATTTTATTGCCAATGGTGACGACAGTCAGTGAAGTCGAAGAGGTACTTTACTTACTTGAGCGTGACTGGATTGCCGTGCAAGAAGAAGAGCAAGTTAAAATTACCAAACCAAAAATTGGGATTATGGTTGAAGTGCCGAGCGTACTTCTACAAATTGATGAATTTGCTGAACTCGTCGATTTCTTCTCGGTCGGTTCAAATGACTTAACTCAATATTTACTTGCAGTTGACCGTAATAATCCACATGTGGCCAACGTTTACTCGCACTTCCATCCATCCATTCTACGTGCGCTGACTCGCTTAGTTAAAGAATGCCATGAATACAAAAAACCTATCAGTATCTGTGGTGAAATGGCGGGTGATCCATTATCAGCAATTCTGCTTATGGCAATGGGCTTTAATACCCTTTCAATGAGCTCGAGTAACATTTTGCGAGTACGAAAAGCAATTTGCCATGTACCTATGACAGACGCACAAAAGTTGCTGGATGATGTCATGAAAATGAATAATCCGCTCATCGTGAAAAGCTGGCTTGAGTACTATTTTAAAACTCATGGCCTAGCGGACATGGTCAAATCAAATCGAATCGTAAATGTTTAATATATAAACAACAAAGGAGAGCAATGCTCTCCTTTATTTATTTTGAAATAGTTTCTACCACCACTAAATAAATATAAAAAACTTCTTTTCACTATTGATCTCCCCTTAATCTTTTGAAAAAACACATAATCGGTTTTTTAAATTAATACTGACAGTTTAATCCATTTGAAAAATAAGACGCCTACTTCTAGTATGTTTATAGAGCGTTATTAAAAGATCTTACGTTGTTCCAACAATTGAAGAGGTAATTCCATGCATCGTTATTTACAAGTTTCATCTTATTTTTCCTCTTGTTTTTTAACCTTCATACAGTAAATTGGAGGAATAACAATTAAAGGAATCTGATGCATTATTAAATAAAAAATAATGGGCAGACATCTCAGTGAAAAGACTTTTAAACAGTTTCTCTCACCATTTGTTCTCTCATTACTTTATTTGATAAACATGAGTTTTTAAACCAGAAGTCCAGGAAAATGAGCCCTAACATTTTACTAAGAGCTCAATAATTATTACCCAGAGAGAATATAACCATGTCAGACGAATCAAAATGCCCTTTTTCAGGCCATAAATCAAAACCAGAGGTAACGGTCGGTGGCGGCACGCCTAGTTTACACTGGTGGCCAAAACAACTACGCGTTGATTTACTGAATCAACATTCAGAACGTTCTAATCCACTTAGTAAAGATTTTGATTACCGCAAAGAATTTAAAAAACTCGACTATTACGCACTCAAAGCTGATATCAAAAATGTGTTAACCGATTCTCAAGATTGGTGGCCAGCCGATTGGGGAAGTTATACAGGCTTATTTATCCGATTAGCATGGCATGCTGCCGGCACATATCGTATGGGCGATGGCCGTGGTGGTGCTGGTCGTGGTCAACAACGTTTTGCGCCATTAAATAGTTGGCCTGACAATGCAAGCCTAGATAAAGCACGCCGCCTACTCTGGCCAGTTAAACAAAAATACGGTCAAAAAATATCATGGGCAGACTTATTTATTCTTGCTGGAAACATTGCACTTGAATCTTCAGGCTTCCGTACCTTCGGTTTCGGTGCAGGGCGTGAAGATGTTTGGGAACCAGACAACGACGTAAACTGGGGCGATGAGAAAGAATGGTTAGCTCATCGTAACTCAGAAGCTTTAGAAGGAAGTAATCTCGCTGCAACTGAAATGGGTCTAATTTATGTAAACCCTGAAGGTCCACAAGCCAGCGGTGATCCAAGATCAGCTGCGCCGTTTATTCGTGCGACTTTCGGCAATATGGCAATGGATGATGAAGAAATTGTTGCCTTGATCGCAGGCGGTCATACCTTAGGTAAAACCCACGGCGCTGGCTCTGCTGAACATGTTCAGGCTGATCCTGAAGGAGCACCAATTGAACAAATGGGCTTTGGCTGGTCAAACAGCTTTGGTACTGGTGTTGGTAAAGATGCGATTACTTCAGGTTTAGAAGTGATTTGGTCACAAACTCCAACCCAATGGAGCAACTACTTCTTTGAAAACCTATTCAAATACGAGTGGGTACAAGAACGTTCACCTGCTGGCGCAATTCAATGGGTAGCAGCAGATGCTGAGGCAATCATTCCAGATCCATTCGATCCATCAGTTAAACGTAAGCCAACAATGCTTACTACAGACTTGACCTTACGTTTTGATCCTGAGTTTGAAAAGATCTCTCGTCGCTTCCTTAACGATCCACAAGCCTTTGCCAATGCCTTTGCGCGTGCATGGTTTAAATTAACTCACCGTGATATGGGACCAAAAGCACGTTATTTAGGTCCTGAAGTTCCGGCTGAAGATTTAATTTGGCAAGATCCATTACCAGTTGCTAGTGCTATACCATCCCCTGCCAGCATTGATGATGCAAAAGCAAAAATTGTTGCACTAGGGCTATCTGCTGGTGAGTTGGTTTCTCTTGGCTGGGCTTCCGCGTCAACTTTCCGTGGTGGAGACAAGCGCGGTGGTGCAAACGGTGCACGTATTGCTTTATCACCACAACGTGAATGGGAAGTAAACAAAAAAGCTGTGGAGACTTTAACTAAAATTGAAGAACTCAAAGCCTCAACTCAACTGTCATTGGCTGATTTAATCGTACTTGCAGGTAACGTTGGCGTAGAACAAGCTGCTCAAGCAGCAGGTTTCAACATTAGCGTTCCTTTTGCACCTGGTCGTGTTGATGCCTTACAAAGTCAAACTGATGTCGAAGCTTTCCAATTACTGCTCGGTCTTGCTGACGGTTTTAGAAATTGGAAAAAAGACGGCATCAGCGCAGCAACTGAAGCTTTATTAATTGATAAAGCCCAACAGTTAACCTTGACTGCGCCAGAGTTAACTGCATTAATTGGTGGTTTACGCGTACTAGGCACTAACTGGGATGGATCACAACACGGTGTATTCACTCAGCAAGTTGGTGTACTTAGCACAGACTTCTTTACAAACTTACTCGACATGTCCACTGTATGGGCACCTGTTGATTCAACAAGTGAAGTATTCGAAGGCAAAGACCGTAAAACAGGCGCAGTAAAATTTACCGCAACACGTAATGATTTAGTCTTCGGTTCAAACTCAATCTTACGTGCATTGGCCGAAGTGTATGCTCAGGTAGATGGTAAAGAAAAATTTGTTCAAGACTTTGTTGCAGCATGGACTAAAGTCATGAATCTTGACCGTTTTGACTTAGCTTAATTTAAGCCAAAATAATAAAAAGCCAGTTCAAATTAAACTGGCTTTTTTATATGGAAGAATAAGGTTTTAGACAGTTAATTTATGACCTTCTCGAATACAATAAAAAGGATTAGCAAGTTTTGAAGAAGCTTTAATGGCTTGACTTAGAGCATGTTCTGGATCATCTCGGTCTTCATCAGTCAACTGGAAAGTCCGATAATGAATTGCAACAGAACGATGAGCTTGCAAATCTAAATGTGCATGCACAGCATCTTGAGGATTCATGTGAACATAACTCATTAACTTGCGAGGTTCATAAGCTCCGATCGGAAGTAAAGCAACACGTGGTGCACCATAACGTGCATGAATTTGCTTAAAGTGCCCCGCATAACCGGTATCACCCGCAAAAAAACAATGACCTGTTTTAGCCACAACCGAAAAGCCACCCCAAAGTGCTTTATTCTGGTCACGTAAACCACGACCTGAACCATGCTGTGCAGGCGTATAGATGATTCTTAATTCGTGGTAAGGAATTTCTTGCCACCAATCCATCTCAATGACATGAAACTCTTTCGGTAGGTAAAACCCATTCCCGAGTCCAGTGTAAATTGGCATTGCGAATTTTTTATGTAGCCATTCAAGTGTCGCCAAGTCCATATGATCATAATGATTATGACTGAGTAGAACTCCATGAATGGTCGGCAATTGTTCTAGTGCAAAACCTGCTGGACATACACGACGTGGTCCCCGACCCTGTAAAGGACTTGCGTAATCACACCATACCGGATCGGTAATAAAGTTATAAGGCCCAATCTGAATCAATACCGTTGCATGCCCAACAAACCAAACTTGCCAATCGTCTAGATCTGCCTGAGGTCGGTTTTGAGGCAATGCTACAGCGGTATTTACACGAGTTTCATATTCACTTTGAATATCCACTTTCCAAGTAAAAGACTCACGCGTAGCTAACCAACGCAATAGCTCTTTTGATCCTCGTGCAGGCGATCTAGGCTGCTGATTATAAAAACGTGTATCTTTTTCATGGCCCAATTCTGGATGACAAAAAGGCGGTTTTATCCATGTGTGCGTCCAACAGGACTGAGTCGGCAATTGATAAGTTAATGTCGGCTTGTCTTTCATGGGCTTTTCTATGTTTTAGCATCAACAGAATGGATGTGTTCAGGTTTCTATCTTAACGATTAAAACAAATTAAGCTATGGTACTTACACTTATTTATCATATAAATATCCTTTTTATCGTGCTCATAGCCAACCTAAGTCGAATTAGAGTGCCATAAAAAACATATAGATGTGTTGGGTTTATGCGTCAGCAATTACCAATTTTATCAAGACCTATTGTACAACATAACAATTAGAGAATGCCTAAAGCCACCATAGAACCGCTCTATTTCCTCTTTGTAGCTCTTATTTTTTTAGTTAGAATCTTCCGACCAACAAAAAAAAATATATTTAGTAACAATTACGGTTGAATAGATC
>NZ_JABVBF010000112.1 GCF_013344765.1 Acinetobacter lactucae
CAATTAACTCTATCTGACTACAAATTCACTTACTCTTTAAATAATTTTAAATATGCAAAATCGATCACATAAACATAAAATAAGCGCTATTCTTTATAATTCATCCAACCCTAATTTAAGAATTTTTTTCAAAAAAGTAAGGTGTTATTTTTAATATTTCGCACTTATTTAGTTTACTTATTAATCGATTTTCTTACTTGAAATTTGAAAATTGATCAATATATAAACAACTAGAAATCGTAATTTTACTGAATATGATATCCCGTTCCCCCATCAATTCGTTGATTGTCGCTTTCATCAAATAAATCAGATGATGGAGAAAGCATGATGAATGCTTATGTTCGCCCTCATCCAGATGGTTTTAAATCTTATTTAGGCAAGAATCAAAAAACCGGACTCTACATGGTACGAGTGGGTTGGACGGTTTATGAAATGAATGGCAATGGCTCTGTGCTGTACATTGTCAAAAATGAAGATACGATTCCGTTGGATGTAGAAAAGTTTAAAACTGACCGGCCTAAAATTTTTGCTGCTCTTCTAAGCGAAGTTCAGTTTCAACGCAAGAAGCAACTTGCGATTGATCTCCAGCAATCAAACATCCCTTCTTATGACCGTAAAGCCTACAAAAAACGCCGTGGCTTTGTAAACTCCTAAATCTACTTCTTCGTTTGAAACTCATATAGAAAAAGCACCCGAAGGTGCTTTTTCTTTTAACGACCAGTTGTAATTAATACGAGCATACTCAGTATTAAAGTGCTTAATGATCGTTTGCAATGTATGTGGACTTCATGCTCAGCTCCGTGAGCGTATTGATTAACGTTTTCCATTTCGTGTGTCCTTAAAGTTCACACTGATAATTTGCACAAATTTCAAACAATAAGAAATTAGCCAAAAGTATTATATCGAATCAAATTTTGAGCTTACTTTTATAAAAGGTATTTTGGGATTTATAACTAATCTTCTGACCTAGTACGCCTAAATAATTTTTACACACGTAAAGCCTACGCAATTTTTTAGGCATAAAAAAAACCCGCATCTTGGGGAAAATGCAGGCTCTTAGATCTCCCACAACGACCATGAGTCCATTATTAAACTTGAACTTTAAACCGTTAACTTAATGTACAGCGAATAAAAACAAAAATCAATACAGAAGAGTCTGTATATTTAAAATATTTTATTATTTTTACATTACTTTTTCATGGATAGTTTAAAAATATAAGATAGTGCTCTATAAGAAATAGCTTTTACAGACATTAAAAAAGCCCGTTTCACGGGCTTTTCTGCAACGGTGAACATTTTAAGAATTGTGTCTATCCAACTCTTGGTTTGCTCTTTGCTAGCTATATGTAAGGTCTTATCGTATCTTTTGCCCTGTCCCAAGTTTCCCTGTGGATCGAGGAGATATTACGATTACCTTAAGTACAGTTATAGCACATTATTTATTCATGGCTAGTCTTGTTCACGTTTTTTTACAAATGAATAAAATACGATCCAACCTTAATATTTAAAGGTTTTCTACCCCATTTTGATATTGGCGAGCACTATCGCAAATTGGATACCACTTCACTTTTGAAGACACAAAAGCATGAGAAATGACAGATGTCGATATTTCTTCATTAATGAGCCCTACCCTTAAACGCACTACTTCAGGCTTATCTAAACGTTCACTCCAGACTGGTGAACCACAGGTTTTACAGAACACTCTCATTTTATTTGGAGAAGCAAAGTAAACCTGTAAAAGATTTTCACCTTGAACAATATTTAAATCACTTTTTTGTACTTGAGTGATGGCCGCAAAAGCAGCCCCTTGTGCTTTTTGGCATTGCTTACAATGACAAACCATAATCGGATTTAATTCAGCATTAATATTGAGTTGAATGCCATTACAAAGACAAGAAGCTGTATAAGCCATGATTTTACCTTTTTATTTTTATGGGATTTAGCTTATGCCCACCCCTTTTTCAATATGATCTAAAATGGCACAAGAAGCATGCTGGTCGCCACAGCAATCATCAGCTGAAGCCTGCAAAATATTAACCATTTCTTGTAAATGAGCAATTTTTTGCTTTAATTCGGCAATGTGTTTTACGGTTAAAGCTTTCACCTCTGCACTATGCCGATCGGTATTTTTCCAAAGCGAAATAAGCTCTTTCATCTGTTCAGATGAAAAACCTAACTCTCGAGCATGCTTTAAAAAGTTTAAAGTTTTAAGGTCTGTTTCTGAATAAATACGATAGCCAGAAGCAGAACGCTGAGCTGCTTCAATTAAACCGATTTCTTCATAGTAGCGAATCATTTTCGCTGAAATGCCCGAATGTTTGGATGCCTGACCGATATTCATCTCACACCTCAAATATTAAATTTGGTTTAAGACCTGCTGTCATGATCTTAAACCAAAAGTTGATTTTCAGCACCCTTACTGTACTGGCGCATGAAAACGTTTTAAGCGTAATGCATTGCCTAAAACAAAAACCGAAGAAAGTGCCATCGCGCCTGCTGCAAACATAGGTGAAAGTAATACACCAAATGCTGGATATAGTGCTCCTGCTGCAATTGGAATTAGAGCAACATTATATACAAATGCCCAGAACAAATTTTGGCGAATGTTTCGCATAGTTGCTTTACTTAATGCAATTGCGTTCGGTACGCCTTTTAAGCTGCCTGACATCAACACAACATCGGCAGCTTCAATAGCAACATCTGTTCCTGTACCAATGGCTAAACCGACATCTGCTTGCGCCAAGGCTGGTGCATCGTTAATGCCATCACCTACAAAGGCCAAACGCCCATATTGTTTTTGCAGTTGGCGAACTGTGTCCACTTTGCCTTCGGGTAAAACCTCTGCCACAACTTCATCAATGTTCAGCTTTTTGGCAATTGCTTGCGCCGTATGACGGTTGTCTCCTGTAATCATTGCAACCTTTAACCCAAGCTGATGCAAGGCCTCAATCGCAGCATAGGTTGTTTCTTTAATTGGGTCTGCAACGGCAATAATTGCAGCAAGTTGCTGGTCGATAGCAACATAAAGCGGTGTTTTACCTTCTTCACCTAATTGAGCAGCAATCGCTTGGAATGAGCTGGTGTCTAAACCAAGTTGGTGCATATAACGGTCTGCACCAATTTGTACTTTTTGACCTGAAACTTCCGCTTCAATACCTGAACCTGTAATCGAGTTAAATGCTGTTACGGGTAATAAGTTTAAGCCTTCGCTTTCTGCTGCCTGAACAATTGCAAGAGCAATTGGGTGTTCAGACTTGGCTTCGACTGAGGCAACTAAAGTCAGCACATGGTTACGTTCAAAACCTGATTGCACATTAAAGTCTGTCAGTGTCGGTTTGCCTTCGGTGAGTGTACCCGTTTTATCAACGGCAACGACCTGTGCTTCTTGTAAAAGCTGCAAAGCTTCACCTTTACGGAACAAGACACCTAGCTCAGCACCACGTCCAGTACCAACCATAATAGAAGTTGGCGTTGCAAGTCCCATCGCACAAGGACAAGCAATAATCAGTACCGCAACAGCATTCACTAAACCAAAAGTCAGCGCAGGCTCTGGTCCAAAAATAAACCAAACCAAGAAAGTGATTGCAGCAATTAACATCACTACAGGCACAAACCACATGGTGACTTTATCAACCAACCCCTGAATCGGAAGTTTAGAGCCTTGGGCTTGCTCAACCATGCGAATAATTTGTGAAAGCACAGAGGAGCTACCCACTGCGGTTGCCCGAATGTTTAGAGTACCGTTCTGGTTGACCGTACCACCAACCACTTGCTGCCCTACTATTTTTTCAACCGGAACAGGCTCACCTGTAATCATAGATTCATCAATGTAGCTGTGTCCTTCAACTACTTCACCATCGACAGGCACACGTTCACCCGGACGAATTTCTACAATGCTTCCACTGACCACTTCGGCAACAGCAACTTCCACCACTTGCCCATCACGCTGAATGCGAGCAGTCTTCGGTTGCATACCAACCAAATGCTGAATAGCTTGCGAAGTACGTCCTTTGGCTTTTGCCTCAAAATATCGCCCAAGCAAAATTAAACTGACAATCACGGCAGCCGCTTCAAAGTAAACATTGACCGTGCCTTGTGGTAATACATGCGGCATAAAGGTTGCTACAACAGAAAAACTATAGGCAGCTAAGGTTCCAACAGCCACCAGAGAGTTCATATCTGGCGCTAAACGCCATAATGCTGGAATACCTTTTTGGTAAAAACGGCGACCAGGAAAAACGAGCACTAAGGTGGTCAAAACAAACTGTAAAAGCCAGCTATTGTATTGACCAATCGTGTCCATGATCCACATGTGAAAAGCTGGAATGAGATGTGAACCCATTTCCAAAATAAACACAGGTAAAGCCAACACAATCGAAATGATCAAATCTTTTTTAAGCTGATCTAACTCTGACGCTTTTTTATCGAGTTGCTCATCTTGATTTTTTTCAGATGCTTTTGCGTCGTAACCTGCTTTTTTAACGGCGCGAATTAAGTCTTCGACATTGACTGAATTATCTGCCTGTACCCAAGCCTGTTCTGTTGCTAAATTAACCGTAGCATCTTGAACGCCGTCTACTTTTTTAAGGGCTTTTTCTACACGTGCAACACAAGATGCACAGGTCATACCCTCAATAGACAACTCCACTGGCGCAGCTTTTGGCACATCGTAACCTGCTCTTTCAACTGCTTTAACCAACGCTTCACGCTGAATCGGTTGATTTGAATAAACAACCGCTTTTTCTGTTGCCAAGTTAACGTTGGCAATCTCAATATTTTCAACTTTCTTAAGTGCTTTTTCGACACGACCTACACAAGAGGCACATGTCATCCCTTCAATTGAGAGTGTTTCACTATATGCTGGCAATTTTGTGTTTTTTGAGTCCATTAAACACCTCTGCAAATCTGCAAAATTTAATATTCTGTATCGAGCATACAGATTCCCATCATGGGAAGGTCAAGCATATTTTTTTAAAAAATTGGTCTTGACCTTACAATCATGACAAGGTTTAGACTCAGTGTTATCCAAACAAATATCTCGTTCTTGATGGAGTATGAATATGAAATTACTTATTGAAAATATGACTTGTGGCGGCTGCGCTCGTGGTGTGACTGCGACGATTCAAGATGTCGATCCAAATGCAAAAGTAGATGTAGACTTAGTGACAAAAATCGTGACTGTTGAAAGCAGTGAAAGCGTCGATAAAATTACCGAAGCACTTGAAGAAGATGGTTTCCCAGCGAAAGTGCAATAAGTTTTAAAACTGCATAGCTTCAACCTTTGAGGCTATGCCCTGCTTTATTTAAAAGTCGATACCATCTGAATCATCTATCGGATTCTGATCGAGCGTGAAAACTGTGCGTTTATATGGAATACCTTCAAGATCATAAACCTGATAAATACAATCAAATAAAAGCTGTAAGTCTTCACTGCGATCCATTGCGCGTGCTGTAATAAAAATTGGACTGACTGCGCCGTTATCTAAAATCGGAATGTAGTTTAAATGAGGAAAACGGATGGTGTCGGCACTTGCTGGAATAATACAAATCCCTTCTCCCGCTGCGACTAGCCCCAAAGCCAATTGAATTTCCCGTATTTCATGCAAATTTTTCGGAACCAAACTATGCTCGGCAAAAATATTCAAAAGCTGGGTCGAAAAATTAGGCTTTGGCGAAGTGGGATACATAAACATCTTTTCATCAATCAAATCGGCCAGATATACCCCTTCTGTACGCTGAGCTATGGGATGGCTGGTATGTGCAGCAACCACCAAACGTTCTTTACGTAGCAGAATACGTCTAACAGCAGGATCACTAATTCTTAAACGTCCAAATCCAACATCAATACGTCCTTCTTTTAATGCCTGTAGCTGTTCGGTTGTACTTAACTCCATGAGCTGAATATTCAGATGAGGTTGCTGTTGCCGAAATAAATAGATAATTCGAGGCAGTAAACCGTAGAGTAAAGACCCGACAAAACCAATGGTCATACTTCTTTCGATCAGACCAATACGCTTGGTCATACTTTTTATTTCTTCAGCATTCGACAAAAGTTTAACAGCGTGCTGATAAAAAAAATGTCCAGCTGGGGTTGTCTGTAAAGGACGGCTTCCTCGCTCAAACAGTTGAATGCCAAGCTCACTTTCCAAATTTTGAATCTGTCGACTCAAAGGTGGTTGAGCAATAAATAGTTTTTCGGCCGCCTTTGTAAAGCTCTGCTCTTCAACAACAGCCACAAAATACCGTAAATGTCTTAGTTCCATCAGGTTTCCATACCTTTAAGATATAAAAAAATGCAAATTCAGTCTTAGACACAGTTTAAGCATTCTTTTAAGGTATATACAAGCAACAAACCGATGAAGTGTTGAATTGCTTTGTGAAAAAGCCTTCTTGCCAACCTTTCAGTGATTCATCTTCATCAATTCCCGGTTAAACACCCAGCGCACTCAGGCGCTTCATTGACAATATTAGGATATCAAGACCTTGTAGATCGTAGCTAAGGCCTTGGTGACTTCCACACATTTGGAAAGTCGGAGAACGGACATGCCACGTATTCCTGTAATCAATACTAGCCATCTTGACCGTATTGATGAATTACTTATCGATAACATCGATACAGGTGAATTTAAACTTCATCGCTCAGTGTTTACTGACGAAGCCCTATTTGACCTCGAAATGAAATATATCTTCGAAGGTAATTGGGTTTACTTAGCACACGAAAGCCAGATTCCAAATAACAATGACTACTACACCACTCACATTGGTCGTCAGCCAGTCATTATTGCCCGCAACCGTAACGGTGAATTGAATGCCATGATCAATGCGTGTTCACACCGCGGAGCACAACTTTGCCGTCACAAGCGTGGTAATAAAGCAACGTATACCTGTCCTTTTCACGGTTGGACTTTTAACAACTCAGGTAAATTGCTCAAGGTTAAAGATCCAAGTGAAGCAGGCTATTCTGACTGTTTTAACCAAGATGGTTCACACGACCTTAAAAAAGTGGCTCGTTTTGAGAGCTACAAAGGTTTCTTATTTGGTAGCTTAAATCCCGATGTTCCTTCACTTGAAGAATTCTTGGGTGAAACCACCAAAATCATCGACATGATTGTTGATCAGTCTGAACATGGTTTAGAAGTTTTACGTGGTTCATCTACCTATACCTATGAAGGTAACTGGAAACTCACCGCTGAAAATGGTGCCGATGGTTACCACGTTTCTGCTGTTCACTGGAACTATGCAGCAACAACTCAACACCGTAAAGAAACTCAAGCTGCCGATAACATTCGTGCCATGAGTGCAGGTTCTTGGGGTAAACAAGGCGGTGGCTCGTATGGCTTTGAAAATGGCCACATGTTGCTTTGGACACAATGGGCAAACCCAGAAGACCGCCCAAACTTCCCGAAAGCAGCCGAATACACCGAAAAATACGGTGAAGCGATGTCGAAATGGATGATTGAGCGTTCACGTAACTTGTGTCTCTATCCAAACGTTTATTTGATGGATCAGTTTGGTTCGCAAATTCGTGTACTTCGCCCACTTTCTGTTAATAGAACCGAAGTCACCATTTATTGTATCGCACCTAAAGGCGAAGCACCCGAAGCTCGCGCACGTCGTATCCGTCAATATGAAGATTTCTTTAATGCATCGGGTATGGCAACACCAGATGATTTAGAAGAATTCCGTGCTTGTCAGGCAGGCTACGCAGGGATTGCACTTGAATGGAATGACATGTGCCGTGGTTCAAAACATTGGATTTATGGCCCAGACGATGCAGCAAACGAAATTGGTTTAAAACCAATGTTAAGTGGGATTAAAACTGAAGATGAAGGTCTTTATCTTGCCCAACATCAATATTGGTTACAGACCATGAAACACGCGATTGCATCAGAGAAAGAAATTGCTGATCAGGGAGAAACAGCATGAGTGCTCAAGACAAAGCAACTTTAGAAAATATTGCTCAGTTTCTCTATCGTGAAGCTCGCTTTTTAGATGATGAGCAATGGGATGACTGGATTGAATGCTATGCACCGGAATCTTCTTTCTGGATGCCAGCTTGGGACGACGACGATAGATTAACTGAAGATCCACAATCTGAAATTTCACTTATTTATTATCCAGACCGTCAAGGTTTAGAAGATCGTGTGTTCCGTATTAAAACCGAGCGCTCATCTGCAACCATGCCGGACACACGCACAAGCCACAATATTGCCAACGTTGAAGTCGTAGAGCGCGACGGAGACAAAGTCACTGTTCGCTTTAATTGGAATACCTTGAGTTTCCGTTACAAGACAAATTACAGCTATTTCGGTATGTCACGTTATGTGATCGATTTTTCAGGTGATCAACCAAAAATCTTGAGCAAGTATGTCGTTTTGAAAAATGACTACATTAATCAAGTGATTGATATTTACCACCTTTAAGACATACCCCCTCAGTTAAACGGACTGTTGGCTGAGGGTAAAAGTTTCAAATATTTTGTAGGATACATGCCATGTCAAACCACAATATCGCACTTCAATTTGAAGATGGTGTTACACGTTTCATTAACGTAGCTCAAGGCGAAACCCTATCTGACGCAGCCTATCGCCAAAAAATTAATATTCCTTTGGATTGCCGTGATGGAGCATGTGGAACTTGCCGCGCTTTTTGCGAGTCAGGTCATTATGACATGCCAGAAGAAACCTATATTGAAGATGCGTTAACCCCTGAAGAAGCTGAGCAAGGCTATATTCTTGCTTGCCAATGTCGCCCAACTTCCGATGCGGTATTCCAGATTCAAGCCTCATCAGATGTTTGCAAAACAGAAATTCATAGCTTCCAAGGCACATTAGCCCGCGTTGAAAACTTATCAGACTCAACCATCACATTTGATATCCAACTTGATGAAGGTCAACCGGATATTCATTTCCTTGCAGGCCAGTATGTAAATGTTGCAATTCCAGAAACTGGCGAAACCCGTTCATATTCATTTAGCTCAAAACCGGGCAATCGCTTAACGGGCTTTGTGGTCCGTAACGTACCGAACGGCAAAATGAGTGAATTCTTAAGCAAGAATGCCAAAGCTGGCGACAAAATGACGTTTACCGGTCCATTCGGTAGCTTCTATTTACGTAATGTAACGCGCCCAGTGTTGATGCTGGCAGGTGGTACTGGCATTGCCCCATTTATGTCGATGCTACAAGTACTCGAAGAAAAAGGTTCAGAAAAGCCTGTTCGTTTAGTATTTGGTGTCACCAATGACTTTGATTTGGTTGCTTTAGAAAAGCTCAATGAGTTACAGGCTAAATTCCCATGGTTTGAATATCGAACTGTAGTTGCAAGCCCTGAGAGTAATCATGAACGCAAAGGCTATGTCACTGGTCATATTGAAAATGAATGGTTAAACGGTGGCGATGTCGATATTTATCTATGTGGTCCAGTACCTATGGTAGAAGCTGTACGTGGCTGGTTAGAAACTGAAAATATCAAACCTGCTAGTTTCTTGTTTGAAAAATTCTCTGCAAACTAACTCAAGGTGGAGAACTTATCTATGTCAAACCGTCAAAGATTTACTAATAAAGTCGTGATTGTCACAGGTAGTGCCCAAGGTATTGGCCGTGGCGTGGCATTACAAGTCGCAGCTGAAGGCGGGCAAGTCATCATGGCTGACCGCTCTGAATATGTTGAAGAAGTTCTCAAAGAAATTCAGGGTGCAGGCGGTAATGCTGTCACGATTAATGCTGACCTTGAAACCTATACAGGTGCGCAAGCGGTTGTTGCAAAAGCCATTGAACACTATGGTCGGGTAGATATCCTGATTAATAATGTAGGCGGCGCGATCTGGATGAAACCTTTTGAAGAGTTTTCCGAAGAAGAGATCATTAAGGAAGTAAATCGCTCATTGTTTCCAACTCTATGGTGTTGCCGCGCTGTGTTGCCTGCCATGATTAAGCAACAATCGGGTGTGATTGTAAATGTATCTTCAATTGCAACCCGTGGTATTAACCGTATTCCCTACTCAGCATCTAAAGGTGGTGTAAATGCTTTAACGGCATCGCTTGCTTTTGAACATGCCAAAGACGGGATTCGAGTCAATGCCGTTGCGACTGGTGGAACCGAAGCACCACCTCGGAAAGTACCACGTAACGCCAATCCATTAAGTCAAAATGAAAAAGACTGGATGCAACAAGTAGTTGATCAAACAATAGATCGAACATTTATGGGCCGTTATGGCACAATTCAAGAACAAGTGAATACAATTTTATTTCTTGCATCAGACGATGCATCGTATATGACTGGATCAGTCATTCCAGTCGGAGGTGGAGATCAGGGTTAACCCTGATCTTTTTACATAATTGGGTAAATAAAATGATTTGCATGGAGGCAATCACACATGGCAACCCTGTTAAAGACATTAAAAAATGACTGGTCCATATCAGCAACAGTTGCTGGCTTTCTTGCGGTTTTAATTTCTTACTCAGGCCCACTGATTATTTTTTTCCAAGCAGCTCAGCGTGCCCATGTATCCACCGACATGATGGTGTCATGGATTTGGGGAATTTCAATTGGTGCCGCCGTTTCAGGTATTTATCTTTCGATTAAATATAAAACTCCTGTTATTACCGCATGGTCTGCACCGGGTACTGCCCTGTTAGTTACCCTATTTCCCAATGTCTCGTTGAATGAAGCGGTAGCTGCCTATATTACTTCTGCCATCGTTATTTTTTTAATTGGCATTACTGGTTACTTCGATAAGTTATTAAAATGGATTCCGCAAGATGTCGCTGCGGGCATGATGGCTGGTATTCTTTTTCAATTTGGTATTGGTCTATTTACCGCGTCTGATAGCATGCCTTTTATTGTTTTTAGCATGCTTATTGTCTTTTTAATTGCCAAACGTTTAATGCCTCGCTACACCATGATTTGGGTGTTAGCTGCCGGAGTTTTATTAAGCCTCATTTTAGGCAAAATGAATCCGGTTGATGTGAGTTTTAGTTTAGCGATCCCGCAATGGATTAGCCCAGAATGGACATGGAACTCAACACTGAATCTCGCCGTTCCTCTCATTTTAGTCAGTCTAACTGGCCAATTTTTACCGGGTATGGCGATTATAAAACTCAGCGGTTACGACACCCCAGCCAAACCTATTATTACTGTTACCAGTATTGCCTCTTTAGCTGTTGCCTGTGTCGGCGGTATTACCATTGTGCTTGCCTCAATTACCGCTGCTTTATGTATGGGCAAAGATGCACATGAACTGAAAGAAAAACGCTATATCGCAGGAATTGCCAATGGAATTTTTTATATTTTAGGAGGCTTATTTGCTGGCAGTATTGTCATGCTATTTAGCTTACTTCCTAAAGAGTTAGTTGCAG
Organism: Acinetobacter lactucae; assembly: GCF_013344765.1. GTDB lineage: Bacteria > Pseudomonadota > Gammaproteobacteria > Pseudomonadales > Moraxellaceae > Acinetobacter > Acinetobacter lactucae_A. The sequence continues at coordinate 11,358 of NZ_JABVBF010000112.1, forward strand.
CACTTGCAGGTTTAGCCTTGCTTGGAGCAATTGCCACCAACATTTCTGTTGCCATGAAAAATGACAGTCAACGTGATGCTGCACTTATTACCTTTTTAGCCACGGCATCAGGCATGCATTTCCTTGGATTAAGCTCAGTCTTTTGGGGTATTTGTATTGGTGTAATCGCACATTTCATTCTCACCCCACGTTC
>NZ_JABVBF010000113.1 GCF_013344765.1 Acinetobacter lactucae
TCTAACATCATACAATTCTCTACCTTAAAAAAATTGTTGTATTTTTCTAAAGTATACCCACTTTGTGTATCTGAAAACCTTTAATTGAAACTTCACATTTCTATTTCGAAAAGAACGTTGCTCTTTTTATGTACTGTGTTAAAGTTTGTAGTAGATCATAATGATTATAAGTACATTTCTTTTAAGAGCGGTTCCGACCAAAAGCGACAAAATCTGTGAGGCGGGCAATGACATTCCAACATTTAGAACTAAACCAGATTGAGCAGTTAAGTGCTTGTAGAATATCGCTTTTGCTTGGGTTGAATGCCGAGCAGAACTATATTGAGCAATTTTTTCGGTTTAGTCTTCGTCTTTTGAATTGTAAAAAAGCCTTATTGACTTTTAATCAGGAACCTTACTTTTGGCATCGTTGCCCAGAGGGCATGACGGCTATCTCGTTTAAACCTTCGAAACATTTAAAACAGTGCTTTGCTAAACAACAGATCATTAATCACTCACATCCTTCTTATCAAAACTTAACCAACTATTTAAAAGAACTAAACATCGAGTGCAGCAGGGCATTGGCCGTGCATCTTTTACATCCTGATAAAACGTCTATGGGTTTTGCTGTCTTTTTCGATGACGATGCCGCTACATTTGAAGATGACGATATTCAATTGTTGCTCGATTACTGTTCTACTTTTATGCAGCAAGTCGAATTGAAGTTTAACTATGAAGAGTTAAACGAACTCTACGAGCAACAGGTTGCGATTAATTCAAGTAAAACTAAATTTTTCTCGATTATTTCGCATGATTTACGAGCGCCGTTTCATGGATTACTCGGGTTTTCTGAGGTACTCGCCAAAGAGCGTGAAACTTTAGATGAATCGAGTATTCAAAACATTGCAGATTATTTATACGACACTTCACAATCGACTTATAACTTACTTGAAAGCTTACTAACATGGGCGATGGCAGAGGGTGGGCGTTTTGTCTATCACCCAATTAACTTTAAGCTTAGACAAGTTAGCAATATCGTTTGTGATGTTTTGCGTACTTTAGCATTGAAAAAAAATATTGAACTGGTCAATGATGTTCCCGATGATTTAAATATCTATGCCGATATCAATATGATGACTTCTGTAATCCAAAACTTGGTGTCAAATGCGCTAAAATTTACAGATATTGATGGATCAGGCAAAGTTTTTATTGAAGCTAGGCAAGTGGACACAAATGTAGAAATAACAGTTCGAGACACTGGTTTGGGTATGACTGAAAAACAAATGACAAATTTGTTCCATCCACGTATTACAGCTAGTTTTAAAGGAACCGCCGGTGAAAAAGGTGCGGGCTTAGGTTTGAGTCTTTGTAAGCGTTTTGTCGAGATTAATCAGGGACAAATTACTGTTAGCTCTAAAGAAGGGGTTGGAACGACATTTAAAGTTTTATTACCTTCGGCTCACGAAAGTCATGAGGCGCTTACCGAACATCTCTCTTCATCGGAAGCAAAATTAGTCTAATCCCTTTTCCTACTACTACTCGAACTGCTATAACTAAAAAAGAGAGTACGAGGAAAAGAGCTTTTTATATGAATGCGGAGCAGTTACAAAAAACATTGCGTGCTAGTCAGTACGCTGAACAAGTTTTAGGCTTGCATCAGGCTGTTTTAGAACAAGATTATCAAATAGATCAATTTGCTGCACCGCTCTCGACCGAACAGATTTATCAATTTGTCCAAACTACAATAAATGGAATTGCTGACGAAATATCTTGGATGCGTGGATTACGCATTTTACGTAGTCGTTTAATGTTTCGTTGGATTTGGCAGGATGCCAATCAGCTTACCGATGTTGTTACACTCACTCGTGAACTTTCTGATTTTGCTGATGCCAGTATATGTGTAGCAAAGGATTTTGCACGTGTAGCGCTTGTGGCGAAACACGGTGAACCGATGAGTTACTCTGGCAAAGTTCAAGATTTGATTGTCGTTGCCATGGGTAAGCTCGGTGCACAAGAGCTTAATTTGTCGAGTGATATCGACTTGATTTTTGCCTTTGATGAACAGGGTGAAACCAATGGTCGTAAATGTATTGATGTACAGCAGTTCTGTATTTTGTGGGGACAAAAACTCATTTATTTGCTTGAACACATTACCGCAGATGGTTTTGTGTTTCGAGTCGACATGCGTTTACGCCCTTGGGGAGATGGCTCGGCACTAGCGATTAGTCATGCAGCTTTAGAAAAATATTTAAGTCAGCATGGCCGTGAGTGGGAGCGCTATGCATGGATTAAAGCGCGTGTTGTGACTGGCGGTAAAGAAGGGCAAGACTTGTTAGAAATGACACGTCCTTTTGTATTTCGCCGCTATGTCGATTACACCGCTTTTGCTGCTATGCGTGATATGAAAGCGATGATTGAGCGCGAAGTTCTGCGCCGTCATATTGAGGATGATATTAAACTCGGGGCAGGTGGTATTCGCGAAATTGAGTTTATTGTTCAAGTCTTCCAGCTTATTTACGGCGGCTCTAAACGTGAGCTTCAAGACCGTCAATGTTTAGTCAGCCTTGAGCATATTGGGGAAGCTGGTTTATTAGAAAAGCAGGCTGTATTCGAGCTTAAAGATGCCTACCTGTTTTTACGCCGTGTTGAACATGCGATTCAAGCGCTCAATGACCAGCAAACTCAACTACTACCAGAAGAAGTTGAATTAAGACAACGTATTATAGATACCTTGGGCTTTGTAAGCTGGAATGAATTTATTAATGTTCTTAACGAGAAACGTCAAAAAGTTAAAGTTCAGTTTAAGCAGCTCATTGAAGATACCAGCTCTAATGCTACAACTGAAAATTTTGGGCAGTTAGAGCAGCAGTTAGATGAAGTACTGGATGACAATGCGAAAAATCTGATTCATGAGTTTTGGCATGGTCATGCACTTAAAAAACTTCCTTCAAATGCTGTGCAGCGTTTAAAAACATTTTGGCCTCATTTGATTGAAGCGATCTTACAGTCTGAACAACCACAAACTGCACTGTTGCGTTTAATGCCGCTGATTGAATCGGTCATGCGTCGAACTGTGTATTTGGTGATGCTGATTGAAAGTAAGGGGGCATTACAACGCCTAGTAAAAATGGCGACCGTGAGCCCGTGGATTTGTGAAGAGCTGACTCAGTATCCAGTACTGCTTGATGAGTTTCTATCGATGGATTTCGAGTTGCCAAAGCGTAAGGATTTAGAAGACTCATTACGTCAGCAGTTGCTTCGTATTGAGATTGATCAGGTCGAAGACCAAATGCGAGCACTTCGCCTCTTTAAAAAGAGCAATGTACTCACTGTTGCTGCTAGTGATGTGCTAGCTGAAAGTCCGCTAATGAAAGTATCTGATGCGTTAACCGATATTGCTGAAGTGAGTGTTAATGCAACACTTCATTTGGCTTATCAAACTGTGGCGAAGCGCCATGGTTACCCAAAAGATGTTGATGGGAAACGCTGCTCACTCGACTACAAAGCTTTTGCTGTCATTGGTTATGGCAAAGTGGGCGGTATTGAGCTTGGCTATGGTTCTGACTTAGACCTTGTCTTTATTCACTATCTAGATGAACAATCCGATACGGATGGAACCAAGTCTATTAGTGGCTTTGAGTTTGCTATGCGTGTTGCTCAAAAGTTTATGTCACTGATGACCACTCAAACGCTTGATGGTCGTGTTTATGAAATTGATACACGTTTAAGGCCTTCAGGTGAGGCCGGTTTATTAGTGACCAGTCTTAAGGCTTATGAACACTATCAGTTGAAAAGTGCATGGCTTTGGGAGCATCAGGCATTAGTACGTGCCCGCTCTATTGCAGGTGACGAGGTACTTTGCCAGAAATTTGAAATATTTCGACGCGAGATATTGACTCAATCTAGAGATGAGGCTTATGTTCGTGAGGAAGTGTTGAAAATGCGTCAGAAAATGAAAGACCACCTAGGTTCGTCTTCTGAACAAAAAAAACATGGTATTTTTCATTTAAAACAGGACGCAGGTGGTATCGTCGATATCGAATTTATGGCACAGTATGCTGTACTTGCATGGAGCGGGACGAAACCCGATCTCGCCCATTATTCTGATAATGTAAGAATATTAGAAGATGCTGCTAAAGCAGACTGCTTATCCAGTGAAGATGCCACAGCATTAATTCGAGCCTATCTTAGTGAACGTGCCGAAAGCCACCGCTTAGCCCTTGCAAATCAATCCATGCAAGTCAGCGCAGCGGAGTGGCGTAGTACCCGTGCGGTCGTTTGCAATTTATGGCAAAGATTAATAGACCCAACCGCCTCGGTTGAGTTGGATAGTGAATGATTTTATAACAATTTGGAGTGTTCCATGAATTTGGCTGATCGTGATGGTTTTATTTGGCAAGATGGAAAATTAATAGATTGGCGTGATGCAAAAATTCACGTTTTAACCCATACTTTACACTACAGTATGGGCGTATTTGAGGGTGTTCGTGCTTATGAAACTCCTAAAGGTACTGCCATTTTCCGTCTTCAAGACCACACAAAACGTTTGTTAAATTCAGCAAAAATTTATCAAATGAAAGTGCCGTATGATCAAGCAACGCTTGAACAAGCACAAATCGATGTTGTTCGTGAAAATAAATTAGCTTCTTGCTATTTACGCCCACTGATTTGGATCGGTTCAGAGAAACTTGGTATTGCAGCAACAAATAACACGATTCATGCCGCTGTTGCAGCATGGGCATGGGGTGCATACCTTGGTGATGAAGCGATGGCGAAAGGTATTCGCGTTAAAACTTCATCGTTTACTCACCATCATCCAAACGTGACGATGTGTAAAGCAAAAGCATCTGGTAACTACACATTGTCAATTCTTGCTCACCAAGAAGTTGCACATTCAGGTTACGATGAAGCAATGTTAATGGACCCACAAGGTTATGTATGCCAAGGTTCAGGTGAAAACGTATTCTTGATTAAAGATGGCGTTTTACACACTCCAGATATCGCTGGTGGTGCACTTGATGGTATTACACGTCAAACAGTAATGACGATTGCTAGAGATCTTGGTTATCAAGTAATTGAGCGTCGTATTACACGTGACGAATTCTATATTGCAGACGAAGCATTCTTCACAGGTACTGCTGCTGAAGTAACACCAATTCGTGAATACGATGACCGTCCAATCGGTTCGGGTACCCGTGGCCCAATTACCACTGAAATTCAAAAGACTTATTTTGATGCGGTTCAAGGTAGAAATCCGAAATATGAACACTGGTTAACTTACGTAAAATAAGTTAATCCGTTAACATAAAAAGGCGAACTTCGGTTTCGCCTTTTTTATTTTTTGGCTTAGGGAGCTTCTATGCATATTGTCTATGTGTCTGATGGTAAGGCAGGACACCGTTCACAAGCATTAGGCTTGTTTCAGGCAATGCAAAGACAAGAGCCAGAAACAACTTTTGAAGAGGTTTTAATTTCCGATTTGCCGATTATTTCTTTAATTCAGGCACTTTTCTCTTCAAAAAATTCCTTATTTAAACAACTTCCTGATTTTGTATTTGGGGTGGGAAGCCACACACATTTTCGTGTTTGGTTACTCGGTAAAATTTTCAAAAAGGCTAAAACGATTATTTTAATGAAGCCGAGTTTACCGATTGGTTGCTTTGATTATGCTGTTATTCCAGAGCATGACGGCATTCACGCCGATAGCCATGTGATTGTCACGCGTGGTGCACTCAATCCAATTCGTAATGAAAAGCGTCATCAAACAGCCAGAATTTTAATTGCTCTAGGTGGTTCATCTAAACGGCATAAATGGAACCAAGATAAAGTATTAAGCAGTGTTAAAAAAATTGTTGAGAATAATCCAGACGCTGAAATTATTCTGACGACTTCACGCCGAACTCCAGCAGAGTTTGTCGATATTTTAAGGTCACAAAGCTTTGCCCAACAGTTACAAATATTTCCAGTTGAGCAAACACCTCAAGGATGGATTTTTGAGGAAATGCAAAAAGCAGAAGCTGTATGGGTAACAGAAGACAGTGTGTCTATGATTTTTGAGGCACTTACTGCAGGTTGTCGAGTAGGGGTGATGGAAATGGACCGTTTGAAAGACGACCGGATTACGCACTCAGTTGATCAAATGTTAGAATCAAAATTAATTTCACAGCAGACTTGTGTTGTACAGTTACCACAACCTTACGCTTTTAAAGAAGCTGACCGTGTGGCAACATATCTTTTAGCAAAAAATTAAATTTTTTTTATTTTGAGTAAATAAATGAAAATATTGCATATTGCAAATTTTGGCTTTAATAAACAAGGCGCCCATTTTTACTGTACAGACCGTAAAATTTCTGCCGGATTAATTGAAAATGGCCATTTCGTTTATGATTTTAGTTTTCGTGACATGGCTCGAATGGGCACCATTTTTAAAACAAAAAAACTGGGTGCCAATTGGGCTAATAAAGAAGTCCTAAAAGTCGTTAATAATATTGAGCCGGACTTGGTACTGATTGGACATAGTGACCTAATGAGTCCAGATGTTCTAAGACAAATTAAAGAATCTTATCCAAATACTAAAATTGCATTTTGGTATGTTGACCCGCTTTATCTTGAAAGCAAACTCGACTTTGTTAAAGCATTCTCGCCATATTTAGATACTATTTTCTGTACAACAGGCGGAGAATATCTACAAAAGTTAAAGCAACCCCATTTAAGCGTGGCCTATTTGCCAAATGTTGGTCACCGTAATGTAGAAACGCTACAACAATTTTCAAATGCTAACACAGACAAGACTTTTATTTTCTGTGGTGTCGTTTATAAAGAGCCTGAGCGTGAGAAGTTCTTAAAGGACTTGGCAGAAGCGCTCCAACAAGGTCATGTGAATTATCAATATTATGGTTGTTTTGAGCAACCCGGTGTTTATGGGAAAGCGTATTATAAAGTTCTATCTGAAACAAAAATGGGACTTAATTACTCACGTCGTAATGATGTAACCTTGTATAGTTCTGACCGTATTGTACAACTGACCGGTAATGGTTTACTCACGTTTAGCCCAAGAATTCCAGGCTTTGAGAAGCTCTACAGCGAACAGGAAGTGGTTTACTTTGATGATCAGTTTGACTTGGCCAAGAAGATCCAATTCTTTGATCAAAACCCAGATCAGGCTGAAAAAATAGCGAAAGAGGGTTGGGAGAAAACACGTAAATCTTTCAATGCTAAGCGCATCACACAGTTTATGGTTGAGGTGACATTTAAGCAGCCCCTTTCAGAAGATTATGAATGGTCACATGAGGTGTATGCATGATGTGGTTTTTGTACGTTGCGGTAGGCCTACTAGCACTTGCTGCACTTTTATATGTGCTGGGTAACTATACATTCTGGCTTCCGTTCCGTTCGGACAAACTACCACGCATTGTGATGTTGCATCAGGTTACCCCTAAAGATGCAGCCTCTGGTATGAACATGCCTCCTGAAAAGTTTGAGCAACTTTTACAGTTGTTGACGCGTAAAAAGGCTACTTTTTGCTTTGTTTCTGAGCTTGAACAATACCGCAATCAAAAGAATGTGGTTGCTTTAAGTTTTGATGATGGATTTATGGATAATTATCTTTATGCCTATCCATTACTCAAAAAATATAATGCAAAAGCAACCATTTATTTGGCAACTCAAATTGAAGGCATTGAAAAGCTAACTCATGAGCAAATCCACGAAATGGCCAAATCTGGTGTTATTGAGTTTGGTGCGCATACCCAGCATCATGTGAACTTACTGAAGCTTGATGACCAAACCGCTTACGATGAAATGCTTCAGTCTAAACGTGACGTTGAAGCGTTAGTTGGAAAATGTCCGAGCTTTGCTTATCCATTTGGTCGATTTAACGAAAAGCACCAGAAAATGGCACAAGAGATTGGCTTTAAAAACGCCGTATCAACTCGTAAAAAAATCGAAGCGTATGAAGCAGATAACCAATTTAATATTCCACGTGTCAGCACGCATGGTGCCATGAATGCTTTACAGATGCGTATCGCCCTTGCTAAAGGACGTTATAAGTTATGAATAAAATTCCATGTAGTGTCTATATTGTCACTTTAAACTGTGGTGCTTGGTTAGAGCGGACTTTGCAAAGTGTTAGTGAATTCGATGAAGTTATTATTTTAGATTCGGGCAGTACTGATAATACTTATGAAATTGCTCAGCACTTTGAAAATACGCAAATTTCTCATCAAGACTGGCAAGGTTATGCTGGGCAAAAAAGTTTAGCTTTAGCAAAGTGTCGTAATGATTGGGTACTCAATCTAGATGGCGATGAAGTCTTATCTAACGAGTTAAAACAAGAAATTATTGAGACCATTCAACAAAACAAGCTTGATGCATTAATCACACCGATTAATGATGTGTTTTTAGGTGTTCCCAACAGTAAACATACTAAAAAACATGCAAAGGTGCGTTTTTTCCGCAAGTCTAAAGGACATTACGATCTTGCCAATAAAGTCCATGAAAATGTGATTGTGGATGGTGAATCTCAGCGCGCTCAACATGATATTTATCATTATGGTGAGTCGAGCATTTTCGTTAAAGTCGAAAAAAATAACCAATATTCCAATTTAAAAGCATTAGAGAAATATCAAAAAGGAAAGTCTCCAAGTATTGCTAAATTGGTCTTGGTGATGCCTGTGACTTTTATGAAGTCTTATTTTATTCGCCGTAGTTTCTTAAATGGTTGGCGTGGTTTCGTAAATAGTATGATTAACGCGTTTTATGCATTTCTAAAAGAAGCCAAACTGTTTGAACAGACGATGAATAAAGATAAAAAATAAGTAGGCAAGCTATGAAAATTGTTCAGGTATTGGCAACGAGTGGTGGAGTTGGTGGTTTAGAGCAGCACACTTTTAACCTTGTTAATGAGCTCGCTTTAAATCATGAAGTACATGTCATTGCACATCCTTGCTATGTAGACAAGTTTAGCCAACAAGTACATTTTCATGCTGTCGATTTTGCACGTAGCCGTTGGAATATTTTTTTACTTTGGCAGCTTAAAAATCTTATCCAGCAAATTCAACCTGCTATTGTTCATGCACAAGCAGGAAAGGCGGCTGAGCTGATTGCCCGAATTAAGCCATTTTTATCTGGACCAAAGTTTGTAACGACGGTACATGGCACTAAAAAGAATAAATCGGCCTATTTAGCAGGTGATGTTGTTATTGCGGTGAGCCAAGCACTCACGCAAGGCATTCCAGAGGCTAAAGCACACGTGGTTTATAACGGTGTATATCTTCAACCTGCTCTTACAGCTGAAAATAAAGAAAAGTTGCTTCAATCGATTCAAAAAGATTTTGCTGAGCTAGACCCTAAGAAAAAAGTTGTTATGTGTATTGGACGTCTAGAGCCGGTAAAAAATATCAGTTTACTGATTGAGTCGATGCAACAGATTGATGCCAATTTATGGATTATTGGTGACGGTTCACTTAGAGCAAGTTTGGAAAAGCAAGTCAGCGAATTGAACATGCAAAATCGGGTCGCTTTTCTTGGGTTTAGAACTGATGCACGTGATCTGGTGCAGTTGGCTGATATTGTGGTTTTATCATCAGATCGTGAAGGTTTCCCACTTGTTATGGTTGAAGCTTTACAGGCCGATAAAGCCATGGCTTCAACTAAAGTGAACGGTGTGATCGAGTGGTTGCCAGAGCAATATCTAGCCGAAATTGGAGATGCACAAGGTTTAGCAAAAGCGATTCAATGTGCACTTCAACCTGAGGCTCAAAATGATTTTAGCCCTTTATATGCAAGAGCCAAAGCTGAACTGACTGTACCAGCCATGGCCGAGCAGACGCTTCATATTTATAAAGGCCTGCTGAAAACTTAATTATTTTTTGGCGTAAGGCGGATGGCATCAAGTACCACGAAGTTATCTTCGACATTAATGGTATGACACCCGTCATCTGCTTGATTCCAGTCTGGTAAAACCACTTCTAGTAATTTTTCTTCATAAGCTGTTGGACTAAGCTGAGTAATTGCCTTTAATTCGATATTGCCGCCATAACGTTTTAACGAATCTTGGCTTGGTCGAACCAGTTGCCCTTTATAAATAAAAGGTTTACCCGCCATACGGAACTGTTGACTGCCTCGGCACACTGGATTCATTGGGTGTTCTTGCCATTCAGGATTCAAAATATCTTCGGTAAAGAACAGGTCTAAACGATCACCAAATTTTTTACAATCACGACGCGTTGAAGTAAACAGATACCATAAGCCTTCATGATAAAAAGGAGTGCTATCGACTGCTTCAATATTTTCAATCAGATTAGAATGTTTTTCCCATTTCAGTGGAAACTCAGTGCATTTCCAAAGCTCAATCGTTTTATTGGCAGAAGTTTCTGGGACCATGTACCAAGTGTTATCTATTTTAAATACGCAAGGATATGAGAGGTGGTAATCGAGTTTTAAAATGGTTTCAGGTGGTGTGTAAGTGCCATCCTTAAAGACTTCTAGAACAGAAAGAAAGCCCACCGGATGTTGATCATCGACTTCTTCAAAAAAAATAAAATGACGGTCATTTTCATAAGCATAAAAGCTATCTGCAAATGTGAACTTTCTAGGGGAATGGATCTCAAAGAGTGAATCTAATTGCTCAAGTGTTGTAAAAGGTTGCTCTAGCCAGCCGAAACGCATATACCAATGAGAGTCAAAAGATTTTGCTTTTTTTGCTTGTTGGTATTTGTACCATTTTTTTTGAATTGAACGAATCATGACAATACAAGAAAATAAAAAAGATATATTAACTCTATTTTACATTAGATATGATACTCGCTGTTTAAAAGGGGAATAGCTTAATGAAGATTTATGTTGTAACTATCGAAGATGAAAAATCCCCTCGTTTAAGCAAGTTCCTCAATCAAAATTTTTTTGAACAAGGATATTTGCCTATAACGAAAGTAGGAATTAAAGGGGTAGACCTACCTGTAAAACAATATTTTGAAATGGCAGTAAAAGGTCGTTCTCAGCCTTTAACGCCAAGTGAACTGGGATGTACCTTATCTCATTTGAAGGCTTTAGAGCTTTTCCTTGAATCGGAAGATGAATATGCATTGATTTTTGAAGATGATGCAATATTGCCTGATGATTTAACGATTGATAAATTAAAAGAAGAATTAGAAAAAGTATCCTTACCATCGAATTTGCTATTTAGTTTAGGCGGTATTCAAATGAAGGAATGCCTAAAAACAAGAGGTGAATTTAAAGACTATAACTTTTTGAATAAAAAAGTATTAGAAGTGGTTCCAGATTTTTTTCATCGTGCTTGCTATGCTTTTGCGTACGTTGTTGATAGAAAAATGGCTGAAACATTACTTAAATA
>NZ_JABVBF010000114.1 GCF_013344765.1 Acinetobacter lactucae
GATCTATACTTTAAAAGAGCTAATCAATATCATATGCCAACTTAAAATTTATCTTTCCTAATCAGAAACATAATAGATAACAGCTATTCGGTATTTTATGCCGAACATACTTATTAAAATGTGTGGAGTCTCATGCGTTCTAAAAAAATTAATCTTGTCGTGGTCCCTTTATTACTCACGGCATGTAACCATAATGATGGTCCTTTAGTACAAGACGTATATAACAACCAATATGACTGTGCTCGCGACTGGAATACCCAAACTTGTGAAGAAGAAAATAGCTCAAGTGGGCATGGTTCTAGTTATGTTGGAACCCGCTATTTAGGGCCTGCGTATTATCAAAATAATCGGGAAGTTTCTTATCACGGCAATACCTTACATCCTTACAGCAATTTGAGTGTGGGTCGTCCCATCATTTCAAGCACAGCGAAAAGTTCGTCTTTTTCATCCCCAATTCGTGGTGGTTTTGGCCGTAGCGGTTTTTCTTTCGGCGGCTAAGTCTTTAGGTATTCACTTAATATGAAAAGAAAAATATTTACTCCACGCCCAGACTGGCAAGTGGAGCATCAAAATATTGGTTTCGATTATTTTAATTTACCTTCTCTTGATGGCTCAATTTACTGGTCTGAAGGAGTTGCGTATGAGTTCACACTTAAGCAGATTGAACAACTTGAAGATGCAGCAAATGAACTGCATCAGATGTGTTTATCGGTGGTAGGAGATCTCATTCAACGGGGCAATTATCCAACTTATTTTCAAATTCCTGAAGTTGCCATAAGCCATATTGAACATTCTTGGAAACAGAATGTGCCTATGCTCTATGGCCGCTTTGATTTCGCTTACGATGGGCGAAATATCAAAATGCTGGAATATAACGCCGACACGCCGACTGGCTTACTCGAAGCCTCTGTCGCGCAGTGGCTGTGGATAGAACAAGTCTCAGGCATTGCAAACCGAGATCAATTCAATAGCATTCATGAAGACCTGATTAAACGCTGGAAAACAATTTTACCGCGTGCAAGCCATGTGCATTTTGCTGCTTGTCAGGAGGCTGGAAGGGAAGACTGGGGTAATTTAGAGTACTTGATGGATACCGCTTATCAAGCTCATCTACAAGTTTCCGAGCTTTCTATGGAGAACATAGGCTGGAACGGGCAAGATTTTGTTGATCTCCATAATCAGCCCATTCAAAACATATTCAAGCTCTATCCATGGGAATGGATCTGGGAAGAAGCATTTTCTCAATATATCCACCCACAAACACAGTGGATTGAACCTTGCTGGAAAATGTTACTTTCAAATAAAGCCATTCTGGTTGAGCTTTGGAAGCGTTACCCCAACCATCCATTATTGATTGAAACCCATACCTATGACCAGCAACAAGCTTTGTCTGGCAAATGGGTGAAAAAGCCGATTTTGGCAAGGGAAGGGGCCAATATTCGAGTTTTACAAGATGGTCATGACCAAGGCGCGGCTTCTGGTAGCTTTTATTTTGATGACTATGACAAATACGGTTATGTCATACAGAAATGGGTAGATACCCCATTATTTTCAGGACAACTCCCTACACTCGGATTATGGATGGTCGGTCATCAATGCGCAGGTATGTCTATTCGTGAAGATTGCTATGACATTATTGGTAATGATGCTCACTTTGCAGCGCATTATTTTGTCGAGTAATAAATACCTAGAGGTATTTTAAAAAGCACTTTTTAGGTGCTTTTTTATTGTGCCTTCCACGCAGTCAATCAGTGCATTTTAAATATATAGCGAATAATAATTTTTGGTTTTTAAAGCTAAACTAGAACAAAAATTCAAAAATATAATGACTTAATCTTATGTAATTTAATAATTTTATTCTTATTTCTTTAATTAAAAATCAATATTGGCAAGCTCTTTGCATCTCCTAAAAAGAAAAAAGCCTAGATTTTAAGGGCTCGTGAGAGCCCTGATTTTTTTTAAGGAGTGATGCCATGAATGCGATTCCAACTTTAACGCCCCTTGCCATGCCATGTAACAGCAGTTTTGAAGCAAAAGATTGGGAAATTTTATCGAACCATTGGTATCCCGTCGCACGTACTCAAGATGTCTCTACTGCACCTCAACGCGTCACTCTACTAGACGTCAACATGGCCCTCTATAAAACCGAAAGCGGTGAAATTCATCTGGCCCGAGACATTTGTCCACATCGTGGGGTGCCTTTGACCAAAGGTTGGGTCGATGGTGAGGAAATTGTGTGTCCTTATCATGGTCTACGCTATAACAGCGAAGGGAAATGTACCCAAATACCCGCTCAACCCGAACTAACTAAAATTTCTGATCGTTTTTCTCTGACCAAATTTCCGGTTATTGAACGTTATGGTCTCATTTGGACCAGTATTCATAGTCGTGATATTGCTAGAGCCAATATTCCAGTATTAGATACTTGGGAGCATGCAGAGCATCAATCAATTTTACCGCCTTTTGTGGATATTGGCGGTTCTAGCGGACGTCAACTTGAAGGATTTATCGATGTCGCTCATTTTGCGTGGGTACATCACAATGCCTTTGCGAATCGTGATAATCCTATCGTCCCTAAATATCACACTGAACGTACCGACTATGGTTTAAAAACGGTCTATATCAGCAATGTCAGTAATTATCCGCATGAACTAAAACATCTCGAACCAGAAGGCTTTTTGTGGAAACGTACCTTTGATGTCTATCCACCTTTTTCAGCCGTACTCACGGTCGATTTTCCAGAAGGTGGTGTCTTAAAAATCTTGAATGCTTGTTGTCCTATCTCAAGTAATAAAACCCGTTTATTTGTTCCTCTCTCCCGCAACTTTGATCAGACAGGTGATTTAGAAAAGGTATACGCATTTAATGCGCAAATTTTTGCTGAAGACCAAGACATGGTCGAATCACAAAAGCCAGAAGAGCTACCGCTTGATTTAATGATGGAAGCACATTTTGAAGCAGACCGTTCATCAACGACTTATCGACGGATTTTGGCTGAATGGGGACTAAGTAAACGTTATACCGTTTAAATCTTGGCTAAGTGGGGTACAATCAATCGAAAAAAGTGAAAATATAAAGGCTTTCCATGTCATTGATCGCAAATACCACCGTTGTGCGTGGTCGTTTTTTAGATATCCAGCAAACCGTCTCTGAGCCAACTGATATTCCAAATCAAGTGCGTTATTTAGAAGATGGTGTATTGATTAGTGAACATGGAAAAATCAAGTGGTTTGGTACATGGGAAGAGGCTCAGCAACATCTACCAGCTGGGGTTGAGGTTCAACATTACCCAGAACAATTGATTGTACCTGGCTTCATTGATACCCATATTCACTTCCCGCAAACCGAAATGGTGGGAGCATACGGCGAACAACTTTTAAGCTGGCTCAATACTTATACATTTCCAACAGAAATCCAGTTTCAAGACAAATCATATGCAAATGAAATTGCCCAGTTCTTTGTTCAAGAACTCTTAAAAAATGGTACAACCACAGCACTGGTTTTCTGTACAGTTCATCCTGAGTCAGTTGATGCTTTGTTTGAAGCCGCAGAGCGCGTTCAGATGCGTTTAATTGCCGGTAAAGTACTTATGGACCGCAATGCCCCTGAAGCGCTTTGTGACACGCCAGAAACGGCTTACAGCGACACCAAAGCACTCATTGAAAAATGGCATGGTAAGGGCCGTGCTCTGTATGCAATTACGCCTCGTTTTGCACCCACTTCTACACCTGAACAATTAGAAAGAGCAGGGCAGTTAAAACAAGAGTTTCCAGATGTTTATGTACATACTCATTTAAGTGAAAACAAAGATGAAATCGCTTGGGTGAAATCTTTATTTCCTGAACAAGCTGGCTATTTAGATGTTTATCAACATTATGGCCTGACTGGTAAACGTTCCGTTTTTGCTCATTGCGTTCACTTAGAAGATGAAGAATGGCAATGCATGCATGATACGCAGTCTGCTATCGCATTTTGCCCAACCTCAAACCTGTTCTTAGGCAGTGGTTTATTCCCATTGAAAAAAACATGGGAAAAACAAGTAAAAGTGGGCTTGGGTACAGATATCGGTGCTGGTACATCATTTAGTTTATTGCAAACTGTTAACGAGGCTTATAAGGTTCAGCAGTTACAAGGCGATAAACTTTCAGCTTATGAAGCACTTTATCATGCAACTTTAGGTGGAGCAAAGGCGCTTGATTTGCAAGATCAGTTAGGCAACTTCAACGTCGGTAAAGAAGCAGACTTTGTGGTACTGAATCTCAAGCCAACAGCATTACAGGAACTTCGCCAGTCTAAATCCAAATCTATTGAAGATTCTCTGTTTGCATTATTCACTTTAGGTGATGACCGTAATATTGAGGCGACTTATATTTATGGAAAACGTGCTTATCAAAAAGAAACAGCCCAAGAAAAATCGGGTGGTTAAGTTTTTGTTATTATTTGGAATATGTGCTCTTGCATTAAGGCGTGATCGACATAGTCCGCAAAATGATGAAATTTCACAGCCATCAAAGGGTGCATGAAACTTCTTTTTGCTTTAAAATTTTACCATTAACTCAGATTTTCGAGGTGTTGCAGGTCAACACCTTTTTTATTTTTTCTTTTATATCTTGTAGGAATCTGCCATGACTGTTGCAATGAGCATCATGATTTCAACCGAAGAAATTCAAGCAAAAGTCAAAGAGCTCGGCGAGCAAATTAACGCTCACTATGCAAATAGTGATAAAGAATTAGTCCTTATTGGACTACTTCGTGGTTCTGTTATTTTCATGGCAGACTTGTGTCGTACAATTACCAAACCGCATGAACTCGACTTCATGACAGTGTCTAGCTACGGCGGCGGTACGACTTCAAGTCGAGATGTTAAAATCTTAAAAGATCTTGACGGTGAAATTCGCGGTAAAGATGTATTGGTTGTTGAAGACATTATCGACTCAGGCAATACCTTAAGCAAAGTCGTTGAAATGTTGCAAACTCGCGAGCCAAATTCGATTCAATTGTGCACGTTAGTGAGTAAACCCTCTCGCCGTGAAATTGAACTCGAAGTGAAATTTTTAGGTTTTGAAGTTGAAGACAGATTCATTGTGGGTTATGGCTTAGACTACGACCAGAAATATCGCCACTTGCCATTTATTGGTGAAATTGGTTTATAAGTTTCAGATAAATAGCACCGCAAGGTGCTATTTTTTTATATAAAACCCGAGATTTGAACAAAAAAGACACAAAAAGTCGCAATCTGCTACAGACAAAATAGACAGCTCTATCGCACGATAGAATATGAAGCAAAATCATTAACTTCATCAAAAAAACAACTGGAGAACAAATATGTGGTCACTTATTGTTGCTATTGTGGTTGGTTTCTTTGCTGGCTTAATCGCTCGTGCTTTACATCCAGGGGACGATAAAGCAGGTTTCATCGTAACTACCTTGATTGGTATTGCAGGTTCACTTTTAGCCACTTATGGTGGCCGTTTACTTGGACTTTACGGTGAAAATTCAGTTGCGGGCTTTATCGCATCCGTGATTGGTGCTGTCATTATTCTTTTTATCTACAACTTGATTGCACGAAAAAGCTAAAATTTAATTCATTAAAAAAAGCACCTTCTGGTGCTTTTTTTAATTTATTTTAAAGGCCTAACTCTTTCCAAACTGCCTGAATTTCTTCAGCAGAACGCGCTCCAACTAGTTTAAAACCATTTGCAAAAATTAAGGTTGGGGTGCCATTAAAACCTAGTTTTTTTCCTAGTTCCAAATTACGGTCAATCGGGTTTTCACAGCTCGTAACTGTTGGTTTAACGCCTTGTTGAATCAGTTTTTTCCATGAGTAAGATTGATTTGGTGCACACCAAACTTGTCTAGAAACCACAATAGACTGAGGTTTTAAAGGATAGATAAACGTGTAAATAGTCACGTCTTTAAGCTTGTCGAGTTCAGGTTCAAGTTGCTTACAATAAGGACAATTTGGATCAGAAAATACTGCTAAAACATGCTGACCATTACCTTTGACTGTTTTAATTGCATCTTTTAGAGGCAGCTGTTTCCAATCAATTGAGTTCTGTCCTAAAACCAGATCTTTGGTTAAGTTCTTTTGGTCTTTTAACCGAATCATAGAGCCTACAAACATATGTTGCCCATCTTCACCCACATAAATGATTTGCTGATCGAGATTAGCGCTATATAGCCCAGGCATTTCAGTTTTCTGAATATTGCTAATTTTTAAATTAGGATATTGTTTTTTAATATTTTCCCTAACAGTATCCACATTAGCGGAACTCACACTTACAGTTAAGCTAAATAGTGCCAATATTCCTAATTTTTTAAGCATAAAACCGACTCATAGTAGGAGAGAAACCATTTTAATCAGTTGAGCTTTTTAAAACAGAACTGATTACCGAGTTATAACCAAACTCCCACTCAATTATGCCAATGTTTCACGTGGAACATAAGTTGTTTTTAGAAGGTCCATCAAACTGATATTGATGATGACGTGATACACTATGATCCTACATAATATTTAAACCAAATATACTCCCTGCTAGTATATTAAATTATACAAGAGAACACAGATGAGTCACGTCGGTCAGGATAAAAAAATAGTTAATCGTGTAAAACGACTAAAAGGACAAATTAATAGTATTGAGCATGCTGTTGAACAGCCAGATATTTCATGCATAGAAATACTGCAACAAGTTGCTGCAATTAAAGGGGCGATAAACGGTTTGATGAGTGAATTAATGGAACAGCATTTACATCACCATGTGCTCAAAGAAGCACAAGTTGATCAGAATGAATTAGATAAGTTTCTTAAGATTCTAAAAAGATATGGTTAACGAGGTGACTGAATGACACAGCCATGTGCATCATTCAGAATTTTGTAATTATTTTCCAATACAGAATGAACCAAAAATCTTGCCTAATAGGTCATCGGCACTAAAGTCACCAGTAATTTCCCCTAAAGCATTTTGGGCAAGACGTAGAGACTCAGCGACCAGTTCACCCGCGTTAAACACAACAAGTTGCTCGCGTGCTTCTGAAAGATAGAGCTGTGTGCGCTTCATTGCGTCTAAATGACGTGTTCTCGCAATAAAGGTGTCTTCCTCAGGCTGAAAGCCTGCATGCGCTGTAATCGCATCTACGAGGCCTTGTACGCCCATTTCTTGTTTTGCAGAAACGGTTATATGACGGAACCCTTGAAAATCGCTTATTTCAGCTAATTGACCAGTTAAATCGCATTTATTACCAATTAACATTAAACGACGTGGTTCAATGTGCTCAGCAAAATATTCTTGAGCAAGTTTTAATGGATCATCACCTTGATTTAAATCATAAACCAGCAATAACAAATCAGCCTGTTCAATTTCTTTGATTGCTCTACGAATCCCTTCTTTTTCAACGATGTCACCCGTCTCACGAAGGCCCGCTGTGTCTGTTAAAGTGATTGGTAGACCATTTAAGCTAATTTTTTCATGCAATACATCACGAGTTGTACCAGCAATATCAGTCACAATTGCACGCTCAACACCAGCAAGCGCATTCAACAAGCTCGACTTACCCGCATTTGGTTTACCAGCAATAACAACTTGTAAACCTTCACGTAATAATTGCCCTTGTCGTGCAGAGGTTTGAACAGCATGTACCGACTGCTGAACATCTTCAAGTAAAGCTAAAATTTTGCCATCTGCCAAAAAATCGATTTCTTCTTCAGGAAAATCAATTGCGGCTTCAACATGTAAGCGTAAATGAATCAGTTTTTCTAAAACGGTATTAATTTTTGTTGAAAAAGCGCCTTGTAAAGAACGAACTGCAGAGCGTGCCGCAGCTTGCGAAGTCGCATCAATCAAATCGGCAATCGCTTCCGCTTGTACCAAATCCATCTTGCCATTTTCAAAAGCTCGCATGGAAAATTCACCGGCTTTTGCAGCAATTGCACCAAGCTCAAATAAGCGTCCAAGCAAGGCATTTTGAATGACCGGACCACCGTGACCTTGTAGCTCTACAACATCTTCACCTGTAAACGAGTGAGGATTAGGAAAGCATAGAACAATCCCTTCATCCATAATGCTGCTATCAGCATCATAAAACTTACGAAAACCCGCCATACGCGCTTCAGGCAATTTTTTTTGTGTCAGGTTTTGAGCAATTTCATAAGCCTTAGGTCCAGATAGGCGAATCACGCCCACACCACCACGCCCTGGTGGCGTTGCAATTGCGGCAATCGTGGTTTGACTTTGCATATTATTCACCTAAAAACCTAAAATCCAGCCAAAGAAAAATCCGCCTAAGATTACCATCTTAAGCGGATTTATTCAGCAAAAGTTCAACGATTAAGAAGCTGATTCAGTCTTATTTAAACGACTTTTTTCAACGCTCTTATTAATAAACGACTGCTGTAAAATAGTAATACTGTTGTTCACAATCCAGTACAGCACGAGACCTGCTGGGAAGAACAACATAAATACTGTGAACATAATCGGCATAATGCGGAACACTTTTGCCTGCATTGGATCAGCTGGTTGCGGGTTCAACATTTGCTGAGCAAACATGGTAACACCCATGATTAACGGCAAGATGAACCAAGGATCCATTGCTGACAAGTCTTGAATCCAGCCTAACCATGGTGCATGACGTAATTCCACACTTTCCATGAGTACCCAGTACAAAGCAAGGAAAATTGGCATTTGTAGCAACAATGGTAAACAGCCTGAAAGTGGATTTACTTGTTCACGCTTATATAAAGCCATCATTTCTTGCGAGAAGCGCATACGGTCTTCACCGAACTCTTCTTTCATGCGTTGCATTTCTGGTGCAATTACACGCATTTTCGCCATAGAACGATAACTTTTTGAAGATAAAGGCCATAAAATCAATTTTACTAAAATCGTAAGTAAAATGATTGACCATCCCCAGTTACCCACGATGTTATGGAAGAATTGAAGACCTAAGAACAGTAACTTAGCAATCGGCCATAACCAACCATAATCAACAGTCTGATTTAAACCGACAGCTAAATCTTTTAATTCAGATTGTACTTTCGGACCTGAATAAAGTTTTGCATCCACTTCCATTGAAGTGCCTGCCGGAACATTAATCACTGGTGAAGTAAAACCAATGATATTCATATGATCAGCAGATTGACGAGATTCAAGTTTAGCCACATATGGTTGGCCATTCGCTTGAGTTAACTTAAGATTTCCAGGAATCCAAGCACTGACAAAATAATGCTGAACAATCGCAACCCATCCACCTTTCGCTTCTGTATTTACTTTTTCTTCTGAGAAATTAGCAAATTTAAGCTTATTGTAATGTGCATCAGGTGTTCCCCAAGCTCCACCTAAGAAAGTTCCTAAAGTGAAAATACCTTGAGAAGATTTACCAGGATCATCAGAATTATCGCGCTTTAATTGTCCAAACATCTGACCTTGCCAGCTTTGTTGGCTACGGTTAATGACTTGATGTTTTACAACAATTGGATATTGACCTTGGGTGAAAGTGAAAGTTTTAATAATTTCAACGCCTTCAGGTGTTTTAAATACCATCGGAACGTTTAAAACTTTTCCAGTTTGACCCTTTTGATCCTGTACACCTTTAGCATCAGCCAAAGTATATGATGTTTTTTCAACAGCATATAATGGACGACCACCACGACTACTATCTGGTCCATTCAAACCAATTAAGCCAGATTGAGCAACATATGTACGCTTGGCATCATTTTCAAGCATAACAAAAGGTTGATCGCTGTCTTTGCTTTTGTCGTGTGAGAGTAATTCAATACGAACAATATCACCACCTTTTGGATTGATCCAAATATGGTAAAGGTCAGTTTGTACTGAAATAAGCTGTTGATTCACAGGTGCAGTTGCATCTGTGGTTTGTGACTGCGCAATATTTGCTTGTGGCACATCGGAAGCCACTGTTGCATTTTTAGCATTTGGCAAATCAGCAGATACTTCATGCGAACTTACAGCCGCCGCTTGTTGTTGCGGTGCAGTTGCAGCATTTCCATAATCTTTTTGCCAAGCCAAAATGAGCAAATATGCGGTGACAAACATGGCCCCGAGAATTGCAAACCTGGCCCATTGTTGCATATCTATTACCCCAAATGGTTAGAGAGATTTTGCTTCAGTAAACGATCACGAAAGGGTACAGCAACATGATGCGTTTGAGAATCTATTTGATGAAACGAAATAAAACGAATTGCTTTTGGCGGTACCGGATCATATCCAGATCCTCCCCACGGATGACAACGACAAATTCGTTTAGAAGATAACCAAACGCCTTTTATCGCACCATGAGTTTGCAATGCTTCTATCGCATATTGGGAACAAGTCGGGATATAACGACAACGGGGTCCAAGAAGCGGACTAATCGCAATTTGATACAGTCGAATCAACCAACGTAGAAAACGGACCATTGGCTATCTCTTAATTCTGCGAGGTTGTGCCAACTTTAGAATGTTTTTTTGCTAAGCGCTGTAATTTTTGCCACGCAAAATCTAATTGTTGATATAGCTCAGCATTCGTAATCGTTTCTATACCAACTTTCGGCATCACCACAACATCTATGTCTGATCCAAAATTCGGCTGATGTAGACGAAAGCTCTCACGAGCAAGACGTTTTATTCGATTTCTTTCATGCGCTCGGCGCACTTTTTTCTTAGCAACAACAATACCCAAACGGCTTTTAGGCTGTTCGGTTAATTTTGCAAGAAATAAAAAATGGGGTTGATGCACTTTAAAAAGCGCACCATCAAATACACTTTTATAATCTGCAGCACAGCGTATTCGCACGTCTGTGCTAAAACTGTAAAGTGTCATCACACCCAAGTCTGGTCAGCGTAACAGTATTAAACAGTTAAGCTATGACGACCTTTTGCACGACGACGAGCTAATACTTGACGACCAGCTTTAGTTGCCATACGAGCACGGAAACCATGAACGCGTTTACGCTTTAATTCAGATGGTTGGAAAGTACGTTTCATATTGAAACTCCCAAAAATGATCTTTCTATAAAGGTCCGCGATTTTATTGTGCAATGTTTACGCTGTCAATGAAAAACCAAGAAAGTTTTGTATTTAACCCAAATTTTTACTCTCTTTACTTATTTTTATGCTTGCCATAATTCAATGCAATATATAGCTTCAAAAGTTACACACAAAGTAATTGCTTATTTTTATTAGGAATTTTAATATATACACACCTTATATACATATTTATCAACAAAACAAGATATCATCTTACTTTAATTTGCTTCATTTGAATTTAAATTCATATTTTGCAGTTATCCACAAAAGATCACTCTC
>NZ_JABVBF010000115.1 GCF_013344765.1 Acinetobacter lactucae
TCGTTGGTTAGTATATAAGAGTAATTTTAAGTCGTTTATTAAAAATGAAAGATCTATAGGGGTCTCATAGTTGCTAAAAGAAGTACCATTGATAGTAACAGCTAATAAGAATAAGTTATTCTCAGGTTCATATTTTTTGATTGAGAAGTAAAATTCTTTTTTACCTAGATCTTTCATTAATATCTAACTCTTTTATTTTATGTTTAAGAAAACTAGATAAAATTTTCACTCCATTTTTTGTCTAATTCTTTTAAATCATTATATGCTTTTTCAAATTCATCCAATGAAAAAATTAACCGAGGAGCAAAAGGAGAGGTTTCCCAGACTACGGATGTCACAACATCATGAATATGCGTAAAGGCACGTCCAAAACGAGCCCATACGACCTCATCTGCTGAAACAACTTGTTCAACCATAATTACGTTGCACACTAGATCTAAATCATCAGGGCAAACTAAAATTGGAACTACTGTTGAAATAGTTTCATTTTCGTAAGCTTCTGGTTTAAGAAGTTGCCATGCATTACTTAATGCCAAATTACTATCATAATCATATAACCAACCTTGAGCTGGAACTAAGCTTTCTGCGAGATCAGTAATGTGGGTATTTTGATGCACCCATATATTTAATGGAATATTATCAATTACAAGAATAGGGAATGGTTTTAAATTACCACTAGCATCTTTTATGCATCCCTCAATTGAATGTTCATTTTTAAGAGTAGCTGAGATAGTATTCATATTTATAAGTTAATGTGAGTTAAGCAAATATAATATATTCTATTTAATAGATTAACGAATCTAATCTAATGAAAAATAATATTTATTTAATTATTTTCTATCCAATATCACATTGACACTCTAAACCCCTCCGATTATCCTTTGCCTGCTGGCCTACATTGCCAGTCAGCTTTTGACAGAGCTGGTACAAAAGGCGCACAACAACGTTTCGTTTTGTGCGTTCTCTTAAATCACGCCTTTATGGTGAGGCTAGGAGGGGCACGCTTGCGTGCGCTGGTTTCCTTTTGTACCAGTCTGTCAACCCTTCTAGTCTTGCCACCATTATTTGACAGTAATTGGTAAGACTCTTCTAAATCAAAAGGAGTCCGCTCATGCGTACTATTTCTTCTTTATTGGCCTTTGCCAAACTCTCTCTTATACCGCCTAACTGGTCTTTAAAACGGTTTAATCGGCTCTAGGTTTTCTACGATCTTATTAGCTCGTTACGACTAAAAAATCATAGCAACAATAAAACTCGAGATAGCTCAGGCACATTTTTGTGCTGCTTTTGCATGCCTTTTTTAACACTCATTTTAAGAGTGACGGCATTTTTATCTCATTTATATACAACAAAAAATTATTTTAAGCGGTATATCTATGCCAAATTTAGAATCTTCATTTAGAGCACTCAGAGTGCTTCACACAGCAAAAGACTTATTTAATCAATATGGTTTTCATAAGGTCGGGGTCGACCAAATTATTGTGGAAGCCAAAGTTGCCAAAGCCACTTTTTACAACGACTTTCACTCAAAAGCGCGACTCATCGAGATGTGTCTCACTTTCCAGAAAGATGCTCTAAAAGACAAAGTATTTTCAATTATCAATTCCTACAATGAACAAATGGTGCTTGATAAACTTAAGGAGATTTACTTTTTACATGCCAATTTAGAAGGGTTTTACCGTTTGCCATTTAAGGCAATTTTTGAAATTGAAAAGCTTTATCCAGTTGCCTATAAAATTGTGGTTGACTACAGAAACTGGTTTATTGACGAAATATATAAGCTGCTTTTAACACTCAAATCGACTGCTTTAGTCCAAGATGCCTATATGTTTTTATTTATGATTGATGGTGCAATGGTCCAGCTTTTAGATAAAAATGCGGCAGATGAAAGAGATCGGTTGTTGGATTATTTCTTTTTAAATTTTGCTTAAGCGACAAAACTCACCTAAGAAAAAGCCTCCTAACAAGGAGGCCTTTTATTTTAAATACGATAGCTGCTTAGCTTAATGTCGCAGGTTTTGCAGCCTGTGTCATTCCTTCAAAATATTGAACAGCAGGCGAGCGAGCCATATAAGCTAAAGCTTGCTCGGTGTCACCTTCATGGATTGGGTTAAATTTTGGGGAAACCCATCTTAACGTCGCTTTCCATAAATATTTAATGGTCGGTAGGTTGTCTGAGCGAGTCGCAGTTTTTTCAAATTCACGAATAATTTTGAAGTAGCCACGGCGCATCAACTTTTGAATCTCTTCGTGCTCTAAATCTTGCTTGCCTAAACTACGGGCAAAGTCGGCAAGGAAGTAAATAAACAGTGGGAAAACTGCTGCCATAATCACTTGGCGCGACACATAAAAACCAAACTTGTTTGTTAAGAGGTGTTCAAATAAATCGTAAGCAACACAGCGATGTTCAACTTCTTCGGCCAAATGCCAACGGAATAAATCTGCCATAGTAGGGTCGGCTTTGTCCCAAGACTTACTGTCGAGTGTCCACTGACCAATGGTTCCGGTAAAGTGCTCGATTGCCGCAATCACACCTACCCGAAAAAGTAACCAATATTCATCGAGCTTTTCACCTTTTAAAAAAGGCATACCTAAAGGTTTGTCACCCAATAAAATGTTAAACACAAAATGGGCACGATTGAGTGTTTCTTGAATGTCGTAGCCATTTTCACGTAAGAAATCCTGAGCTTTTTCATGCGCACGTGCATGGGCAGCTTCTTGGCGAACAAAGCCAATTACATCTTGTTTTAATGTTTCATCGGTAATCAAGGGAAGGGTTTTATTAAACACGCGGCAAAACCAAAACTCACCAGCCGGCAAGAGCATGTTAATGCCATTAGCGACATGTGAGCATAGCGGATCATTTGGCATCCAGCAGACAGACGACTCGGCAAAATCAAAATGTACTTTTCTTGCTTTAAGTTGATGATTCCCTGTGATCATATACGTCACCCTATTCATAATTGTTCATTTAATGCGAATGGACAATTTTTAGCATTAAGTAAAATCGATCACCATGTGAGTAAAGGACAAAAACATCTAACAAAAGGCTTATAGAGATAAAAAAGGTCTAAATCAGAGATTTGATAAATAAAAAGGCTCCTTACGAAAAGGAGCCTCCAGTTTGGGAGTTAGGCTATAAAGTTTTAAGCCTATTTATTTTTATAAGCAGAACCGCTTTATTATAAATTTCACATTAAGCCACGTAATCGTGCTTAAAACTCTAGATCGCTTGCCACTGATCTTTAACTTCTTGTGAGTTTTTATTGAGGATGACTTGGTTTTCTTTTACTTCGCCAATCCATCCAGTAGGAATAAGGTGATGTTGACCGCTTTCATCTCGGGTGAGTTTGAGTTGGTTTTCACCATCCAGATGGTCGACTGTTCCTACTTTAGTACCACAAGAAGCAATAACGTCTGCGTGTTTTTTAATATCATTAATATTTAAAGTGCTCATTTTAGACCTCTTCTTTGGAAATAGAAAAACGGTAAGAACTAAACTACTTTAAATAATCGATTAAATGTTGAGTTTTTAATAAACCTTACATGATCGGATTATAAGTTCACTTAATAGGTGCATTTGAATAACAATGAAATAATTAGATATAAATCTAATAATATTTATCTTTTTATTACAATTTACGTGTTTAATTAAACAGATGTGTTCAGATAGTGTTAATTCAATACTTTTAAATAATTAATCGTAATGAATATCAAAATACCTATAAACATGACGATATTGAGTATCTTAAGTGAATTTGAAGCTGCCTCAGCTGAAGTTAAAAGTAAGCTGCGTATTAGTTTGCTCTATCAATTGATTAATGTAGCGAAAAATTTACCCCATCCAGCTTCGGGTCATACCTATCAACGCTGGCAACTTTTTGGGCAGATTGCTGGGGTCGATTTAAGTCTAGCTAAGCTTTTTGAATCTCATTGCGATGCCTTAAGTATTTTAAATGAATTGGGCTATCAACAAGAAATAGATAACAAGACTTGGGCGGTTTGGGCAGCCGATGGCGGACCAGCACCTTTGCAAGTCACTAACGACCTTTGTAATGGCATAAAACCTTGGTGCTCTGGTGCTGAGTTTATCCAAAAAGCTTTAATGAGTTATAAAGATCAGCAAGGGCAGGCGCAGCTTTGTATTGCCGATTTAAGCCATCCCTCTATTACGACCGATTTAAACCACTGGCAGGCGGTAGGCATGTATGCAACACAGACCGCGCAAGTAACTTTTAAAAATACGCCTGTTCAATCGGTTGGTGAGCCAAACAGTTATTTAAAACGCCCAGGTTTTTGGCATGGCGCAGCAGGTGTTGCGGCTTGTTGGTATGGTGCCGCCGTGCGTCTAGCTGGTTATTTGCAAGAAAGTTGTCAGGCAAATCCTAATCCGTATAAAAAATTGTATTTAGGCGAGGCCGCTCAGCAATTAGAAATCACCAAACAATATTTTCAATATGTTGCCGAGTTGATTGACCATGAACCAACGCTAAGCCATGAGCGGGAAATACGAATTTTACGTGCCCAAACAGAACAATGCTGTCTGAGCATTATTGAACGAGTAGGGAAAGCCTTAGGCGCTCGACCTTTTTGTGAAGATGCAACATTTGCTCAGCTCATGGCCGATTTGCCTGTGTTTATCAGACAAAGTCATGCAGCTTTTGACTACCAGCAAATTGCAGAACTCTGTGTGTCGGAGCAAAGCCTATGGGAACTTTAAAACATCCTTTGGTTGAAGATCGCGTTATTTTTGGTGAGGGAACGGCCAAAGAGCAATGGTTAAAGGCATTTAAAGATCATCCGCTAGCGCCTTTAGATCTTGAGTTATTTCGTTCTAAAAGGGTGGTGATTGTCTCTCCACATCCTGATGATGAAGTGCTTGGCTGTGGCGGGTTGATGCAGCAACTCATCGAACTGAATTGTAAGATTCTAATTTTAGCTGTGAGTAACGGCACACAGAGCCATCCTAAATCTACAAAATATCCTCCAGATCAGCTCAATGTTCTTCGTCCGCAAGAAAGCTTGGCTGCCTTAAAGTGTTTAGGCGCAGCAGAGTCAACCGAGCATGTAGAGTTTAATTTGTTAGATGGTCAAATTCATTTACAAACCGAGCAACTCTGGCAGAGTTTAGATCAGATGGTTCAAGCCGAAGATATTCTAATTTGTAGTTATGAATTTGATGGACATCCAGATCATGAAGCAGTAGGGAAAACCGTACAAGCTTATGCGACTGCGAAGCAATTACTATGTTTACACGTATTAATCTGGGCTTGGCATTGGGCAAAGCCTTTAGATCCACGAATTGATTGGCACCGAGCAAAAGCATTTTCATTAACACAAGAACAGCTAACTAAAAAACATCAAGCAATTTTGCAGTTTAAAACCCAACTAGAAGCAGATGAAAGCACGGGGAATGCCGCAGTGCTATCTTCAAGTGCGATTAATCGTCTTTTAATGCCTTATGAGGTTTATTTGAGTGATTCATTCTCGCATGTACTTTGAAGATTTATATCGTCATAACAGTGATCCATGGGGCTATGACGCTCATTGGTATGAAGCACGTAAAAGACAAATTTGTCTCGCACTGCTGACAAAACCCCGCTATCCAAAGGTGTTAGAAGTGGGCTGTTCGAACGGACATTTAAGTTTTCATTTAGCACAAAGAGCTGAGCAATTGGTCTGTATAGATGTTTCTGAGAGTGCTGTTCGCTTGGCGTCTGAACGTCTAAAAGAATTTGAGCATGTTGTTGTTGAGAATAGAAAAATACCCGAAGACTACACAATTCAAAAATTTGATCTCATCTTAATTAGTGAGATGGCCTATTACCTGTCAGCAGATGAATTGCAGCAGTTTATTGAAAAGTTAAAAGATAGTTTAAATGATGACGGTGAAATTCTGTGTTGCCATTGGCGTCATGAAATTCAAGATTTTGAATTAAACGCTGAGCGAGTCCACCAAAGCTTTCAGCAACATTTTCCATTTCATCACTATCTCACCTTAAACGATCCAGATTTTATGATTGATCTGTGGACGGCCAATGCTTCCTCTTTAGCACAGCAGGAAAAACTCAGATGAAAATAGGCATTGTCATTCCAGCACATAATGAAGAGTACTATTTATCTGCCTGTCTGCAATCTATTCAGGTCGCTATAGATAACATTAGCGATTATGACGTAGAAGTG
The DNA here is from genome assembly GCF_013344765.1 of Acinetobacter lactucae. GTDB lineage: Bacteria > Pseudomonadota > Gammaproteobacteria > Pseudomonadales > Moraxellaceae > Acinetobacter > Acinetobacter lactucae_A. Next base: position 6,184 of record NZ_JABVBF010000115.1, read on the forward strand.
CTTGTTGTACTCGATAGCTGTACAGATCAGTCGCGGTTGATTGTACAAAGCCATCAAATCAATTGGATTGAATGTGACTACGCATGTGTTGGGCAGGCACGAGATTTAGGAATTCGTCATTTAATTGAAAGAGGGGTTACATGGATTGCATGTACAGATGCAGACACCGTCGTCAGTCCTGATTGGTTGCGCTACCAAATCCAGCATCAACCTACAGATGCAATTTGCGGTACTGTAACCCTAGACGATTTTAGTCATCTCTCTATCACTAAGCGGGAAAAATATTTAGCACATTATCAAGATGAGATGGACCATGCACATATTCACGGGGCAAATTTAAGTTTTAGCGCAGAGGTCTATCTTTTGGTTGGTGGCTTTGAGCCTATCTCATGTCATGAGGATGTATCTCTAATCAAAAAATTGATCAAGCATTGTTGCAATATTACTTGGAGTAATTTGGTTCGAGTGACAACGAGCAGTCGCTTAAATGGACGTGCGCCGCAGGGATTATCTTACTTTCTAAATAATCTCTAATGACTTTACATTGGTCTAAACCATGAGCCGATAAGGTTCTAAAATTAACAGGTCATAATTAAATTTGGGCAGGGTATATAACTTAGTTGTTGTATTTATGACTACATATGTAAACAAGTCTTATGATAAATGTTCTTAGCCCCTAAAATTCTAGAAAAGAAATTTTAAAGGTGTATAGGTTTGGATTTTTTAAATTTTTTCCGCGATATTCGGGTTCAGCTAAGTCATTATCCTTGGCTAGAGATGTTGGTTTCACTCACTATTTTGATTTTATTTGCAGCAATCGCAAATTTTATTGCCAAACGCGTTATTGTGCGGGGCGTTCGTCATTTAGTTACAAAGCTTAAATCACCAAATCAGTCTATTTTTGCTCAGCATAGCGTCATAAGAAGATTTGCAAATATTGTTCCTGCTGTTGTGATTATGAACGGTATTGCAACAGTGCCTCATCTATCTCCAAAGTTCATTGCTTTTGTAGAGATGGCTGCCCAAGCATTCATTTTTCTCACACTCGCGCTTACGGTTAGTGAAATATTAAACATATTTAATCTGATTTATCAGCGTAATCCAAAATCTAGAAACAAACCGATTAAAGGTTATTTACAGCTCGTTAAACTCATTTTATTTGTGGTGTGTGGCCTGATGATTTTGGGAACATTCCTTAAAAAGGATGTGTTCACTTTACTGGCAGGTTTTGGTGCGATGGCAGCGGTATTAATGCTGGTTTTCCAAAACACCATTTTGTCTTTGGTGGCGAGTGTCCAAATCGCTTCTTATGACATGGTGCGCATTGGCGACTGGATTGAAATGCCATCTTTAAATGCTGACGGTGATGTAATTGATATTTCACTGCATACAGTGACTGTGCAAAATTTTGATAAAACCTATACCACCATTCCAACCAATAAGCTGGTTACCGATACATTTAAAAACTGGCGAGGTATGAGCAATTCGGGTTGCCGTCGAATGAAGCGTTCACTTTTTATCGATCAAAGTAGCGTGCATTTCATGAGCGATGAAGAGCAACAAAAGCTCAAAGACTTTTTATTATTAGATCAATATCTTGATGCCAAGCAATCTGAAATTGAAGAATTCAATAAGCATTTAAGCAATCAATCTCGTTACAACAAGCGCCGTCTAACCAATATTGGGACATTTAGAGCCTATGTTGAATTTTACTTGCGCCAGCACAAGGGTATTGCTCAAAATCAAACCATTATTGTTCGTCAGTTACAGCCGACAAGCCAAGGTTTGCCGTTAGAGATTTATGCATTTACCAATACGATTGCATGGGTTTCTTATGAAGCAATTCAGTCAGATATTTTTGACCATTTAATTGCGATTCTTCCCGAGTTTGGTTTACGTGTTTACCAAGCACCTTCTGGTCATGATTTGCAAAGATTAACAGCAGAAATTCATCCAAGTTAAGTTTTAAGTTGTAAAGAACATCACCTAAATTATTTTGAAAAAGCTCCCAAATGGGGGCTTTTTTACTCATACTGTTCGCGAAAGATTATCCGGCAAACCAAATATTTTGATGATCACACATTGGGCTCAAATGCTTAATGCGGAGGTTGTCTTGCTCAAAATTACCGAAACCTCCGGCAATATCTAATTCGCTACCTAAGCTGATATGTTTACCTTTATAGCTTAAAGTTTCTTTTTCAGAATCCCACTGAGCAGTGTGTTCAGGAAAGATAATCAGGATATCGTTCACATAAAGACATTCTTGTTTTAACTGTAAAGGTCCTTTTAGGCGTGCTGAAGCAAAAATACCATTAGATTGATAAACAGGGAGTTTCACAGCACTCATATCGTTACCTGCTTCTTGTTGCTGACATCCTGTAAGAAGCGCAAAGATAACTATGCAGATTAATTTATTGTTAGTACCCAATTTTATTCCTTTAGGGGCTTCCATATAATTTTGATAGTAATGGACTAATGTTGCATATCAATCATTAGATTGTTAGAGAAGATTTCATTCTATTACCGTTTGAGCTTAACAAATTAAGACTTAAGAACTTTATTGACTGACGAAAGTCATCCTAAATTATAGTTTATTTATTTGTATATTGTTATCTTTTTCATTTGTGTCTTGAGGAGTGGTGTGCCGTGTCATCCACCAAAATATGAGCGCCAACAAACTAACACCTGCACCGAGTGCACACACGCCAAACCAACTAGCATATGCGTAAGTAGCGGTTGTACTGATCGCACCCAGTCCACTACCGATTGCATAAAATAGCATGTAGAGCCCAACAAGCCGGCTATGAGCTTCTGGACGAGTACGAAAAATCATACTCTGATTAGTCACATGTAAAGCTTGTCCACCCAAGTCTAGCAATACTATGCCAATCACCAGTGCCCAGAGCGAGTACGCCATGAGTGAAAGAGGACCCCATGCGATTAATAATATAACGAGTGCTGCTGCGCTTGTACGCTGAGCATATCCGTGGTCGGCCCATTGTCCCGCACGAGCAGCTGCCAGAGCACCAACGACTCCCACAAGACCAAAAGACCCAATAATCGTATGTGAAAAACTATAAGGTGGCTCACTCAATGGCAATACCAGTGCGCTCCAAAAAATATTGAATGCCGCGAACATGAGTAAAGCTAAGACACCGCGTACTTGAAGTACTTTTTCTTGGTGTAGCAGTTTTAACATAGAAGCCAGAAGCTGCGGGTAGCGCATTGAAACGGGCTGAACTTTTAAATGAGGAAGTCTTCTCCAAAGGGGGAACGCAATCATGAGCATGATTACGGCTGCACAAAAGTAAACGCCACGCCAACCCGCTACATCGCTAATTCCTCCTGAAAATACACGAGCAAGCAGTAAACCAATGAATACACCACTTTGTGCAGTGCCTACTACATGTCCTTGCTCATGTGGAGCCGCAGCACTCGCTGCATAAGCAATAAGCCCTTGTGTCATGGCTGTGCCCAGTAAACCCACTGCAAGCATTCCTGCCAAAAGAACAACAACAGAATGAGCAAATGCAACAACTAGCAATCCAGATACCAATGCTAAGAGTTGTATTGCCATTAAACGACGCCGATTTACAAGATCACCCAACGGCACCAGAAACACGAGGGCTAGTGCACAACCAATTTGCGTGGCTGTAACTACACCACCGATGGCGGCATGGCTAATGCTAAAGTCCGTAGCTAATATGTCGAGCAAAGGCTGTGCATAATAGACATTTGCTACGCTTGCACCACTTGCAATAGCAAACAGCAAAATTACGCTAAGAGGCATGCTCGAAAGCGGTTTATCGCTTTCGGCGGATGAAGTTGAAGATGCAAGAGAAGCTTTCATGGGCCTAAATCCATTTAATCTGGTTTTAAAATGCAACTAGTTGAATGTTAGATCTGCTAGTTTTAAAATGCAACTAGATAATTTGTTACTGATGATTGGTAAGGAAACTCAATGGCGAACTCTACACTGATGAAAGATGAACCTTGTCCTGTTGCGCGCTGCGTCAACCTCATAGGAGACCGCTGGTCACTGCTTATTGTGCGCGATGCTTTTGATGGAATGCGCCGTTTTGGAGATTTCCAGCGAAGCTTGGGCGTTGCGCGAAATATACTTTCTGACCGACTAAAAAAATTAGTCGATGCAGGCGTTCTTGAAATGCAAGATGCTTCGGATGGCACGGCTTATCAAGAATATGTGTTGACTGATAAAGGGGAGAGTTTGTTCCCAGTGATTGTGGCTTTGCGACAATGGGGAGAACAGAACCTATTTGAAAGTGGAGAGCGTCATTCTCTGTTAATTGATAAAAATACAGGTCGGCAAATTCCATTTATGGCGCCAGTCGCGGCAGATGGAACAGTGCTGAGAGCTTCTAATACTCAAGTGCAAAAGGTGAAATAAAATAAGACAAAACAAAAATAACCTTTTTTAACTTAAATTTGGGCAGATTAGTTGGTAACCTTGCGCGTCAAATTAAGGTGAGATTATGAGATTTATATTCCTCTTTATCAGCGCAATTTCAATTCAATGTTATGCGGCATCAGAAGCCATGGAACTTCATTACTGTGAAACTGTTAAAAAAGCAGCGAGTGGTGTGATGGATGCTAGACAACATGAAGTGCCAGCTAAAGAGTTACACGACATCGCCGATCATCTTGAAGAGCAACAAGCCAAACAACTTTATCAAGAGCTTATCAAATCTGCATATTCTTCAAAATTATTTGAAGACCCTCTCATTAAGTCAAAAGCTGTCGAGAACTTCCAAACCACGTGGCATGAACAATGTTTAGCAAAAGAATTAGCTAAAAATATATGAGGGTGTTGGTGAAAGTAGCTAACTAACCGATACTAGACCCCCCTAATTTTTTAAACTAGGTGGTTTTTTAATTTTGGAGAGAGGAACGAGATTCGAACTCGCGACCCTAACCTTGGCAAGGTTATAATAAATATTAAATAACAATGAGTTATATTTTAATGGTGCCGAAGTGGTGTCGAATAATTTTTTACAAAAGATTACTCAAAAATTAAAAAATTACTTCACAGATAACTTT
>NZ_JABVBF010000116.1 GCF_013344765.1 Acinetobacter lactucae
GAATTGATATAGCTTGAAATTCACATCTCACATCAGACTTTTTCTGTAAAATACACACTTCTGCCACAATGGGCTATTTAGTAAACATTTATTGTTTATAGAAATGCTCAACAAAATTACACGGTTTTGTTGTTGCATCTAATTGATTTTTTAAAATCATTTCCCAAGCTGTTTTACAAGCATTAGTTGATCCAGGTAAACAGAAAATACCTGTATGATTTGCTATTCCTGCCAATGCTCGTGACTGAATCGTTGCCATGCCAATCTCTGACAGTGATATAGCTCTAAATACTTCTCCAAATCCATCTATAAATTTATCAAACAATACTGATACTGCTTCCGGAGTAACATCACGTTCATAGAAACCAGTTCCACCAGTAATAAGAATAACCGATATCTGAGCATCTGTAATCCATTGACTGACCAAAGACCGAATTTGATAACGATCGTCTAGGCAAATTTGACGAGATAAAACTTGATGCCCTGCCTGATGTACCGCAGTTTCTAGATAGTCACCTGATTTATCATTCTCAATGGTCCTCGTATCTGACACAGTTAAAATTGCAATATTTAAAGCCTGAAAGCTCATAGTCATATCTAAACCTATATGTATGTGAAGAAATAAATTTTGTATCGTTTAAAAATATTAATGATCACTTAGTAAGCCAGCATAAAATTATTGAATAGAATAGATTCATTCATATCCATACCAAAAACCTGCAAACTCTTGATTAGAAAAAATAAAAGAAGCGTCATGAGTAAAATGCTCGTCTTTTACGATTCACAAAAACTTTATCTAAATCCACCTTACCAAATTCAGAAGCTTCATAATTACGGGTAATTTAAGTGGGGTGGATAAAGAAAGATCCATTGGCTTTCTCACTTTTATGTTAATAAATGACTATTATGTTTGGAAAAACACAAAGCACATTGACCAGCAAGCTCTACATATTGATGTCTAGAGTTAAAGTTTTGAAGAAGAATAGACTGTTCAATCACGAGAGCAAGCTGAGGTGAATCAATGATCTCTACTGCCTGACAATCTGTACAAATTGTGACGAGCAAACAGGTTTTTTTATTTTTTAACTCATACGCTAAATATTTATTCAATGTATCAAGTTTAAGAATCAACCCATGCCCTGATAGTTTGTTCAAAATACGATAAATTTGTACTGGAGATTGTAGCCCAAAAGATTTTGCCCTTTCTAATAAGGCATAAGCACTCATTGCTTTCTGCTCATTTTGCAAAATAGATAAGACTTTTAGTTGTGCAGTGCTAAGTTTTAATTCATTCATCTACTTTCTCTTCATTATTTTAATTAGACAAGAGCTGAGTGACACAAGGTGACGACATTCGATGATGATCTGGTCCCCATGTGCGATATCCGACACTATCAATATGAATTTGTCCAGAAGCATATACCCCGAGCCCCATATTTAAAGCTTCACCATTTTCAGCCCAAAATTGACACAATTTATTTTTTGTTTGCTGGATTACCCAGAGTTCTTCTGATGACGGCTGCTCAGAACCAATTCGAAAATCGAGTGCTGCATTAAAAACATGCCGCGAAGAATCGACACCTCTCGAGCAACGGTTCAAATTATAGTTTCGATAAACAGAAGTGACTGTAAAATCATCAATCACCTTGGCCTCAACCAACTTCTTTAAAATGGTAAGTGTAGGAACAATATTGTTCCAAATTTCCTGAGGTGGTATTTCATATTCCGACGCACCACAACTTTGCCAATCTCTTGCTGTTTGAAATAACTCAAATTCAGGAATAATACCCAGTAAATTATGCTGTTTTAAAAATGCTTGGTAACGGGCAGCTTGGACTTTATGTGAAGGTTGTGAAAGCCAATGCCAATAAGCTATAGGAACAGTTTTTGAATATAATTGATTCGAATGTACAGATTTATGGCTTGGTGCCGTATGTTGTACAGAGGCATTAAAAGGGTAAATCCATTCCCCTGTGTGTTTCTGGGTACAGGCAGAAAGAAAGAAAACTAAACTTATAATTAAAAAATTCTTCATCATCATTTATTTCAATCTCTATTTTTTGAATGCTTAATTTGCAATTTTAATAAGATTGCCCCCTTTAATGTTATGTTATAACATAACTATAATATTGAAAAGTTTTTCTGACTCTCAACTTAAAAGAAGAAGGTTACTTTTTCTATTTAATTCTGACTTGCACTTTATAGAGCATTAATTGGGAAAAAAGATGTCCGATTTGTATATTTATAACGCTGAAACTCGATCCAAAGAGCAGTTTAAGCCTATCGTAGCAAACGAAATCAAACTCTATGTTTGTGGGATCACTGTTTATGATTATTGTCATATTGGACATGCCCGAACCATGATTGCATTTGACTTTATTGTTCGCTTTTTAAGATCACAAGGCTGGAAAGTAAAATATATTCGCAATATTACCGATATTGATGACAAAATTATTCAGAGGGCCCAAGAAAATAATGAATCTATCGGCGAATTAACGGATCGCTATATTCGTGCGATGCATGAAGATTTTCATACATTAGGATGCGTTTCTCCCGATGCTGAGCCTAAAGCAACTGATGCTATTGAAAATATTCAGCATCTCATTCAAGCCTTACTCAAGAAAAAACATGCCTACCAAACATCAAATGGTGATATTTATTTTTCTGTTGAGAGCTATCCTAACTATGGCCGATTATCAGGTCGGAAATTAGAAGATATGCAAGTAGGTGCAAGCCAACGTGTATGCTTAGAAGCAGAAAAGCATCATCCATTTGACTTTGTACTGTGGAAGGCTTCTAAACCTGATGAACCTACGTGGAAATCACCTTGGGGGAATGGTCGACCTGGTTGGCATATTGAATGTTCAGCTATGTCGATGTGTCATTTGGGTAATCATTTCGATATTCATGGTGGTGGTGGGGATTTACTATTCCCACATCATGAAAATGAGATTGCACAAAGTGAAGCGGCAACTGGAAAAAAATATGTAAATTACTGGTTACACACAGGCTTCATTAATGTAAATGGAGAGAAAATGTCAAAATCATTAGGTAATTTTCTCTCCATTCGTGATTTACTCAAATCCTATCATCCTGAAGTTATACGCTTACTAATGATCGGTTCTCATTATCGTAATCCTATCGATTTTTCTGATCGTATTATGATGGATACAAAGAAAACACTATTACGCTTCTACCAAGCCTTTTATCGTGCACAGCCTTTTATTAACTCAAGTAAAAGCTTGGAGCAATTTGAATATTCGAGTCACTCAGCCCTTGTCAGATTTAATCAAGCGATGAACGATGATTTTAATACGCCCGAAGCATTAGTCGTTTGTTTTGATCTATTAAAGCAACTGAATATAGCCATAAAAGAGAATAACCAACAACAAGTTGTTGCAAACTACAAATTACTTCTTTGGATTGGCAATATTCTAAATATTTTTCAACTAGATCCAAAAAAAATATTAAAACAATCAACTATTGGACAGAGTGTTCGCATTTCCAAATTAGAGATCCATCAAGCAATTTTGGCACGAGATACAGCACGGGCTAATAAACAATATGCTTTAGCAGATCGAATTCGACAACAGCTACTTGAGAAAGGCATCGTATTAGAGGACACACCAACCCAAACAACTTGGAAAATGCGATCAACAATGACGCAAGAATGAAAGGTTTATACATATGACTATTAACAATCAAGATCTTAGAAAAGCAGGATTGAAGGTCACCCTGCCCCGACTCAAAATATTACAAATATTGGAAAATTCAATTCCTCACCATTTAAGTGCTGAAGAGATTTATAAAAAACTTTTAGAACAAGGTGAAGATGTCGGTTTAGCTACGGTTTATCGTGTTTTAACCCAGTTTGAAATGGCAGGCATTATACAGCGCCATAACTTTGATCATAATCACGCCATATTTGAAATGAAACAAGAAACGAATCATGATCATTTAGTCTGCCGAGAAACAAACCAAATTATTGAATTTAAAAATGAGGAAATTGAGAAAATACTGCTAGATATTGCAGAAAAACATCATTTTACGTTAACTGGACATTCCCTAATCTTATTTGGATATTGTAAAAACACCCAAACATCAGATTAAAGTCAATCAATCATTAACTCCAGTTCATGTTGTACTAGAAACAACACTCATTAAATGTTATGTTATAACATAACATTTAATACTTACATCCCAATATGAATGCCTCTCAACTACCAGATATCTCATCTGAGCCATTTCTACAAATAAATACCTACCCTCTTGATTGGGTGGGTATGGAAAATATTGCTTTACCTTTGTATCTGCATAATACCTTGTGTTCAAGCCAGGTGAATGCCTATGTAAGCCTAGACGATCCGAATGCTAAGGGCATTCATATGTCGCGACTCTATACCCGTCTGTTAAACTTAAGCTCAGCTCGAGATTTGACCTTAAATCATCTGCAACAGGCCTTGCAAGATTTTCTATTTAGCCATCAGCAACTTTCCAAACATGCTCGTATCGATATTCAAAGTGAACTTCAAATAGAGCGACCGGCTTTAATTAGCCAGTTATCAGGATGGAAAAGCTATCCATTTAGCTTGTCATGTGAATTAAAACAACAATCTTTTCAGGCAGAGCTGACACTGGAAATTCCTTATTCTTCTACATGTCCGTGTTCTGCGGCACTGGCACGTGACCTGATCCAAAAAAGTTTTCAGAAAGCTGTTCACTCCCAACAATTAGATATCACAAAAATGGATGACATTGTTGCTTGGCTTGGTACAACTGATGCGATTGTTGCAACCCCTCACAGCCAAAGAAGTTTTGCTCAACTGAAATTTAAGTTAGCTAAAAATTTAGACTCAATCCCTTTTATGGCATTAATCAATCATGCTGAACAGGCACTGGCAACACCTGTGCAGACCGCTGTAAAGCGCATGGATGAGCAAGCTTTTGCCTTGGCAAATGGCCAAAACCTGATGTTCTGTGAGGATGCCTTACGCCGTTTGTTTGCAGCATTTGAGGGTTATCCTTATATCTCAGGTTTTCATTTTAAAGTCATTCATGCGGAAAGTTTGCATGCACATGATGCAGTTGCGCAAGGCTCATGGCGATGGTAAATCAATCTATCTTCATGCAAATGGAACAAGGGAAACTAGGACAGTCTTATGACTTTGCCACAGTGATTGAGGCCATTCCATGGAATCCAGACGGTTTAATTACAGCAATAGCACAAGATATTAAAACTAAAGATGTACTGATGCTGGCCTGGATCAATCGTGATGCTTTGCTAGAAACATTAACAACCAAACAAGTCTGTTATTGGTCACGTTCCCGTCAATGTCTGTGGCGTAAAGGCGAAAGTTCTGGACATCGTCAAAAACTGGTTGAAGCCCGACTAGATTGTGACGGTGACAGTATTTTGTTTTTAGTGGAACAGTCTGGGGCAGCATGCCATACCTATCGTCCCAACTGTTTTTATATTGGTTTAGTAGGTAATCACGCCACAATTCTAACTCAACCCATGATTTAAATAGGTAAGGCTATGATTCGTAAAAATCCATCTGGGCATCTCCCTGTTATTGACCAATCTGCTTATATTGATCAAACCGCGATTATTTGTGGCAAAGTCATCATTGAGGCCAATGTATTTGTTGGTCCTTATGCAGTCATCCGTGCGGATGAAGTAGATGAAAACGGCGAAATGCAACCCATCATCATCGGTAAAAACTCAAACATTCAAGATGGTGTTGTCATTCATTCAAAGGCAGGTGCTCAGGTTACGATTGGACATAATTCATCTATTGCCCATCGTTCAATTATCCATGGTCCTTGTGTGATTGGTAACCACGTATTCGTTGGATTTAACAGTGTCTTATTCAATTGTAAAGTGGGTGATCATAGTGCCGTCCGCCATAATGCAGTGGTTGATGGTCGCGATTTACCAGCATCATTTTATGTACCTGCGATGAGCTATATTAATGCTCAAACTGACTTAAGCCAGTACCCACCGATCAATATTTCTATAAGTGAATTTTCCGAAAGTGTAGTGAATACCAATATTGAGTTGGTACAGGGTTATAAGGCATTACAAAATGAATTTTAGACAGTTACCCGATCTGATTATTCGCAATGCCAATATCGTGAATGAGGGACATTGCCAGATTGGAGATGTACTTATTCAGCAAGGACGAATCAGCAAAATCCAGCCGAGCATCACAGGAATCCACAATGCCAAGTCAATAGAGGCAAATGGTGCATGGCTTGTTCCTGGCATGATTGACGATCAAGTACATTTCCGTGATCCAGGTTCACCACCTAAAGGGAGTTTTGAATCTGAATCGATGGCAGCGGCTGTGGGTGGCATTACCAGTGTGATGGATATGCCAAATACCAATCCACCGACTCTTGATTTAACAGCTTTAGAGCAAAAAAAAGAAATTGCCGCTAAACATAGCATGACAAACTATGCTTTTCACTTTGGTGTAAGTGCCGATAATTTAGAGATTATTGAACAGCTTGATCCTAAATCAGTCAGTGGCGTAAAGGTCTTTATGGGAGCATCAACAGGTAATATGCTAGTTGATGACCCACAGGTGCTGGAACGCTTATTTGCAAATGTTCCCACTATTTTACTCACGCATTGTGAATATACACCACGTATCAAACAGCTTGAACAAAAGTATCGCCAAAAATATGGTGAAGATATCCCTGCGATTTTTCATCCAAAAATCCGAGATAAACAAGCTTGTTTTGAGAGCTCACGTTTAGCTGTTTCCCTAGCAGAAAAATACGGTACGCAATTACACGTTTTACATATCACTACCGCCAAAGAGTTGTGCTTATTTAAGAATCTACCTTTGGATAAAAAACATATTACTGCTGAAGTTTGTATTCATCATTTAAGTTTTGATGATGGAGATTATTCTGATTTAGGGCACCTGATTAAATGTAACCCTGCTATTAAAACCGCCAGTGATAAACAGGCGTTGATTGAAGCTATAGCTCACAGCAATCGTCTGGATATTATCGGTACAGATCACGCACCGCACACATGGCAAGAAAAACAGCAATCATATTTTAATGCCCCATCAGGTTTGCCTTTAGTACAACATGCCTTACCTGCCTTAATGGAGCTCGTTGCAGACCAACAGCTCTCGATTGAAACATTGGTACAGAAAACTTCACATCAGGTTGCCGATTTATTTCTCATCAAAGAGCGCGGTTATATCCGTGAGGGTTATTGGGCAGATTTGGTCTTGATAAGGGAAAATCAGAATCAACAATCTGTTTCTGAACAACAGAATTTTATGCGATGTAACTGGACACCGTTCCAGAATAAAACTTTCCGCTATCTGGTTGATAGCACCATCATTTCCGGACAACTAGCATGGCATCAGCAACAGCTTTTTCTGAATTGTAAGGGACACGCCTTAGAGATTGACCGCTAGCTTTTTAATTTATTGATTTAGATTGTTTTTTATGAATATTCAACTTGTTTTACTTGGCACATCATATCAGCTTGAATTGCCACAACCATTGTCGATTGCAGAAATTTTAGCGCATCATAAACCACACGGCTATAAAAAAGCTTTTCTAGCTAAAGTTGACCAACACTATGTTGATTTCAATCATCTGATTACAGATGATTGCCATATCGAATTACTTCATCTAAATGATGTAACTACACTCAATATCTTGCGTCATTCCTATGCCTATTTACTGGCACAAGCCGTACAACAATTATATCCTTTAGCTCAATCAGTAGAATATCAAATTACTGAACATGGACTGTATTTTGATTTTGCTGACACCCCACATTTTAACCCCGAAGATATACAAAAAATTGAATTAAAAATGAATGAATGGGTACAACAGAATGTTGAAATCCATACTCAGATCATCAGCAAGCAACACGCCATTCATCAGTTCCAACACCAAAAATTCAAACTGCAAGTTTTACAAAAAATCCCTGATAAAACAAATTTTTACCTTGTTAAACAACAAAATTTTTCAGATGTTTATTTTTATCCACTGGTTAGTAATTCTGCATTACTGGAAAATTTTAAAATCACCAATATTTCAGGGGCTTATTGGCAAGGCGATGCCAATCAACCAATGTTGCAGCGAATTTATTTAACGTGTTGGGCAGAACAAAAACAATTAAAATATTATCTTAAACAACAGGAAGAAGCTGCCAAAAGAGACCATCGCAAACTGGCACAACAACTTGACCTACTACATTTTGATGATAAAGCACCTGGGGCAGTTTTCTGGCATGCTAAAGGCTGGAAATTATTTCAGCTTTTAACCGACTACTTACGACAACAACAAGACGATGCTGGCTATATCGAGGTTAATACACCTGATGTTATGGATCGTGAGCTGTGGGAAATTTCGGGACATTGGCAAAATTATCGCCAAAATATGTTTATCACCCAAACCGAAGATCATCGAGTATATGCACTTAAACCAATGAGTTGTCCTGGTTCAGTATGTTTATATGCACACAAATTGAGAAGCTATCGGGACTTACCCTTACGCATGGCAGAATTTGGTAAAGTCCATCGCTATGAACCATCGGGTTCTTTACATGGATTAATGCGTGTTCGACATTTTACCCAAGATGATGCTCATATTTTTTGTACAGAAAACCAACTTTTATCAGAGTGTAAAGATACAATTTCCCTCATTTATAAAATTTATCAACAATTTGGTTTTAATGATGTCTCGATCAAATTATCCACACGACCAGACCATCGTGTAGGTACAGAAGAAATCTGGGATTTCTTAGAAAATACGCTAAAACAATCTCTCGAACAGCTTGATATCTCTTACACTTTAAATATTGGTGAAGGTGCATTTTATGGCCCTAAACTTGAATTTACGTTAAAAGATGCAATCGGTCGTGAATGGCAATGCGGTACGATTCAGGTTGATTTAAATTTACCAGAACGTTTTGATATTCATTACATTGATGAAAACAATCAAAAACAACGTCCTGTGATGTTGCATCGGGCTTTATTTGGTTCCCTAGAACGTTTTATTGGGATTCTGATCGAACACTATATGGGACATTTTCCATTTTTGCTTGCACCAGTTCAAATCGCAATTTTACCTATCACAGATGCGCAACATGTTTATGCTCAACAGGTCCAGCAATTGCTTAAACAATATGGCTTCAGGGCAACCTTAGATTTAAGTCAAACGAAATTGAACTATAAAATTCGTGAAAATACGCTACAGAAAGTGCCTTACCTAATCATTATCGGTGAGCAAGAAATGCAACAATCTTGTGTGCGAATACGTTTACAAAATGGCGAGGATTTAGGTGAAGTTCAATTTGATGAGTTATTTAACTTCTTCAAAACGTATCTTATGCACCTAGATAACTAGAATAAGCCTTTCAATTTTAGTGTGTGTTCATCAGGATTTATGACATATCCAAATGAACTCACGACTAATTAACATGAAATAAAGACTCACATTGAAGATTATCATCTAGCCTTTTTGCTCTTCCCCTTTTTTATAGATAAAAGATTTACTGAAGGTTGTGTTCAATATATTTTTGAAATTGCTGAACAATATAACCAGATTCTAATTTTGAATTGGAATAAAGACCAAATGATAAAGATTTAAGTTGAGGTAATTCAGCACTGTTTAAAATTTTGATATCTGAAGGTATTTGAAATAATGATCTCAAACTTATTCCTATACCAGCACGTATCGCGGGCCACAAAGCCTGTACAGAATTGCACTCATAGGCAATGTGCCACTCCAAGTCCTTCTCTTCAAGCGCCTGAATTGCCATTTGTCTTAGAATACAAGGCTGCTGTAATACAACCAATGGAATCGAAGATCCAGTTTCAAGAGTCTGCTGGATGTGTGGATGAGAACAAAATAACCACTCTGTTTCTACATTCTGCAATTCATAAAAATTTTCACGGGCTTCATCTTGTTGCCAGATGAGAGCCAAATCCAGCTCTTGTTTTTGTACTTTTTCTAATAAATTAAAATTTCGGTCAACCTGAATTTGAAACTGCACTTTAGGATATTGCAACATGAACTGAGCAATTAATTGTTGTAACGTACCTTCAGCAAAATCTTCTTGTAATCCAAATCGAATAATCCCTGTCGCTTGAGTCTGGTGAAGTTGTAAAAGTACCCTATCATTCATTGCCAACACACTTTTCGCATGACTAAATAATAATTCACCGCTCGGTGTTAACTCCAACAATCTTCCGTTTTTTCTTAATAATTGGCAGCCAGTCTGCTGCTCTAATTTTTTTAATTGAGCACTAATCGCAGCCGGAGAGCGACATAAGTTTTGAGCAGCCAAATAAAAACTGCCTAGCTCGATTCCTTTAACAAATGAACGTAAGGCATCTAAATCAAGATTGGTCGGAAGTTTGGCATAATCATTCATAAAAACCGAATTATTAGTTGGAAAAATTTTGATTTTTTTAACTATACCAAACTGCCATATTAGCAACAACATCCCCCGACGCAGAGTTTTAAGATGTTTAGGAAAATTGATATTCATAATTTGGAAATGATTTCGCCCAAGCTTTATGAGTTCGGCAAAGACTATTTATTTGCAGATATCTGGCAAAGACAGATGCTTGATACTCAAACACGTTGTCTTATTACGATCTCGGCACTCATTTTGCAAGGGCGTTATTCACAGCTCGAATGGCATATAAAAATGCCTTAACTGAAGGCATCACGAAAGAACAAATTATTGAAGTGATTACCCACCTTGCTTTCTATGCAGGACTGCCCACCGCTATTTCAGCGCTTGAACATATGCCAGAGGAGATATGGTCATGCCCATGATTCGCTTTACAACCAGTTATGCATATACAGATCATGAAAAAGCTCAAATATCGAAAATTGTACAGACTTGTATGGAAAGTTATTTTGATACTCCTCCAAATGATTGCTTTCATTTCTTTGAGCATTTAGCTCAAGGCAATATATATGTTGATCCTGATTATTGGGTTAAAACAGCACGTACTGAAAAATTCATCTTACTTTATATCACCTCAGGCAAGCCCCGAACGGCGCAACAAAAATCAGATTTAATGCTGCATGTTACGGCACAGCTTAAACAGAATTTTGATGTTCCAGAACAAGATGTCATGTTTGTGATTGTGCAAAATAGCGCAGAAGATTGGTGCTTTGGTCATGCGCAACGAGCAGATATTTACTTAAAAATGTTAGCTTCGAAACATTAATTTAAAAG
>NZ_JABVBF010000117.1 GCF_013344765.1 Acinetobacter lactucae
ATACATAAGGATTAAGTGTATGAACCAAAGTAATATCGCTGTTGAAAGGACACAGAAGAAAAGCAATGCCTATGCATGGTATGTGGTGATACTTTGTATGTTGGCATATATATTTTCATTTATTGATCGCCAAATTCTAGCGCTGATGATTGAACCCATCAAAGCAGATCTCCAACTTTCAGATACCCAATTTAGTTTGTTACATGGTCTTGCCTTTTCACTATTCTACGCGGTTATGGGATTACCACTCGCCTATATTGCTGACCGTTTTTCACGACCAAAACTGATTTCAATCGGGATTATTGTTTGGAGCCTGGCAACAGCAACTTGTGGTTTAAGTAAAAACTTTATTCAACTGTTCTTGAGCCGTATGGCGGTAGGTGTCGGTGAAGCTGCTTTATCGCCAGCTGCTTATTCAATGTTTAGCGACATGTTTAGTAAAGACAAACTAGGCCGCGCTGTTGGGATTTATTCAATTGGTGCTTTTTTGGGGGGCGGTATTGCCTTTTTAGTGGGTGGCTATGTCATTAACTTGCTTAAAGGCGTGACACTTATTGAAGTTCCACTATTAGGCGCACTTAAAGCATGGCAAATTGCCTTTTTAGTGGTGGGGTTACCCGGCATTATTATTGGGTTGTTATTTATTTTGACCGTTAAAGACCCTGCGCGTAAAGGTCAACAGCTCAACCAACATGGACAAGTCGACCAAGTTAAATTCACACAATGTCTTCAGTTTATTAAAAAACATTCGAAAACATTTGCTTGTCATTATTTAGGTTTTACCTTTTATGCAATGGCTCTCTACAGTCTGACTAGCTGGACACCTGCATTTTATATCCGTAAGTTTCAACTTGCGCCGACTGAAACAGGCTATATGCTCGGTACCATTCTGTTAATTGCAAATACATTAGGCGTGTTCTGTGCAGGCTGGCTAAACGACTGGTTTATCAAAAAAGGCCGTCAAGATGCACCGATGTTCACAGGCGTTATTGGTATTGTTGGTCTGATTATTCCAATTGCATTTTTTACCCAAACAGACCAGCTTTGGCTTTCAGTTAGCCTACTGATTCCGGCAATGTTCTTTGCTTCTTTCCCTTTAGTGATTTCGGCAACTGCTTTACAGATGTTAGCTCCTAACCAATTTAGAGCACGACTTTCTGCCCTCTTCCTTTTAGTGAGTAACTTAATTGGACTCGGTATTGGTACAACATTGGTGGCTATTATCACAGATAAAGTTTTTGGTAGTCCGTTAATGGTGGGTTCTTCTTTATCTATTGTGGGTGGTTTGTCTTGTGTACTGGCTTTAATTCTGCTTTTTAAAGGCTGCAAATTCTTTAGTGAAAGTATGAAACTTGAAAAATTAAATTAATAGGTCTCAGCGTTTGCAAAAAAGTACTCTCTATCTAAACGCTTAGAGAGTACCGAAATATTCAAAATTAAGTATTGCCGAGGACTGGCATACATCTGGGAAATGGATTATGGAATTATTTCACCGTTTTAAACCACATACTTTAGCTGTTGCCACTTTATTACTGATGTGCAGCAGCTCATGGGCCGCAAATCCAAATCAGCAAACTGAAGATGAATGGAAATTCACTTTAAAAAATGCTTATATCAATCGTAATTTTGATAACGCTGCACTCAAAGATACAGGCAGTTGGTCTCAGGCAGCATCGTTATTTTATAAATCAAAAATGCATGACACTCCGTTAGTCATAGCAGACAAGCCCATTACGATTGGGGCCGATGCTTCTGTTCAATACGCCGTGCGCTTAAGTTCAGACAAACATGTCGCCGACACAGTTTTGCCTTTTAATAAAGAAACGCAATCTCAGGCATCAGACTATCTAAAATATGGCGCGACTTTAAAGCTAGGTTATGACAAAACACTTTTAAGTGTTGGTGAACTTTGGTTAGATTTGCCAGTAACGGCTGTAGATGCCAGCCGCCAGTTACTCACTTCGTATTGGGGAACCAACCTAAAGTCGCAACTTTCAGATCAGCTTTATGCTGAAATTGGCCGAGTAGAAAAAGTATCACCACGAAATGAAGAAGACTTTAAAAAGTTTTCTTTCACGTCAAATGGAATTACTAAAGAATCTGATGGCCTTAACTACATTGACCTGCGCTATCAATTTACACCGTCACTCAAGGGTGAATACTACTTTGGTAATTTAGAAGATCTGTATAACAAGCATTATGTAGGACTTGAACATACGTGGAAGCAACCATCTTTTGCTTTAACCTCTAAGTTTAAATACTTTAATACAAAAGATGATGGTAATACTTTTGATATTGATGCAGAGAACATTGGATTACTTGAAACCGTCAAAGTAAAAAACCACACCTTTGGTTTGGGTTATCAACAAATTATTGGTGAGTCAGCTTATCCACTACCAGATGGTTTCTTACCGGAAACTTATTTCATTAATTGGAATGCCACTGGCTTCTTTAAAGAAGATGAAAAGTCTTACCATGTCATGTATGGCTACGACTTTAAAGATTATGTACCAGGCCTAAATGCAATGGTGAAATATGTTTACGGTCATGACTTTAAAGCAGCAAATGGCGAGAAAAACCACGAAACTGAGTCAAATGTGATTTTAAACTATGCGTTTCAGCAACCTTTCCTAAAAGGCGTGGCCCTGCAATACATTCGAATTGATTACAACGTAAAACATGGTAATGACTTTGGTGAAGACCGCTTGTTTGTCAATTACACCAAAAAATTCTAAATAAAAATTACCCCCTAAAGTTTAGGGGGTAATTTTTTATCCTAATTTATTAACCAACTTTAATGGTAAAACCTTCATGGCAATACTCATTGGTAACCATGGCCACTGTGGTACATACGCTTTTACAGGTTGTTTTTCTATCGCTTTGACCAAAGCTTTACATCCTGTTTTGGCATCGACTTCAAAAGGTAAATGTTTAGCGCCTTCATTCATTTCAGTTCGGATGTAGCCTGGGAAAATGGTTGAAACTTTAATTGGGGTATCCAGTAATTCAGCACGAATACCTTCGGCCAAGTGAGCCACCGCAGCTTTACTGGCCGCATAAGTCGATAAGTGTTTTGGTAATCCGCGCATCGCACTCATGGATGACATCACCACCAAATGACCGGCGTTTTGTGCTCTAAAAATTTCAACCGCTGCTTCACATTGCGCTAAAGCAGAAATAAAGTTCGTTTCAGCGGTTGCCTTATTAATTTCAAAATTACCTTTACCAATACGACGGCCATTTCCGACTCCCGCATTTACAATAATTCGGTCTAAATAGCCAAACTCTTGTTTAAAGGCGCGAAATACTTCAAAGACCTGATCGTAATTCGTGACATCTAGACTTTTTGCAATGACTTTAATACCGTACTCATTTTCAAGTTCAGTTTTTAAATCTTCCAATCTGTCTAAACGGCGTGCACAAATTGCTAAGTTATAGCCTTTGGCTGCAAATTCATGAGCCATACCCGCGCCCAATCCAGAACTTGCACCTGTAATTAAAATTGTCTTTGCCATGCTTTTATCCTTATTTTTAAATCCATGTCAGTAAATCTGGACGCTCAGCTTTTATAAAATGGTGTTCATTTAAGCTTAAAACCTGAGCTTCATTTCCAACCAAACGCAAAGTGGTGAGGCTTGTATTAGTAATTGCCCAATTCAAAGCAAATGTTCGACTGGGGCTCAGCTCAAGCAGCTTGCCAATTGCTACGGAAATCACGCCACCCGAGGTAAAAACAACAGCATACCGAGGCTTAGTTTTTGCCAAATCATCACAAAGTTGCTGCAACGCCGTTTCAACTCTATTTTTAAAATGCGGCCAAGACTCATCATACTCATGATGAAAATCACCATCTGTCCATCGTCCAATGGCGCCTTCGAATATTTTGGCAAGATAAGCACGAGGGTTTTGTTCTTGTGCTACGTCAGCTTTTAACAGTTCAGGCTGTTCAAAACGTGGTTCATAGCGTGCAAAAACTTGTTGATGGTTAAACTCATTCCATAAATTATTATGATGAATCACCGCATCTGGAAAGCATTCATTGAGTGCGAGCTTTGCAGTTTGCTCATGGCGCTGCATAGTCCCTGCAACCACATAAGGCTTTTCTTTCAATATTTGCTTAAAATAACGACCTAACAAAGTCGCTTGAGCCTCACCATTTTCAGACAGCTCATCATAGTTACTTTTACCAAATGATGCCTGACCATGTCTTACCAGATAAATTGTGGTCATTTTCTTAAAATACCCTGTATTTTCTGTAGAGATTGCTGAGCAAATTCTGAGTCTTGCAGTTTTTGCTGCGCGATAAGTTTCAAAGCTCGAATATGTAACGCATGAATGACAATCCAGAAATCTTTAAAAGCAGGATTTCGAGTTTGTTTATGGTAATAACGATAATAGATTTGCTGGGCAATTACTGCTAATCGGAATACACCAAATACTTCATAAAAAGCCCAGTTTTGAGGTTCCAGACCTGTTTTTTGCAAATAATAGTCAACGACTTCTTTTCGAGAGAACATTCCCTTTAAGTGAGTAGGCTGACGGCGTGTTGATCTAAAAATCATGTTATCCGTTGGCTCAACCCAATAGGCCAAAGCACTGCCCAAATCCATTAATGGATCACCCAAGGTCGCCATTTCCCAATCCAGCACACCAATTACTTCTGTTGGATGTTTCGGATCTAAAATCACATTATCAAAACGCCAATCATTATGAATAATACAAGTTGTAGAGTCTTGAGGGATATTATCGTTTAGCCATTTTCGAACATATTTAAATGAAGGAACGTTGATTGTGCGGACTTTCTCATAGCGCTTATCCCAACCTTCAACTTGTCTACGGCAATATCCTGTACCTTTACCTAGTTCAGCTAAAGGTGTGTTCTCATAAGGAACTTGATGTAGCTCAATCAACTTATCAATAACATTCACACAAAGCTCATGAACATCTTCTTCATTAAAACCAAGTTCACGCGGTAATTTTGCACGAGGAATAATACCTTCAATGCGTTCCATGACATAGAAATCACAGCCAATGACCGATTCATCCTGACAAAGTGCCACCATTTTAGGAAGTACTGGATAATAAGGTGCAAGGTTTTTTTGCACCATATATTCACGGGCCATATCGTGGGCCGATTTCGCTTTTGTTCCTTTTGGAGGACGTCGTAAAATTAAATCGGTATTTTCATACTTTAAACGATAAGTCCAGTTCGACGCCCCACCTGTATATTGAGTAACGACCGCTGGGCCAACCAATTCAACACCTTGGTTTTTTAACCAGTTTTCAACTGCCCCAATAGCAAGCTCTTCACCTTCACGTACTTCACCGCCTATATCAATTACCGACATATTCACTTCCTTTAAACTTATACTTTCTTATGACGACCATAACCACGTTTGACTAATTCTAATTTGGCAATCATGCCTTTATGTACTTCATCTGGTCCATCAGCTAAACGCAAGCTGCGTGCTTGAGCAAAGAAACCAGTTAATGGTGTATCTCTTGAAACGCCCGCACCGCCATGTAACTGAATCGCCATGTCGACTACTTTTTCTAAAACGCTCGGAGCGACCACTTTAATTGCAGATATTTCTGTTAAAGCAGCCATATTTCCTAAAGTATCCATTTTATAAGCAGCATACAAGGTTAAAAGTCTAGCTTGATCTATGGCTACCCGCGCATCGGCTACACGTTCAAGGTTTCCACCAAGTTTTAAAATTTCTTTTCCAAACGCCGTTCTAGACATGCCTCTATCAATCATAAGTTCTAGAGCTTTTTCAGCAGCCCCAATGCAACGCATGCAATGGTGAATACGTCCTGGTCCTAAACGACCTTGGGCAATTTCAAAACCTTGACCTGCACCACCAATAAAGTTTTCGATAGGCACTCGAACATTATTAAAGTGAACTTCACCATGTCCATGCGGCGCATCGTAGTCACCAAACACAGGTAACATCCGCTGAATTTCAATACCTGCCGTATCAATCGGTACTAAAACCATAGAGTGTTGGTGATGGCGGTCTTTGGTTTCATCAGGAGTGTGCGCCATAAAAATAATGACTTTGGCATTTGGATCACCTAAGCCAGAAGACCACCACTTTTTGCCATTTAAAACAATTTCATTACCTTCGATTAAGGCAGTCGCTTGCATATTGGTTGCATCACTTGAAGCAACCTCGGGTTCAGTCATACAAAAAACCGAACGGATTTTGCCGTCCAATAAAGGCTGTAACCAGTGTTGTTTTTGCTGCTCACTACCATAGCGCCATAACAATTCCATATTTCCCGTATCTGGTGCATTACAGTTAAAAACCGTAGGCGCCAATAAACTACGACCAGTTAATTCGGCTATATGCGCATATTCTTGAACAGTTAATCCAGCACCCAGCTTTTCATCGGGTAAAAACATATTCCAGAGGCCAGCTTCCTTCGCTTTAGATTTCAGAGTTTCTAAGAGCTCTGGCCATTGCCATTTTTTCCAGTTTCCATCTGGATT
The DNA here is from genome assembly GCF_013344765.1 of Acinetobacter lactucae. Classification (GTDB taxonomy): domain Bacteria; phylum Pseudomonadota; class Gammaproteobacteria; order Pseudomonadales; family Moraxellaceae; genus Acinetobacter; species Acinetobacter lactucae_A. The sequence continues at coordinate 6,497 of NZ_JABVBF010000117.1, forward strand.
TAATTCATGAACTTCTTCCCAAAATTTTGCTTCAACAGGTTCTATTTCTTCTAAAATAAATTTTCTAGTTCGCTCGGTGAAGTCCTGAGCTTTTTTTGAGAGTTCAAACATTCTTTTTTTCCTTTACATCATTATCTGGTCTTTACATCAACATAACTTGAAACTTAATATGAATGAAATGATTTTATTAAATAACACCTCATGAATAATATTCATAACCTTCACGGCCTAGACCTAAGCTTTTTTCACCGAATTGATATCAATTTATATCCACTTTTTATCGCGATTTATGAGCAAAAAAGTATTTCAAATGCGGCAAGTAGTCTCAATATTACGCAGTCGGCAGCCAGTCATGCTTTGCAGCGTTTACGCCAACAACTTGAAGATGATGTATTTACACGAGTAGGCAATAAAATGTCTGCTACACCTTTTGCCGAGCAGATTTACCCAACTGTTAAGCAAGCACTTTTAACCATTCAAAATATTAGCCAACAGAAACACGTCTTTGATCCAACAAGTCTAAAAAATTTAAAAATCGCCGTGCATGATGAAATTGAGCCGATTATTCTTCCAAGACTCGCTCAACACTTTCAAAATCTTAATTTAGACTTGCAGTTTGTCAGCATGAAGCTAGATCGAAAACACATCATGGCGGATTTGGCAACCCAGCAGCTCGATTTCGTGATTGACCTAGAACAATACTTATCTCCAAAAATTACTTTTGATCATTTAGTAACAGACGAGTTCGTCATTTGTAGTCAACTTAAAGAGGTCGATTTATCTCGTTATATTAGTGGTCGACATATCGGTGTTTCGTCACGCCGTACAGGCGCCTTACTTGAAGATATTTATTTAAACCAACACCAAAAAATTTCTAGAAATGTATTTATGCGCTGTCAAAACTACTCAACGGCATTACAAGTTTTGGGAGCTCAAGCCGACGCAATACTCACTATGCCCCGAATGATTTTGCAGCATTTGTCTTATAGTTCTGAAATTTGCTTACATTCCCTACCTTTTGAGATAACCAATATTAAAATGGGTATGTTTTGGCACGAAGATTTAAGGGATAATTTAAGGCATCAATTTTTGCGACATGAAATTATTAAACTTTTTCAATAAAGCAAATTGATCTATTAAGCTTCTATCGTACAAGGACCAGTAATGAGTAAAGATGAACGGATAATCCAGAATCAGGACAATAAAAAAACGATTCGTCATGAAGATTACATTGCTGGCATCGGTAAAGGCATGTCAATCTTAGATAGCTTTAGCAGTAATCAACATCGTTTAAATATTTCTATGGCTGCTGAAAAAACTGGACTTACCCGAGCGGCAGCAAGACGTCATTTATTAACTTTAGAATATTTAGGTTATCTTGAGTCAGATGGTCATTATTATTATTTAACTCCGAAAGTTCTTAAATTTTCAGGAGCTTATTTAGGTGCAGCTCAGCTTCCAAAAGTGTCTCAGCCTTTATTAAACCTTCTAACTAACCAGACCTCACTTATTTATTCGGTGATGGTACTTGATGGTTATGAAGCCATTACCATTGCCCGTAGTGCTGCCCACCAACAAACTGATCGTGTAAATCCATACGGCTTACATTTGGGTAACCGCTTACCTGCACATGCGACATCTGCGGGTAAAATTTTACTGGCACATTTAAGCCAAGAAGAACAATTGGACTGGCTTCAAAAATATCCTCTTCAGCGTCTAACCAAGTATACGCATGTTGAAAATGATAAATTTTTAGAGTTACTACAAGAGATTCGAGAACAAGATTGGTGTTACTCACGTGAAGAACACGAATTAGGCGTTCATGCGCTCGCCGTACCAATTTATGGACAAGACTTTAAAGTTGTTGCAGCTTTAAATATTGTCTCTCCGACCATGAAAACAACTGAAGAATATTTAATTCAACACATTTTGCCTTTATTGCAAGAGACTTCGCGCGATTTGAGACAAGTTCTTTAAATCTTACTTAGGCTATTTTGTTGAGTAATTATGATTCAATGAATCTGCTTAGGCTATTTCTAAAAATAATTAAATGGTATTTTTAAATAACGGATGCCATTCTCTTCACGTGCCGGAAAATTTCCTGCATTCATATTAATTTGTATTGAAGGCAAGATTAGTTTTGGCATTGCTAAAGTTGCATCTCTTTCTTGACGCATTTTTATGAATGACTCTTTAGAAACTTGTCGGTTTAAATGAATATTGCTTTGCTTTTGAGTTTTTATATCTGTTTGACAGATGTATTCATCACGGCCTTCGGGCTTATAGTCATGGCATAGAAACATACGCATATCGTCAGGAAGTGTATAAAGTTTTTGTACCGAATCATAAAGCTCAGCAGCACTTCCTTTAGGAAAATCGCATCTGGCCGAGCCGTAATCAGGCATAAATAAGGTATCGCCAACAAAGACAGCATCACCAATTACATAGCTGAGACAAGCCGGTGTATGTCCTGGTGTAGGAATGTTATAGGCTTCTATATCCCCTATTTTAAAATGTTCATGATCTTTAAATAAATAATCAAAAGTTTGATTTTCATTAAATTTCTTAAAATCAAAGTTATAAATAGCTGAAAATGTTTCTTGTACAATTGAGATTTTTGTACTAATTGCGATGTCACCGCCCAATTTAGATTTTAAATATTGGGCCGCTGTCATATGGTCGGCGTGAACGTGGGTTTCTAAAATCCATTGCACTTTAAAGTTTTGAGCCAAGACATAATTGACAATCAGATCAGCATTGGTTGTTGTTGTAGTTGCCGAAGCTGCATCATAGTCAAGCACACTATCAATAATTGCGCATTGACGAGTCGCTAAATCTGCAACAACATAGCTAAAAGTATTGGTGTTTTCATCAAAAAAATCTTTTACTAAAGGTTGTTGCATAGCTTTAATTTCCTTTATTTAAGACTCGGTAAATAAACATTCCTAATAACATGGCCACAATAAAATAGAGCGCTTCAAAATGTCCTAATCCGATGAGTGTTAAAGCAGGCGCTGGACATATGCCTGCCACTCCCCAGCCTATACCAAAAATAAAAGCACCAACAATTAACCTTTGGTCAATCTGTGTAGTCATTGGTAATTGAATTTGTTCATTAAAAAGTGTTTTTGGATTTTTAATCGCTTTTTGAAACGGAATAAATGCCACAGCAATCGCTCCTAACATCACAAACATTAAGCTAATATCCCACTGCCCAAAAATATCTAAAAAACCTAATACCTTTTCTGGATTAGACATGCCAGAGATCATTAAACCTAATGAAAATAAGCTACCAAATAAAAAAGCAAAAATGTTTTTCATAAGATTACCCCATCACATGACGAATGATATAAACCGTTAACATGCCAGCAAACATAAAAACTGCTGTCGCTATCATCGAGCGTTTTGATAACCTGCTCATACCACAAATACCATGACCGCTTGTACAACCCGACCCTAACCGTGTTCCAAAGCCTACAAGTACACCTGCTAGAATAAGTGCAAATGTATTAGCTTTAATTTCAATTTCAGGCTGATAAAAATAACCATATATGAAAGGTGTAATCACGAGTCCCGCAATAAACCAGAATGCCGAACTCTTAAAGGTGTCTTTAGTAGGATTGATGATTTGAGCAAGCAATCCACTCATTCCGGCTATACGACCATTTATATATAAATATCCAACTGTTGCGATACCGAGTAATAAACCACCCAAGAAGGCATAGACAATATTTGACATATAACCACTCTTAACAATATATATTTTTATAATATGTATTATACGCTGATTCTTTTAGAAATACTTAAAGTAAAACGTTTAAGCTTATAATTCTTCTTAAAAAGAAAAAGCCCCAAGATTTTGGGGCCTTTATCATTAAATTAGATCTTTAATGCCTAATTGTTCAGGTAACTTTTCCATAACCTTATTCAATCTATTATTTGCCGGAGAGATACAACCTGTGTAATGGCTTAATTTTGTTTCTGTACCATTTGGATGAATCCAAGTAATGTAATAGCTAGACATGTCGGTTGCTGTTTGCTGGCAACCTGCAGTTTTTGATTGAGTTCCTGTTTCAGGACGATACGTTTTTAGATCATCTGCAAGTTTTTTATAATCTTTTACGCTACCTTGAATTTCTTTAACACCAATAGCTTTAGTGTATTGTTTACCTTCAAAGCGAATTAAACCTGTAGGTGTTACTTCTACAGAATAAATTGGACATGCACCAAAGCATGGGCTAGAAGCATAACGAATTGTCTCTTGTGTATTCGGTGCTTGCTGAACAGAAGCACAACCCATCAAAGCTAAACCAGATAAAGTTGCAAGAACCAAAAATCTCATCGTATCACCTATTATTATCAAGTGGCTTTAATTTATCAAATCATACACTTCTTGTCATTAAAGACTATTTTTTGTGATTGGTTTCATTAATTCATAAAACTTCTAGCTTAGGCTATTTCTATAATAATGAAATATTATGATCTAAATCGCATAAAAAAAGGCCCATCTTGCGATGAGCCTTAAGCCAATAAAAGCTTAAATTCCTGAAATACAAATTATTACTGAGTAGTAATAATCTGCGTCGACCATTCTAGCTC
>NZ_JABVBF010000118.1 GCF_013344765.1 Acinetobacter lactucae
TTTTGAGTACCTTAAAATTGTGAATAACATAAAATGAAAAAATCGGTTCAATTTCTTATTTCTTGTTCGCTGGGGATGACCAGTTTTATGGTCGGCATAACTTCGAGTTCAGCAGGTCAAATGTATATTTACCAAGATAAAAACGGTAGTACATTGCTCACCAACCGAAAAAGCTATGACCATTCTCTAAAAAAAGTAAAAGTAACCTATTATCCCGATAGTAATATTCACAGTTATACAAACTGGGGAGCATCAGAAGCTTCGGTTCTGCCAAGCTACAACAAGAACAAAAATGCTTTCGACCACATTATTAGGCAAGCTGCACAGCAACATGGTGTATCGGAAGGGTTAATTAAAGCCGTTATGCACACCGAATCCGGATTTAACGTAAAAGCTCGTTCGCCAGTAGGTGCTCAAGGCTTAATGCAGCTGATGCCTGCGACTGCCCGTCGTTTTAATGTGTCGAATGCTTATGACCCACAACAAAATATTTTCGCGGGTGCCAAATATTTAAGCTGGTTGCTTAAGCGTTTTAATGGAAACACACAAATGGCGCTTGCGGCTTATAATGCAGGTGAAGGTAATGTTGATAAATATGGCGGTATTCCCCCTTTCCGCGAAACGCAAGATTATGTCCGCCGTGTGACAAGCCGATATCAAAATCTATATGCATCTGGTGCAGGTTTTTCATCTTTTACGAATACTTCAGCTCAAACCGTTTCTCATTCTTCTAATTTGGCAGAAAACACAACTGCTCAAATCACGACTCAATCACCGAAGTATTCATCTTCTCGTCAAATCGTGACTCTATCTGACGGTACTTATACAGATGCACCGACTGGCACTTATGTGACCAACAATGCTACCGCAATCGCCCATATACGAATTGAATAAACAATGAAGAAGAACTGTGGTTCATAGTTCTATTTAACTAAGTTCAGATGTTTTAAATTGTAATGATCTATTACCTGATCTTTACCATTTTGACGAATTTTGCCAATTATTCTTTAAATTTAGGTACATTCTGATACGTGAAAGAATGTATCAATTCCTTATTTTTTTCTTGAATTTTTCCCCTAAGCCCCGCATATTAGCTGCATGATTTCGAATTTGTAAATCAGATAACATTTTATTTATAAGAGGATTTTCTCAATGATGCGGATTGGTTTGTTTTTGCTTACCAACCTCGCGGTACTGGTTGTAGCTGGCATTATTTTGTCACTCTTCGGTGTCGGTAGTTACCATGGCGCGGGTGGCTTGAATCTAGGCAACCTTTTAGTGATCTGTTTTGTGTTTGGTATGGTGGGATCTTTAATCTCGTTATTCATGTCAAAATGGATGGCTAAGAAAACGACCGGTACAGAACTGATCGACCCGAATGCTCCTCGTAACCAAGCTGAAAGCTGGTTATTGCAAACAGTCGCTGAACTTTCTCAACGTGCTGGTATCAACATGCCAGAGGTTGGTATTTTTCCATCATATCAATCCAATGCCTTTGCAACAGGCTGGAACAAGAATGATGCCCTAGTTGCCGTTTCCACCGGCTTACTTGAGCGTATGAACAAAGATGAGCTACGTGCTGTGCTTGCGCACGAGATCGGTCACGTTGCGAATGGTGACATGGTTACCCTAGCGCTCATCCAAGGTGTTGTGAACGCCTTTGTTATGTTCTTTGCTCGTGTCGTTGGTGACTTTATCGACCGTAACGTTTTTGGTCGTCAAGACGATGAAGCCCCTGGTATGGGTTACTTCATTATTACCATGGTATTGGATATCGTCTTTGGTATTCTCGCTTCTGCCATTGTGATGTGGTTCTCACGTTATCGTGAATACCGTGCTGATGAAGCAGGTGCACGTTTAGCAGGTAAACAAGCAATGATTTCTGCATTATTACGTCTACAAGCTGAGACAGAAATGCCAGATCAAATGCCAAAAGAAATGAAAGCCTTCGCAATTGCGGAAGGTAAAGAACAAGGCTTTAGCTTAGCTGCTTTGTTCCAAACCCACCCAACAATTGAACAACGTGTGGCAGCTTTACATCAATTAGATTGCCCATAAAACGTTTAGTGTAAAAATAAAGCCTCCATTTGGAGGCTTTATTTTTTATTACATGGTTTGATAGAGACCCCACAGGTAACTTGCGCCCCACCAAACTGCTAAACCCATTAAAATCAATATAAACGCGCCTATTAAATCGGGAATATGCAACCATAACCAACTGACAACAGGATTACGCCAGAAAGCTGAATGCTGCTGCTTCCTTTCGAGTTTTTCATGCAAATAAGGATGAACGACATGAATATCACTTTGGATCTTATATTCTTCGCGTATATGCGTATGAACCACATCTAGTGCTTTTCGACTTGGTCGTATAAAAATATCAAAAATAGTCCCAGCAACTGGAACAAATCCGACTACAGCATCTACAACCGCCAGTTTGATGACTGGAGTCAACTTATGCTGAGGCACACCAATTTGTTTAGCTTTATAAATCGCATAGCAGGTCAATGCGAAACCAGCAACATCACCAGCCACCGGAATCGTACTCAGTGCAGCATCGGCACCAATACCTTGCTTTGTAAAAGGAATGCGAACCGCACTGTCCATCATAGTAGCGAACTTAGCCAGATCTCGTTCTAGTGCGATGACCTGTTGTGCTGTTAATTTTTTTTCTTGAGGCATCTAAATCAAATATATAAAGAGAAAGTTAATCTTAATATACTTGATTTAATGCCTCTTTTTAAATTGTTTACTTTTAACTAGCAGCTTTCGATCTAAACATGGAACGCAGTAACACGTACATGACTGGAATAAAGAAAAGAACCAGTACTGTACCGAACATCACGCCACCTAAAATACTAATACCGATTTCTTGACGGCTTACAGCTCCAGCACCTTGCGCAAATACAAGAGGAATCACACCTGCACCAAAGGCCAAAGATGTCATTAAAATCGGTCTTAAACGTAAGCTTGCCCCTTCTAAGGCTGCCTGAATGGCATTCTTACCTTTTTCCTGAGCCAAAGCTGCAAACTCAACAATTAAAATGGCGTTTTTACATGACAAGCCAATTGTAGTTAATAGTGCAATCTGGAAATACACATCATTGGGTAGTCCAAAAATATAAGAAAAAATGACACTCCCTCCCACACCAAGCGGAATAGAGGTCATCACCGCAGCCGGAATGCTCAAGCTTTCATAAAGTGCGGCTAAACAGAGGAAGATAAAGCCTGCCGAAATTAAATATAACCAGATGGCCTGATTTGTCGACTTCTGTTCTTCAAAAGATAAACCTGTCCACGCCAAACCGACATCCTTTTGCTGATTTACAAGTTGTTCAACATCTTTCATCGCCTGACCTGAACTACTGCCACTCGCCACATCGGCTTGTAACTGTAAGGCGCTATAACCCATATAACGTTTTACGATTTCAGGAGCACCGCCCCAACTGAAGTTAGCAAATGAGCTAAAAGGTACCATTTCATTTTGGTTGTTACGCACAGACCAGTTATATAAATCTTCCGGTTTTGATCTGAACTCGGCATCACCTTGAATCATGACTCGTTTGATACGTCCGCGGTCAATAAAGTCATTCACATATGTTCCACCCCATGCACTCGACAAGGTGTTGTTAATCGCGGGTAGCTCTAATCCATTTGCTAATGCTTGTTTCTGATCAATCTTAATATTGAGGTTTGCTTTACTGTTAGTAGATTGCTTATCAAAGTTCTCAAAACTTGAATAGCTTTTACTCTGCGTTTGCAACTGACGGAACGTGTTATCTAAAAAATCTTGTCCTTGCCCATTCAAATCTTGAATCCATAAGTCCAGACCATCGGTTTGGCCCAAACCATTGACTGAAGCGGGTAATGTCACATTAATTTGTGCATTATTGAATTGACTAAAATATTTCATCGCACGCTTTTGTATAGCGTCAGCAGAATTTTCTTTTCCAGTACGCACATCCCAAGGTTTTAAGGCAATAAATCCTTGCGCCAAGTTCTGACCTGTACCAGAATAATTTCGACCATAGCGGATCAAAACCAAATCCACATTCTTATCTTCTTGAGTTAAGAAATATTGACGGACTTGTTCTCCAATTTTCTGACTTTGCGAGATTGGAGCGCTATCAACAAGCTTAATTTGAACACTTAAAATGCCTTGATCTTCTTTAGGAATAAATCCACTTTTTAAACCACTATAGAACAGTGCAAAAACAGCAATCAAAGCCACAAAAATTACGATAACCGATTTACTGTAACGAATGCTTGTCTGGACGATTTTTATATATTGATTTTTAAGCTGGTCAATTTTTCGATTAAACCAAATTGCCCAACGCTTAGGCTTTGGATTCGGTTTTAAAATTAAGGCACACAAAGCAGGTGTGAGGACCAAGGCAACGACGAGCGATAACGCCATAGCGGCAACTAAAGTAATGGAAAACTGACGGTAAATCACGCCAATTGAACCACCTAAAAATGACATTGGAATAAAAACAGCAGTTAAAACCAAAGTAATTCCCACTAAGGCACCACTAATTTCTCCCATCGACTCAATGGCTGCTTCTTTTGGCGTTAAATGCTGCTCATGCATAAGCCGCTCAACATTCTCAACCACCACAATCGCATCATCGACTAACAAACCAATGGCAAGCACTAATGCAAATAGCGTTAAGGTGTTAATACTAAAACCGAGCACATATAAAACAGCAAAAGTTCCTAAAATAACAACAGGCACGGTAATACTCGGAATGAGTGTAGCGCGCCAACTTTGTAAGAACAGGAACATCACTAAAATAACTAAAATAATCGCTTCAATAAGTGTTTTAACAACTTCTTTAATTGACTCTTGAACAAACGGCGTATTATCTCGTGGATAAACAATTTTATAGCCAGCAGGTAATTTAGTTGTAAGCTGATCTAGAGTTTGATGGATGAGTTTAGAAGTCTGAATTGCATTTGCACCCGAAGATAGCGAAATACCTAAACCAGCAGCTGGATAACCATTAATGGTATTAAAAGATTGATAATTTTCTGCCCCCAATTCCACTCTAGCAATATCTTTTAAGTAGACATAACTGGCTGTTTGATTTGCTTTCACTACAATATTTTTAAAATCTTCGACTGTTTTTAGTCGAGATCCTGCGGTGACCTTAGTATTTAAATATTGTCCATCAATGACGGGTAAATCACCGATTGCACCTGCGGCAACTTGGGTATTTTGAGCAGTGATTGCATTCGCTACATCACTTGGCATTAGATTATATTGTTTTAATTTCTCTGGATTTAGCCAGATTCGCATTGCATATTGCGAACCGAAAACATCAGACTCACCCACTCCTTCAATACGGTTTAGGTTATCTACTACATGCGTAGTTAGATAATCTGATAGCTCAATATTTCCCGATTTACCTGTCGAGTCATATAAACCTACCACCATAAAAGTATCGCCGAGTGACTTACTCACGGTCACCCCTTGGCGTTGTACTTCATCGGGTAAACGCCTTATGACGCCGCTAATGCTATTTTGTACTTGGACCTGTGCTGTATCTGGATTTGTTCCATTATCAAAACTAATGGTAATTCGGCTACGTCCTGATGAATCACTGGTAGAGCTGAAATAAAGTAAATTATCAATACCTTGTATTTGTTGTTCTAAAATTTGAGTAACACTTTGCTCAACCGTTTGCGCATCCGCACCACTATAACTTGCCGATACTGTAATTTTAGGAGGAGCAATATCAGGATAGCGCTCTACGGGTAAATTCAGCACCGAAAAAATACCAAATGCCATAACAATAATTGCTAGTACACTGGCAAAAATGGGACGCTGAATAAAAAATTTAGATAGCATGGCTGCTCAGAATTAGGTCGTCAATTAACAGATGGCAATACCAAATTTGCCCTCTTGATCATCAACGAGCGATATAAAAAAGACAAGTAGAATTAACACAATAAATGCAATTAGAACAAAAACAAAGCAAGAACTGGCATTTCCTACAAACCCATAAACAAGGTTTTAACAAGTGTCACTGAAAATTCATGAATTCTTCATGATCACGTCAAGTTTAATCATCAGACTAAATACGTTTCGACTAAAAACAATATGAGTAGAATTATGTTTAAAAGAGCACTTTTATGCTTAAGTTTAATTAGCTTGGTTGGTTGTAATGACGATGATAAAACTGAAAACACACCGACCACACCAGAATATCAACTTCCTAAAATTTTAGTGGTAGGCCACCGTGGCGCTAGCGCTTTACGTCCAGAACACACATTAGCTTCATATCAAAAAGCCATTGATGATGGTGCAGATTTTATTGAACCTGATCTTGTTTCAACACAAGATGGTGTATTGGTTACTCGCCATGAAAATGAGATTGGTGGAACAACCAATGTAAGCATTTTAAGCCAGTTTGCAGATCGTAAAACAACAAAAAATATTGATGGTAAAGACTTAACAGGCTGGTTTACAGAAGACTTCACTTTAAGTGAATTACAGCAGCTTAAAGCGCGTGAACGTATTCCTGAGTTCCGCCCAGCAAACACAGCCTATAACGACCTCTACCCTGTCCCGACACTAGAGCAAGTGATTGAACTGGCTGAAGCACATTATAAGAAAACGGGGAAAATTATTGGTTTATATATTGAAACCAAACATCCGACTTACTTTAAAAATCGTAATCTGGCAATGGAAGACACTCTTCTTAAAACCTTAGCCAAGTATAAATATACACGTGATATTGCACCTGTCTATTTACAGTCGTTTGAAGTTCAAAACCTAATAGATTTAAAAAATGAGCTTGACCGTCATAAAACTATTAAACACGCACAAATCATTCAATTATATGATGCTAAAAACTCTCAACCGGCCGACTTCGTTGAATCTGGCGAAACTAAAACTTATGCTGATTTAGCCACAGCACAAGGCTTAAAAGACGTAGCTAAATATGCAAACGGTGTAGGGCCAAGTAAAGGCTATATTCTTAACTTTAATGACGATGGCTCGGTTCAAACGACTTCTTTTATTTCTGATGCTCATGCAGCTGGCTTAAAAGTACACCCTTATACTTTCCGTCCAGAAAATAATTATTTACCAAAGCCTTTAAAATGTAGTCAAGATAAACCAGCTGAACGCTGCCCATCTGGTGCTTTAAAAGAGTTTGAAGCCTATTTCAAAGCTGGTGTTGATGGCGTCTTTACAGATGATCCAGCACTTGGCCGTGAAGCCGTTATTAATTTTGAGAAAGCCGCAAAATAAATAAAGTTAGTAAGAAAAAACAGGGCAATAAATGCCCTGTTTTTTTATTTCTCTACGACATTATCGAAATAAAGAGGAATCCACTGATATTGCTGTGCATTCACTTTATATACATGCCCAATGCCTGGGAATGGTAAATGTGGTGCTGCAACCCATTGCTGTTTATTTGAAATTTCAGCAAACATTTTTAGACGGGTATTAATTGCCTGCTCAGAATTCACATCAAAATCTACCCCAGTTTTGGGAGCATCAAATTGCAAAGAATGTGAATGAACGATGTCTCCAACAAAAATGATTTGCTGATCATTACTTTTTAAGCGAAAGCTATGGTGGCCTGGTGTGTGACCACGAGTATCAATCACCTCAAAACCTTGAATAACATCGCCATCTTTAAATATCTTAAATGCTTTTTTTGCTTGATATGGAGCAAGAGCAGTTTTTACGTTTTTAACGGTGCCCAAATAACTTTCTTTTTTGTCTGCTGGCACTGTTTTTTCAGAAGCAGTATTTAACCAGTAATCAGCTTCACGCTCATGGGCATATACAGTTGCGTTAGGAAATACGGCTTTTCCATTTTGAGCAATCCCGCACACATGATCTGGGTGTAGATGAGTAAGCAAAACAGTTTTTACATCAGCAAGCTTATAACCTGCCAATTCAATATTTTTTGCAATCGAACCAAGTTGCGGGCCAAAACAACTTGCTGCCCCACTGTCTACAAGCGTTAAGCTTTTACCATCATCTACTAAAAATGCATTTACCGAGGTCTGAATCCCTTTCTCATTAACAGCAGCATATTTAGTTAAAATTTTAGTTTTTTGCGCCCGATTTAAATTTTTGAATAAATCAGGCTTTAAATAAATTGTACCATCAAGCAAAGAGGTAATGCGGTAGTTACCAAATTGATGGTGATAATATCCCGGTACTTGTGAGGTTGCAGTTGGCTCAGCATAACTTGCATGTATGCTACTAATTGCAAGGCCGAAAGCTACACATAATTTTTTCATCTATTCTTCTCTATTGAGTTATAAAGTCGAAATCTTTAAAAAAGATTTAATAATTTTTTAAGACCCAAATTATATAATGCATGAAAAGTGTCAGAAATATAAGTAAATGAATAGCTATTCTCCTTATAAGGGTAAAAGTGGTCTTAAGCGGATATTGAATGCGCTGGGCTACTCTATTTCGGGATTTAAAGCAGCCTATAAAAATGAGGCCGCTTTTCGCCAAATTGTTCTGATTAATATTATTTTAATTCCAGTTAGTTTTTTTCTTGATGTGAGCCGTAGCGAACATATATTACTGATTATTGTATGCCTATTTGCAGTAATCGTTGAGCTATTCAACTCTGCTATTGAGGCAGTAGTTGATCGAGTCTCTCTTGAAAAGCACCAGCTTTCCAAAAATGCAAAAGATATGGGAAGTGCTGCCCAATTTGTTGCACTTTCTATCATTGCTATTACATGGTTAATTATTTTATTAGGCTAAAAAAAAACCATGCCTACAAGTAAATAAGCATGGTTGTAACAAAAGAGGAACTTCTAGCTGCTGTTCCTATTTTTTAATATAAGCAATTAAACTTAATTATTTCTTAAAATCACGTGAAAAATAAAAAAATCCCTGCATAAGCAGGGATTTTTTTGGTTAAAGCGTTGATGCGTTATTACATCATGCCGCCCATACCACCCATACCGCCCATATCTGGAACAGCTGGTTTATCTTCTGGAATGTCAGTAATCATACATTCTGTAGTTAACATTAAGCCAGCAACAGAAGCTGCATGCTCAAGTGCAGAACGAGTTACTTTAGCTGGGTCAAGGATACCCATTTCTAACATATCGCCATATTCACCAGTTGCAGCGTTGTAACCAAAGTTACCTTCACCACCTTTAACTGCATTGATCACTACAGATGGCTCATCACCAGCGTTTGCAACGATTTGACGAAGTGGAGCTTCGATCGCACGGCGTAAAATGTTGATACCTGCTGTTTGATCTTCATTAGCGCCTTTTAAGCCATCTAATGCATTTACCGCACGTACTAGAGCAACACCACCACCAGCAACAACACCTTCTTCAACTGCTGCACGAGTTGCATGAAGCGCGTCATCTACACGGTCTTTCTTCTCTTTCATTTCAACTTCAGTCGCTGCACCAATTTTAATTACAGCAACACCGCCTGCTAATTTAGCAACGCGTTCTTGTAATTTTTCACGGTCATATTCTGAAGTAGATTCTTCAATTTGAGCACGGATTTGTTGAACACGCTCAGCAATACCAGCAGCATCACCAGCACCATCAACAATAACAGTGTTTTCTTTAGAAACAGTGATCTTGTGCGCTGTACCTAAATCTTGAAGAGTTGCTTGCTCTAAAGACATACCAACTTCTTCAGAAATAACAGTTGCGCCAGTCAAGATTGCGATGTCTTGAAGCATTGCTTTACGACGGTCACCGAAACCAGGAGCTTTAACAGCACATACTTTGATAATACCGCGCATGTTGTTTACAACAAGCGTAGCAAGCGCTTCACCTTCAACATCTTCAGCGATGATAAGAAGTGGCTTACCAGTTTTTGCAACGGCTTCTAAAACAGAAATCAATTCACGGATGTTGCTGATTTTCTTGTCAACAAGAAGGATGAATGGGTTTTCAAGTTCAGCAGTTAAAGTATCTTGCTTGTTTGCGAAATACGGAGAGATATAACCACGGTCAAACTGCATACCTTCTACAACGTCTAAAGCGTCTTCGAACCCAGAACCTTCTTCTACAGTAATTACGCCTTCTTTACCTACTTTTTCCATCGCTTGAGCGATAAGTTTACCAACAGTAGTATCAGAGTTAGCAGAGATAGAACCTACTTGTTCGATCGCTTTGAAATCATCAGCTGGTTTTGAATTTGAACGAATATTTTCAACTACAGTTTTTACTGCGATATCGATACCACGTTTTAAATCCATTGGGTTCATACCTGCAGTTACAGATTTGATCCCTTCATTCAAAATTGCTTGAGCAAGTACAGTTGCAGTTGTCGTACCGTCACCAGCGATGTCGTTAGTTTTGCTAGAAACTTCACGAACAAGTTGAGCACCCATGTTTTCAAACTTGTCTTTTAATGAAATTTCTTTAGCAACCGTTACACCGTCTTTAGTGATGTGCGGAGCACCGAAAGAACGGTCAATAACAACGTTACGACCTTTAGGGCCTAAAGTCACTTTAACCGCATCTGCAAGTACGTTCACGCCTGCAATCATTTTTGAGCGAGCTGAATCACCAAATTTTACGTCTTTAGCTGACATATTAAACTCCGAATCTTTTTAAATACTGAATCTGATAATGAATTGAGTTATGGATTGATTAGCCTTCCAACACAGCTAAAATGTCTGACTCTTTCATGATTAAGAGTTCTTCACCACTTACTTTCACTGTTGTACCTGCATAAGTACCAAACAATACTTTGTCACCAACTTTAACATCCAAAGCACGTACGCCATTCTCAGTGATTTGACCATTACCTACTGCAATTACTTCACCTTGAGATGGTTTTTCAGCAGCAGAACCTGGAAGTAAAATACCGCCAGCAGTTTTGGTTTCTTCTTCTACGCGACGAATTACAACGCGATCATGTAATGGACGAATGTTGCTCATAATTAACTCCATCAGACTAAGTCTTTTTGATTAATCGTTATTGCTTTAATCCAGAGCAATAACAAAATATTTAGATGTCACTTTTGTGGGGATGAAAAAAAAGGCTTCAAGGGGAAAATGAAAAAAAACTTATCTTTTTTGGTCATTTTTTAAC
>NZ_JABVBF010000119.1 GCF_013344765.1 Acinetobacter lactucae
GATTTAGATGTTACTCAAAAGGATAATATCTTTTAAAAAACTAATTACGTGGGTATGAACTTGAAATTAAAATTTTTTAAGCTCGCCATTTTAAGTCTGGCTATTACATCAGTTCCTTGTGCTTACGCAATTACGCCAGCGCAACCAAACAAAATTTTGCATGTTGCCTATGAAGCCCCAGATGATGGCTTCGATATGGTCAAAACTACCAACTTCTATAGTGCTAATATTGCTGAGGCAATTTTTGAGCCTTTACTCAAATATGACTATCTAGCACGTCCATTACAGTTAGCTCCCTATACAGTAGAGAGTCTGCCCAAAGTGGAACAAGACGGTAAAGTTTATACTTTTAAAATTAAGCCAGGTATCTATTTTACCAATGATCCCGCTTTTAAAGGTAAACGCCGTGAGTTGGTAGCTGAGGACTACGTCTATACAATTAAACGCATTTTAGATCCTAAAAATAGAGCACCTTCTGTTTCTTTTATTGATGGTAAGTTACTAGGTGCTGATGCGGTTGTAGCTCAGGCAAAAAAAACTGGAAAATTTGATTATGCCGTCCCAATTGTTGGGGTCAAAGCACTTGATAGATATACGCTACAATTTACTCTCACTCGCCAAGACTATAATTTTCCTTATATTCTTGCATATATTACCTTTGGCGGAGTTGCTAAAGAGGTTGTCGATTATTACGGTGACCGTATTGGTATGCATCCCGTAGGTACTGGTCCTTACATGTTGGATAAATATGTACCAAGAAGTAAGGTCGAGTTGGTTGCTAATCCTGATTATCGTGGTTTTGTTTGGAACTTTAAGTCGACAGGAACACCGTGGGATAACCAGCTTGTTAAAGAAATGTCTGGGAAGAAAATGCCCCAAATTGGTAAGGTGGTGGTCAGTATTATTGAAGAACAACAGTCACGATGGTTAGCTTTTCAATCTGGTCAATTAGACTTTGACAAACTTACAGCAGATGCTGTTCCTCAAGCTTTAGATGGAAATCAGCTTAAAGCTTCTTTTAAAAAAAGAGGAATTAAACACTTCCCATATAAGGAACCTGAAATTACCTATACGATGATGAACATGCGTGATCCGGTGATTGGCGGTTTTAGTCCAGAAAAAATTGCGCTTCGTCGAGCAATTACTTTGGCCTATGACCAAAAAGAAAGCATAAAACAGGCATATAAAGGTCAGGCAGTTAGAGCAGAAATGTTTATACCTGAAGGTGTAAACGGGTATAACCCGAAGTATAAAAGTAGCGTAGGATATAATCCGCTGTTAGCAAATAAACTACTTGATTATTATGGTTATAAAAAAGGTGCTGATGGCTATCGGACCTTGCCAAATGGCAAACCTTTAGTTTTAAAAATTAATAATGAGAATAGCTCAGCATCAGTTATTCATTCTGAACTCTGGAAAAAAAATCTAGACGCGATTGGGATTCGTGCAGACTTTAAAGTAAGTAATTTTGCAGATAACTTAAAAGCCGCAACTCAATGTAAATATATGATTTGGAGTGGCGCATGGATTGCTGACTATCCCGAAGGAGATAATTTTGCGCAATTACTATATGGACCAAATGCTGGACAGGGAAACCATGCCTGTTATCAGTCTAAAACTTATGATGCTCTTTATAATCAAGCCACTCATTTGCCACCACAACAACGTCTACCATATTACGAAAAGCTTAACCGCCAGATTGAAGCTGATAATCCTTGGATTATTCATGTAACTCGAATTCGTAATTGGTTGATACGGCCACAAGTTCAGGGTTTTAAACCTCACCCGATGATGAATACAAACTGGCAATATCTTGATATTACCCCTGTTAAAAAATAATTTTAGATAAAGATAATTATGACTGAAAATTTAATAAAACAGCTCAAGCGTTGTAGTGTCAGCCTTTTATTCGCTAGTATGGCATTAACTGGAACTACAAGTATTTTTGCTAAAAGCCCAGCCGATCCAAATAAAGTTTTACGTTATGTATTTCCAACAGCTGAAACAGGTTTCGACCCAGCTTATATCCATGATTTATATTCGGCGCATGTAACCACTTCAATATTTGAAACTTTATATACCTATGACTATTTAGCAAGGCCCGCAAAATTAGTTCCCCATATTGCTACGACTATGCCCGAAGTTAGTGCAGATGGTTTGACTTATACCATTCACATTAAAAAAGGCATTTATTTTACGCCAGACCCTGTTTTTAAAGGTAAACCAAGAGAGTTAACAGCTTACGATTATGCTTATTCTTTTAAGCGTTTATTGGACCCGAATTTACGCTCTCCGAATAGTTGGTTATTGGAAAACAAAATTGAAGGTATGGATGCGCTAGTCAAAGCCGCCAATAAATCAGGAAAATTTAACTATGACCAAAAGGTAAGTGGTTTACAAACACCTGATAAATACACTTTGGTGATTCGTTTAGTTAAGCCAGACTATAACTTTCCTTTATTACTGGCCCATGACCCCACAGGTGCGGTGGCACGTGAAGTCATTGAAAAGTATAAAGACAAAGCCGGTTATGTAATGGGCCACCCTGTAGGTACAGGTCCTTATGTGCTGAGCAAGTGGGTGCCAGCATCGCGCATTGTTTTAAAAGCGAATCCTGATTATCGCGGCTTTACTTGGAATTTTACCGCCAGTAGCCCTGAAGATCAGGCAATGGTAAAGCGTCTTAAGGGTAAAAAAATGCCTCAAATAGGCACAATTGATATTCAGGTGATGGAAGAAAACCAATCACGATGGCTAGCATTTCAGCGTGGTGAGGTTGATATATTTCAGCTTGAAGGCCAACTGGTCGCAAAAGCGGTTAAAGATGGCAAATTAAGACCTGAACTTGCTAAAGAAGGTGTGCAGTTATCTCGCATTGTTGACCCCGAAATTAGCTATATTTATTGGAATCTTAAAAATCCAGTCGTTGGGGGAATGAGCAAAGAAAAAATTGCTTTACGCCGTGCGATTGCGATGTCTCGTTCGATAGAGCAAGAAATCAAACTAGTAAGAAATGATGATGCAGAGCGTCTACATTTTCCAATTCCACCAGGTGTAGTAGGAAATGATCCTCAATACAGAACCAGTACACCATATTCGGTAAAAGCAGCAAATCTATTATTAGATAAATATAACTACAAAAAAGATGCATCAGGATGGCGTACACAACCAAATGGCAAGCCTCTGGTCATTGAATATATGGCGCGTAATGACAGTATTGGTCAGCAAAGCGCTGAGCTTTGGAAAAAGAACTTTGACAGTTTGAATATCCGTATGGTGTACAAGCCTATGCTCTTTTCAGACCTCATTCGGGCACAAAAACAGTGTGACGGGATGTTTGGTTCTTCTGCATGGATCGCCGATTATCCGGATGGGGATAATTTTATGCAGAATTTTTATGGCCCCAATACTCATATGACCAACTGGTCTTGCGGTTCAATACCAGAGTTTGATCAATTATACCGACAGTCTCAACAGGTTAAGCCAGGCCCAGAACGAGACGTGATTTATCGAAAAATGACACGTTTGTTAGAAGTGTATATGCCAGTGCAAGTGTTGTATGCACGTTATAGAAATATGCTGGCTCAACCAAGAATCATTGGATATAAGAAGCATCCGATTTTACATGCTGAATGGATGTACTTCGATATTGATACAAATACTAAATCTAATCATTAAATGAAAAAATTGGAGATACGATGAAAAATAATGCACTGAAAATGTCAACTTTATGTATGTTGGCCATGAGTATAAGTCAATTTGCAACGGCAGAGACAACACGTCCTACTTTGCCATTACTTAAAGCACAACAACTTCCAGCATGGTGTGATGCAAATATAAAAAAGATTCAACAAGAGATTTCAATTTTTGAAAAAACACCTGTTAAAACCAATGCAGCAGCTGCTCCAGTTTTGGCAAAATGGGATAAAATTTTTGCGCATTTTGAAGATTTTTCAGGCCCGATAAGTTTATATAGTAACGTCGATCCAGATGCAAAGTTACGTAAGGCATCAGAAGAGTGTGAAATCAAAATTAATCAGTTTCATACTGATATATTTCAAAATTCAAAATTATATAACGTCATTAAGAATACAAAAGCTACTGATCCGATAGACCAAAAATATCGTCAAGATATTCTAGATCAGTTTGAAGACACAGGTGTTCAACTTGAGCCAGTAAAGCGTGCAAGAATGAAAGCTATTCTGGATGAGTTGACCAAACTAGAACAAGAATATGCGCGTAATGTCCGTGATAATCCGGAGAAACTTGAGTTTACTCCTGAAGAAATGAAGGGGGTGCCTCAAAGTTATATTTCAGCATTAAAGAAAAATGCTAAAGGTAATTATTTATTAGGTTTTGAATATCCAGAATATCGTCCATTTATGGAGCTTGCAGATAATGATGATGCCCGAAAAAGATATCAAATTGCCTTTACTCGACGTGGTACTGAGCAAAATTTAAAACTACTCAAACAAGCAATTGATTTGCGTTATGAGCTTGCTCAGTTATTTGGAAAAGCAAGTTATGCAGATTGGGTTTTAAAAGACCGTATGGCAAAAACGCCCGAAGCTGTAAATCAGTTTTTGGCAGAAGTCCAAAAAACAGTAGCACCACTTGAACGCAAAGAAGTAGAAGAACTTCGTGCATTTAAAGCACAAACTTTAAAAACACCATTAGAAAAAACCGAGATCACACGTTGGAGTGAAGCTTACTGGAGCGAAAAGCTCCGTAAGAGTAAATATCAGATTGATCAGGAAAAGCTTCGTGATTATTTTCCGACTTTAGCTGCTCAAAAATGGTTGTTTGCCATTTCATCTGACCTTTATGGTATTGATTTTAAACCTGTCAAAGCTAAAGCATGGCAGGATGAAGTTGAATATTACGATGTAGTTGATAAAAAAACAGGAAAGCTTCTTGGCGGCTTATATATGGATAAATTTCCTCGTGAAGGGAAATATGGTCATGCCGCGGTTTGGGGAGTATACGGTGGCAGCACTTTAACCAATCGATTACCCGTTTCAGCTTTGGTCACCAATTTTAACCGTAAAGGTTTAAACAGTGACGAGCTTGAAACTTTTGTTCATGAGTTTGGTCATGCTTTACATGGCATTTTATCAAATACACGTTATGCCAGTCAGTCGGGAACATCCGTAGAGCGTGATTTTGTAGAAGCGCCGTCTCAAATGTATGAAGAGTGGGCGCGCCATAAAGAGACTTTATCTAAAGTGGCTGATTATTGTGATCCAGCATGTCCACGTGTTGACGATGAGTTAATTGCCCGATTAAAAGCAGTACATAACTATGGTCGTGGCTTACGTTATGCGCGTCAGACCCTTTATGCACAATATGACATGTCACTGCACACTGCTGATGCTTTAAAAGTGAAACCTTTAGAAAATTGGCAAAAAATGGAAGCAGCTACAGCCTTAGGATATGTGCCAACAACTGAATTCCCGGGGCAGTTTGGGCATTTGATGGGTGGTTATCAAGCAGGTTATTACGGCTATATGTGGTCTGAGGTTTTAGCTTTAGACATGCTTTCTGCGTATGGTGACAATCTTAATAACCCACAAGTAGGGCAACGTTACCGTCAAACGATCTTATCGCAAGGTAGCCAAAAACCAGCAGCTGAATTAGTTAAAGATTTCCTTGGCCGTGATCCTGACAATAAAGCATTCTTTAACGAAATTACCGGACAACGGGTTAAATAAGGAATTATCACTATGCTGGCATATGTTATTCGGCGTTTATGGCAGATGATTCCAACCATGTTGGGGGTAGTCTTACTTATTTTTATTCTTTTTAACTGGGTAGGTGGCGATCCTGCTTATATTTTAGCGGGCAAGATGTCTAATCCTGAGCAGATTGAAAACATTCGTAAGCAGCTCGGTGTCGATCAGCCTTATTACGTTCAGCTCTGGATTTTCATTAAACAAATACTGACTTTTGATTATGGTGCGAGCTGGAGTACTGGTGAACCTGTTTCTCAAATTATTTTAACTCGATTAGGACCGTCGCTCACGCTTCTAATTCCACTGACTATTTTACAGACTGTTATTTCAATTATCTTGGCATTAGCTGTTGCCGCGGTACGAGGCTCTCTAACTGACCGTATGGTTATGATGCTATGTACTATCGGCATGTCGATTAGTATTTTAGTTTACATTATTGTTTTTCAATATGTTCTGGCTTATCAGTTAAGTTGGTTCCCTGTACAAGGCTGGAGCGATAGCTTTACTGATAATTTATTTAAGTTTGCCTTACTGCCGATTCTAATCATGCTGGTGGTGAGTATTGCACCGACTTTACGTTTATATCGTAGCTTTGTGCTTGATGAAATTAATCAGGATTATGTTCGAACAGCACGCGCCAAAGGTGTAGGTGAAAGTCGAATTTTAGGGGTACATGTACTGCGTAATGCTTCAATTCCTATTATTACCGATGTGATGTCAACTTTACCTGCATTGCTTATAGGCGCATTTTTAATTGAACGTTTTTTTGGTATTCCCGGTATTGGTCGAGAGGTGATTATTGCAGTTGAGCGAAGTGATTTTCCTGTAATTAAAGCAATTACAGTTTACATTGCAGCTGCAACCATGATTTTTAACCTGATTGCCGATTTGGTCTACAAAGTGGTCGATCCACGTGTACAGTTGAAATAGGTGGGCTATGCTGAGCGTTTTATCAAAAAGAAAACAACAAACAAAAGCCGAAGCTCATTCATCTGGCCTGTGGAAACTTGCCATGCGTCGTCTTCGGGCCGACAAGATCGCGATGTCATCGCTAGTGATTGTATTGCTTTATTTTATTATCTTGCTTCTATCAATGACTGGTGTGATTGCATCTGACTGGAATAAAGAAGTTGCTGTAAGTTACGCTCCACCTACATTTATAGGGGCAGACAAGACAACTGAAGCTTTGAAAAATA
This sequence comes from Acinetobacter lactucae, assembly GCF_013344765.1. Taxonomy (GTDB): domain Bacteria; phylum Pseudomonadota; class Gammaproteobacteria; order Pseudomonadales; family Moraxellaceae; genus Acinetobacter; species Acinetobacter lactucae_A. The sequence goes on from NZ_JABVBF010000119.1 coordinate 6,929, forward strand.
CGGCTGCTGTAGATGAGGAATTACCAGAAAATCCTGTCGATCCTTTAAAAGATGTAATTCACCAACTTAAGGCTGAAATTAAACAAGAAAAGAGTTCTGGAAGCGCGATTGATTATTATGGTGTAGTGGACCCATTAGCTGATGATATGAAGGCCATTGATCAGCAACTTGGAGGACATTTACTTGATCAGCAAAGTGAACTTAAAAGCACCCTTGTATTTGGAGCTGATAAATGGGGACAAGACGTCTTTAAAAAGACCATTAAAGGTGCTGAAACCTCAATCATTGTTGGGGTGATATCTGCTTTACTTGCGGTAGGTATCGGTACACTTTTAGGTGCAATTTCTGGATATTTCGGTGGTTGGGTCGATGATATTCTCAACTGGTTTTATAACATTTTTACCTCAATTCCATATTTATTATTAGTTCTCGCTATTGCTGCCGTACTTCAACAAAAAGGCATTTTATCTATTGTTCTGATTTTAGGTTTAACGGGTTGGACAGGTGTTTACCGTTTAGTTCGTGCCGAATATATGAAACATACTGCACGTGAGTACGTTCTTGCTGCCAAAGCAATTGGCGTTGGACACTTCCGCCGTATGTTCGTTCATATTTTTCCTAATGTCAGCCATATTGCTTTAGTCCAGATGTCAATTCTGGTGGTTTCTTTTATTAAATCTGAGGTCATCTTGAGTTTCTTAGGTTTTGGTGTGCCAGTAGGCGTAGTGTCTTGGGGAAGCATGTTAAATGAAGCACAAAGTGAACTTCTTTTAGGTAAGTGGTGGCAGCTTGTCGCAGCTTCTGTCGCAATGGCTGTTTTGGTAACGGCATTTTCAATGTTTACTGATGCACTTCGTGATGCATTAGATCCAAAACTAAAATAAGAGGAAGACCAAAATGATCGAACAAGAAAATCAAAATGCGCCATTGCTGCATGTTAAAAATTTACGAGTAAGTTTTAAAGGTGAAGATAAGCAATATATTGAAACTGTAAAGGGAATTAGCTTTGATATTCCAGAAAACACAACGGTTGCTTTAGTAGGTGAGTCGGGTAGCGGCAAATCGGTTACTTCTTTGGCAACTATGGGATTACTACCTGTAGGTCAGAGTAAAATCGATGAGCAAAGTAAAATTATATTTGAAGGAAAAGACTTGCTCAGCTTATCTCGTACAGAGATGCGTAAAATTTGTGGCAAAGATATTGCCATGATTTTTCAGGAGCCTATGTCATCATTAAATCCTGTTTTTACGGTTGGCAATCAAATTGCGGAAGTGTTGTGTTTGCATATGGGATTGAACCGTAAACAAGCCCGACAACGCGTTTTAGAGTTGCTTAAAGAAGTAGGTATACCTTCACCTGAAACTAAAATTGATGCTTATCCAAATCAACTTTCAGGTGGTCAGCAGCAACGTGTCATGATTGCTATGGCGATTGCATGTGAGCCTAAACTGCTCATTGCCGATGAACCGACTACAGCACTTGATGTTACGATTCAAAAACAGATTATTGATTTACTCGAGTCATTACGTAAGCGCCGTCAAATGTCGATGCTTTTTATTACCCATGATTTGGCATTGGTGGGTGAAATTGCAGATAAAGTCATTGTGATGCGTCATGGCGAAATTAGAGAACAAGGTGCTTCTGAACAGGTCCTTGAACAGCCAAAAGATGTATATACGAGAGCTTTGCTCTATTGCCGCCCGCAAATGTCACAACGACCTTATCGTTTGCCTGTGACCAGCGATTTTATGCGTCAAGAAGACGATGTATTGGTCGAACAAAGTTTTGATGTTTCAGAAATACCGCAGCGTAAACGGGGTTTAGATGGTGATGAGAAAATCATCTTAGAAGTAAAAGACCTGAAAAAAAGCTTTTATAGCCGTAAAGGTCTATTTGGCAAAGAAGAGTTTCAGGCCGTAAAAGGAGTTTCCTTTAAGCTTGCAAAGGGAAAAACTTTAGGTTTAGTCGGAGAGTCTGGCTCAGGTAAAACGACCGTTGGGTTGTTGCTCATGCGTTTACACCAGGCATCTGGTGGGCAGGCTTTCATCGAAGGTAAAGATATTCTTTCATTAACTGAAAAAGAGTTTGCTAAATATCAACGAAAGATACAGATCATTTTTCAAAACCCATATGCTTCTCTTAATCCACGTTTTACCATTGGGCAAATATTATTAGAGCCTATGCAAATTCATAACATTGGTAAAGATGATGCTGAGCGAAAACAAATTGCGCTTGGTTTACTTGATAGAGTGAATTTACCTGAACAAGCTTATTATCGATACCCGCATGAGTTTTCAGGTGGGCAACGTCAACGTATTGCGATTGCACGCTGTTTAACGCTCAAGCCTGAAATTTTGATTTGTGATGAATCCGTTTCGGCCTTGGATGTTTCAGTTCAGGCACAAGTACTTAATTTATTGCAAGACTTACAAGATGAGTTTGGGCTGAGTTATATCTTTATTTCACATGACTTATCGGTTGTGAAATATATCTCTGATCAGGTCATGGTCATGAATCATGGCGAGGTTGTTGAAATTGCTAACTCAGATGAACTCTATGCGCATCCTCAACACGATTATACTAAACGGTTATTACAAGCTATTCCTCAAGGAATTCAGCATATTTCTTGAGCGTAAAGTTATGTCGTTAAAGGCACTTTCGAGTGCCTTTTTATTTGGTTTATTGTCTAAATGCTTATAAAATAACAGAAGTAAAGATAGAGTATTTTATTCTTGCTATGTGTGCCAACTTTAAACCTTTAACGCTTGCTCAATTACAGCAACTTCAGTTGCCTGTGGTTGGCTTTAGCTATGCCGAAGAGGTTTATCCTGCGGGAACAATGCCACTATTATTCAAATCACCACAAGGTCTTGAATGGCGTGAAGTCATGTTTGGCTTGGTTCCAAAGTGGGCTGAAGACACCAACATAGCAAAACATACCTACAATGCCCGTCATGAGACTATTTTCCAAAAAACGAGTTTTCAAGAAGCTGCCCTTAAATGTAAGTTTGGGGTAGTTCCAGTGACCGAGTTTTATGAAAGTAAATATATAAATGATAAACCCGAGCGGTGGGGTGTACGCCGTAAAGATGGGCAAGCTTTTTTCATTGCAGCGATCTATGAAATTTGTAAAATAAATGAAACCGTTATTCGTTCTGCAAGCATGCTGACCATGGATGCCATCGACCATCCTATGATGAAAGATTTTCACGAGCCAGGCGATGTTAAACGATCAGTTATTGTGATTGCACATGATCGTTTAGATGAATGGTTAAGCTTAGAAACGCCTGATATTTCCAGTTTTATTGAGGGTTTTCCAGTTGAAGAGTTTGAGTGCTCTCATGTCCCCAAAGAGAAAATTATAAAACCTACACCACAGTTAAGTATGTTTGACTAACCGACTAAAATTAAGATAAGGTTATTGATCTCAAATTTGAATCAATAACCTATATCACTTATTCAATATTTTTACTTAATGTTTGTACCTCAGAATCTTCGGCTAAATAGTTCAATTCAATCGGTGAAATCACAAAAGTTGTATTATCTGAGGTCTGTTTAAATACAAAGCCATATTCAAAAGATTGGCTATTTTTATTTGGTAACCAGAATAGATAAGGACAACCTGTATAACTGCCATCCCAACCCATTTCTCTTGCTAGAGCCAAAGCAGTATCAGATTTCGCTATGATTTCTTTAAGAGATTCTTTATCGCTTGTCGAAACGTCACCATCATCATCTGCGAATGTTTGCAGAAACTCATTTAAGGGCTTAAGGTCTTCCCAGTTATGTTCTATTGTCGAGAAATGATATCCATATAGCATCATGTGCACTTTCTTCCATCTTGTTATTGTGTCTTTGAACATACCAAGAAATATATGAAAAGGAAATGGATAAATCTGATTTAAGTTGTTTATTTTTCATAACTTATAGATTGCTTTTTGTACGGAATAAAAGCTTTTATAAACATTATAATTATTCATATT
>NZ_JABVBF010000011.1 GCF_013344765.1 Acinetobacter lactucae
CTAAGCGGAAATCTAAGAAGAAATTAGATTTTTACACCAAGGTGGTTCATATTTTTAAAACCAAATATTTAGAGCTAGATATTTTGATTTTTTATATCTTATTGATTAATAATTACAATTCCATCCATTTCAACTAATGCACCTTTTGGTAAGCTTGCTACACCAAGAGCTGCACGTGCAGGGTAGGGTTGAGCAAAATATTCACCCATGATTTGGTTTACAAGTTGGAAATTTGATAGGTCAGTTAAAAAAATATTGAGTTTAGCAATATCTGCAAGTGAACCACCAGCAGCTTCACAAACTGCTTTTAAATTATCAAATACACGGCGAATTTGAGCTTCAATACCTTCTACAAGTTCCATACTGTATGGGTCTAAACCAATTTGCCCTGAAAGATATAGCGTATTATCTACTAAAATAGCTTGAGAGTAGGTGCCGATAGCAGCAGGGGCATTTTCAGTATGAATGACTTGGCGGGACATTTGGTTCTCCTTGATTAAATCTATTTCCATCATAATCGATGATAGCTTTGGACAAAAGTATCATCGATTTAATTGATTAAGTGAGTTTGGAAAGTTTGATTTTGTTAAGGAAACAAAAATTTATAGCCAATAGTCTCTATAAAGACTTAGCTTACTTTTGAAATTTCCATTTGTGGAGCAGGGGCATCTAAACGTTCAATACGTGGGAAACCATAGTGCATGCGTAAATCACGAATGACTTTTGCAATGTGCTTACGGTTATTCACTACAATATTCACAAAAGTTCTTTGCTCATTTGAGTGAACCATCTCTACCCCAGCATTATTTTTACGACATTGATAGATCAGGTCTGATACTTGTTCATCATTCATCGCCATGTAAATAGCAAGGTAGGCTGTAAAACGGACATCATCTACATCATCTGCTTTCCATTGAAGCGGCATGATATTTTCAGGGTGTAGATGTTGTTCATGTAGTAAGTTATGACAGCGGATGCGATGCACAATTAATCCACGACGTGTTAAGTGTCCTTGAATTGGATCGCCTAAAATTGGATTGCAGCAGTGTGCATATTTAACGTCGACTCCTTCAGTGCTTTGAATAAGTCGATCTGAGTTTTCTACTTGTGGGTGTTTATCATGCGCAAACAGGTGATTTGCTACAAGTTGAGGTAATAAATCACCAACCGCAATTTGTTCAAACAATGTATTCTTATTATCGATATGACGCCATTGCAATAGATCTAGCCAGTCGGCTTCAGAAAGATCATTGATTGAACGATTAAAGAGTTTCAGTGCACGAGAAAGGGCTTGTGCTCCAACTAGACGTTGTTCTTCGATATCTTGATCTTTAAGCACATGCTGTAAAGCACGACGAGCTTTCTGCGTATTAATAAAACTTAGCCAGTCTGGGTTTGGTGTTGCTAAAACATCTGTAATAATCTCGATAACCTGACCGCTAACTAATGGTGTAGAGAGTGGTTTAATCTCACCATCAACTTTTGCACCAACAGCATGGTTACCTAAAAATAAACTTGCTGAATAAGCAAAATCTACTACGGTAGCGCCTTGTGGTAGTTCATGCAGTTGACCATGCGGCGTATATACCCAGATTTTTTCTTGGTGTAGGTAATCAAGTAAATCATTGAAAGTTGTTTTAGCACATTCGCCATCAATCAATGTATTTAAGTTTTGCATTGAAGCCTGAATGGCAGAGCGACAAGTTTGCGGCGCATTTTCGCCTAACACGACCCCAAAACGAGCAGCTTTACGCATCAACTCGGTTTGAATAGTAAGAGATAGCGTCGTTTTTTCGCCTTTAAGTTTAATCAGTAAAGACTGGTTACCGCCGGGTAATGGGCGACGAATATGGTCCTGATACTGGATAACCTGAAAGTTTTCTCTTAATGCTTCTACCAAGCGGTCACAGTCGGCAATAGACTGTAAAACAATTTCAAAAGCATGACTATGGGTAAGCTCTTGGAGATCCATCTCGTTTTTAACGAAATGGCGTAATAATTCGATATTGTTATTTTTCTTTTTAATACGGCCTTGAATATGATAATTATGCAGAAGTTCAGCGAGGTTTTGTTCCCAAATACTTTGATATTTACATCGTTCTGGTTTTGTTTGAAGCAGCGCATTTTGAACGTTATCAAACATATCTAGATCAAGGTTTTGATAACATAAGTTTTCAAGATTATCGCCCATTTCATTCATGCCGACTAATCTTGCCATCGGTACAAATATATCAAAAGTTTCTTGAGCAATGCGGGCACGTTTATCTGGACGTAGAGCACCTAGGGTTGTCATATTATGATAGCGATCTGCTAATTTAATAATGATGACACGTGGATCTTGTAAGGTCGCCTGCAAGATTTTTCGGAATGAAGCTGCTTTATTATATTCTTTATCGCTTGATTGGCTAAGTTTGGTTACGCCATCTACTAATTCTGCAACTGTTAGACCAAACTTCTCAATAATATCTTCTTTTGTATATTGAGTATCTTCAATAACATCATGTAAAAGTGCTGCCATTAAGGTTTCAGCATCTAAACGCATGTTTGCAAGAATGCAGCTTACAGCAATCGGATGCAGAATATAGGGTTCGCCACTTTTACGTGTAATGCCAGTATGTGCTAGATCGGCAAAATCGCAGGCAGCAAGCACTTTTTCGACTTCGCTTACCGATAAGTAAGGGTCGATAATTAATTTGAGCTGTTGCTTGGCTTGGCTGACCTCTTCGCCTGGCATAAATCACCCTTTTTCCTATTGCTGAAAAACTAAATCTATCTGCTTCTTAATGAAAAGCATATTGCGGAACTTGTCAATTTTTTCATTTGAAAAAGTGTATTTTTTTTTCAATAAAAATAATTGCTTTCCCCAATACGTTTGAATATGGCCGAAAGCCAAATAAAAAACCATCGCAGAAAAACGATGGTTTTTTTATGAAACAGAATGAATTAGAAAGAAAAACCTTCTAAATTCAAGCTGTTTGTAGAAAGGGCAAGATCAAGACTAGACGTTTGGTAATCTTGCTCACGTTGTTTAAGAATTTCTTTCGTAACGTGCCCTGCCGCGATTTCGCGCAAAGAAACTACAGTCGGTTTGTCGTTATCCCATTCTACAGTTGGCTCCATGCCTTGACGTGCCAATTGACGAGCACGTTTACTTGCAACGAGCACAAGCTCAAAACGGTTGTCTACATGATCTAAACAATCTTCAACGGTGACGCGTGCCATAAAAGTTCTCGTTTTGGAATGGTGAATTTAAACAGACTAAATAGTATAAAAGGCTTTCGATCTAGACTCAAGTTATTCCTGTTTTGGTTGAGGAGTAATCAAGTCATGGATTAATATTTGATGACGTTTTGCTTGCTGAGATAGCACTAAACGGTTCGCTGTAATCACAGCTTCAAGCTCATGTAGGGCTTTATTAAAATCATCATTGATAATGATGTAATCAAAGTTCGTGTAGTGCTGCATATCTTCTACTGCACAGCTTAAACGATGCTCAATGACTTCAACTGAGTCCGTGCCACGGTTAGATAAACGCTGACGTAAATCAAATTGAGTTGGTGGTAAAATGAAAATTTGCTTCGATTCAGGGAAAAGTTTGCGTACTTGTTCTGCACCTTGCCAATCAATTTCAAGTAAGACATCGTGTCCTTGAGCTAGCTGTTGTTTTACCGTAGCTTGAGAAGTGCCATAGTAGTTACCAAATACTTCAGCGTATTCGATAAATCCATCATGGTTGACTTGGTCTAGAAATTCATCTTTTGTAGTGAAGTGATAGTGAACACCATCTAACTCACCGGGACGTTGACCTCGGGTAGTATGCGAGACTGAAACATGTAAATTGCTTACACGGTCAAGCAGGGCTTTCACCAAAGATGTTTTGCCTGTTCCTGATGCAGCAGAAACGACAAACAATAGACCCGACATGATATTTTTCCTGATATGATAAAATATCTTCGCTATTGTAGTGTACCGTGCGTTTAAACTGAATAGTTTTAATTGCAAATATTCAAGAGAAATTCCCCTGTTTTATTAATTTTGAGGCTGTTATGGAAATTGTGTTAGCTAATCCGCGTGGTTTTTGTGCCGGTGTTGATCGAGCCATAGCAATCGTCAATCGGGCTTTGGAATGTTTTAATCCTCCTATTTATGTACGTCATGAAGTTGTACACAATAAATTTGTGGTTGACGACCTACGTCAAAGAGGGGCCGTTTTTGTTGATGAGTTAGATCAGGTTCCAGATGATTCAATTGTAATTTTTAGTGCGCACGGTGTTTCAAAAGCAGTTCAACAAGAAGCTGAACGCCGAGGTTTAAAAGTTTTCGATGCGACTTGTCCTTTAGTGACAAAAGTTCATATTGAAGTCACTAAATATGCGCGTGAAGGTACTGAAGCTATTTTAATTGGTCATGAAGGGCACCCGGAAGTTGAAGGCACAATGGGGCAATATGACAAATTAAAAGGCGGTGATATTTATCTGGTTGAAGATGAAGAAGATGTTGCTGCACTTACCGTCCGACATCCTGAAAAACTTGCATTTGTGACTCAAACAACACTATCTATTGATGATACAGCTAAAGTGATTGATGCTTTGCGTGCAAAATTTCCGCATATTCAAGGCCCTCGTAAAGATGACATTTGCTACGCAACTCAAAACAGACAAGATGCTGTGCGTGATTTAGCTGAGAAGTGTGATGTGGTATTGGTTGTTGGGTCACCTAACTCATCAAATTCAAATCGATTGCGTGAACTTGCAGAGCGTATGGGCAAAGCTGCTTACCTTGTAGATAATGCTGATCAGTTGGAGCAGTCATGGTTTAATGAGACTTGCAAGATTGGTGTTACCGCTGGTGCCTCTGCGCCAGAAATCTTGATTAAACAAGTCATTCAACGTTTACAAGATTGGGGTGCTCAAGCACCGAAAGAATTAGAGGGGCGTGAAGAAAATATCACTTTTAGCCTTCCTAAAGAATTACGTATTCATGTGACTCAAGCGTAAAGTGTGATGTATTTAACATACTGATTTTGAAATAGTTAAGCAGATAATTGTTGATATGACAGTTATCTGTTTTTTTATACCCTTTATCTGCTTTGTATTTGTTTTGTAAACATAAGAAGTAAAATTTAAATAATAAATAAAAAATTTTAAAGTTTATTTGGGGTAATAGGGATGAGGGGAATTATTCCGCAAGACGGATTCACCTTGGTTGAGCTTATGGTGACGATTGCGGTCATGGCTATTATCGCGATGATGGCCGCGCCATCTATGTCGAATTTATTAGAAAGCAAACGACTAGATGAAAATCAACGAGACCTAATCAATATTTTGTCGGAAGCAAAGACCCAAGCCATACTTGGTCGACAGGAAGTTTCTATCAATCTGAATTCAACAGCCTCAAATACACCAACCTCTTTCAATTGGAAGGCTGCTTCCTATAACACTCTTGAGCTCAAAAATATCGCTGCTAATGGTACGCAAAGTTCATTAACAGCGAGGACTTTAACTTTTAATGCAAATGGAGTGGTAACTAATATTACCCAAGATACACTTTTATCTATTTGTAATTCAAAAATAAATAAAAAGAAAATTCTTATTTTAACGAAGCTTGGCACATTGATTTTTAAAGCTGAGGAGACATGTTAATGCGGGGCTCTAAACGGAAAGCTCAAGTTGGGGTGGGTTTATTAGAAGTGTTGGTTGCCTTAATTTTACTTGCGATAGGGGTTTTAGGATATGTTGCCTTGCAAGTTCGGGCTATGGATGCATCTTCAGAGGCATTAAGCAAATCTCAAGCCATGATGATTATGAGGGGATTAGCAGAAAACATTCGCGTAAATAGTTCTCAAGCTAGTCAATATCCTGTATTTGTCCGTAGTTATAGTAATTATTCATCTACTACCGCAGCTCCGACTTCCTGTTTCAATTCAGCTTGTACACCTTCTCAACTTGCTCAATTTGATGCATATCAAGCAGCAAGAAATGCTGATCAACTTGGCATGAAAATAACAATGACAAATTGCCCAGGGGTTACAAGCACGATGGCCCAGCAGAGGCAATGTCTTTTTGTTTTTTGGGGGAAAACCTCTCCAGTAATTACAACAAATGAAGGAGTCACTAGTGCGGATGTGTCGAGCTGTATGAGTACAGATGGTGTTTATGCCAATAATTCAAATTGTTTAATGATGGAGGCATATTAATGGCTCACTCATTTCTATTGCGGAAGCAGCAAGGCTTTACATTAATTGAGCTTATGGTTGCATTGGCTTTAGGCCTAATTTTGGTAGCTGCGGCAACTCAATTATTTATTGGTGGACTTCTATCAAGTCGTCTACAAAAAGCAAATGCTGAAATACAAGATAGCGGTATTTTTGGCTTGGAATATATTGCCCGTGATATACGGCTTCTAAATTATGGAAATGTAACCAACCCAATATTAACTGATACCACACCTTGGGGTGGTGTTGTATTAACTGGTTCAACAGCAACCAATAATAACAGTGTCAATTTTGTCCCTAATGTTGGAACAAATACTTATATTGCTGACACATTATTAAGTCGTGGTGCAGGCGATACGGTAAGTACTGTGAGTAATCACTGGAAAGGCTTATCAAATATACAGAATAGTTCAAATGCTGCTGTGCAAAGTGATCAATTGACTATTCAATTTATTGCTCCTACGAATATGACCAATTGTGAAGGTGTGAATGTACTTGCGGGAGATTTAATTGTAGAGCGTTATTTTTTACGTCTGGATAGTAATGGTAGTTCCCAGCAAGATTATGCACTTGCATGTGATGCAAATACTCCCTCGGCTGTAGCCACAGCTCAACCGACCACTATTGCTGGGTTGGGCGACGCTGGTCAAATTGTATTGCCGCGTATTGACCATTTCCATGTGCTGTTTGGTGCAAAAAATGTGGCTGGCAATTTTGCTTATTATACCATTCCCCAATATCGCGCTGCTGCACAGGCTGCCCGAGATGCCACACCATCTGTGATGCCGCCACGAATTCTTTCAATACAAATATCTGTATTAGCGCGCTCTACTAATAATGCCCAAAACAAAGCAATAGATCCTGCGCAATCTTTTTTTATGTTAGATCAAACCGTCCATGCTTCTGATAATACAACTCGATTCTTACGCCGCACTTATAACTTAACAATTGCTCTACGCAATGCGATGGGGGAAAGTCTATGACCCATTTAATTCATAAAAGTAGGTCTAAAGAAAAAGGGGCAACCCTTATTGTTGTACTGATTATTTTATTGATTGTTATTTCTGTAGGGGTTTTAGCAATAAGAGTGGCTATTGTTTCTTTAAAAGTTGCTACCAATAGCCAAGTTAGCCAATTAAATTTTCAGTCATCTGACACTCCTTTAGAACTCATTGTGCAGATGAATCCTACCACCCTAACTAATATTACTAATGTGATTGGTGCCGCGCTTAAAGAGCACGAAAGTAACCCAGGTGCAGAATACAATTTTTGTTATAAGCCTGTTTCTACATCAACAAATTTTGCTCAGACCAGAGGCGCAAGTTTACTTCGAGCAGGAAGTGCCAATAATGCGGTTGTCGAAGATGGCGGAGTGGCGGGTTTCTGCGATTTAACAAGTGATTATGGAAGTAATCGTCAAGCAGTGGTTACCCAAGTTGCTGTAAGTGTTCCAACAGATGCTGCTAACGATATTCCAGGTTTAAATTTACCACGAGGAACAAACACCTCGGAAGGTACGCAACTACCTAAAAGCATGTTGTCTACGCAACGTATTCGAGTGATTACAACTGCTTTTTTGCCAGCCTATGCTTCTACTTCTATTGAGACTTTACAAAGCGATTGCTTAAGCACAAGTTCGGCAAAAATTAGCGACAATTTTGATACCGCATTAACGGCTAAACAAACATTGGCGGAGTGTTTGGCAAATCATAACGTGCCTTTTAGTACTCAAGTTCAAGAATTTAACTATACCAATAAACTCACTCAAATTACGGCACCAGGTTCATAACGGGGAATATCGTGAAACTAAAATTGAAGAATTTTAAGCCAAATAATTTATGGTATGCCATCTGTTCGAGTTCGGTTGCTTTTACATGGCTAATGACAAGCTCCGTGGTGCAGGCGAGTGATTTACAAATTTATGCTTCACCTACAGCGGGTAAAAAAACCATTGTGATGATGTTGGATACCTCCGGTTCAATGGGGGTAAATAGTAGTAGTAATTCAATTAATGCAGATTATGGAGTGTGTTCAGATCGTACAACTGTGCAAACTGATAGTGGAGGGAGCGGGTCGTATACATATTCCAGAACGTACTGCTCGGTGGCTTATTCGACTTCAACTTCGTCGAATTATCAAAGATTAAAGGACAAGTGTTACAATCCTAATAAAAATGCTGATGGTAGTTATAGCGCTCGAACAGATTCCTTGAAATGCTATGATCGAATATCAAGGCTAAAGGATGGTATGTTTGCTTTTTTGGATAGTAATAACCCCAACCTAACAAATGTTCGAGTGGGATTGGGACATTATTCCGTCAATGGGTCAGGAAATGCAGGAAAGATTTTAGTACCTGCCGCTACTCTTGGCGCTACTAATTCAACACAAAGGAATGCTATACGTACAGCAGTAATGGGGCTGACTGCAAGTGGAGGAACACCTACAGCAGCTGCATATGCTGAAGCAGCTGCGTACTTAATGGGAACAACGACTAACGCACCTGTACAAATTGCAGTTGATGTTTATAGAAAGGAAGAAACAAGAACTATAAGTAGTTATCAATGTCCTAACAGTTATCCTTATTTGAGAACCAATGTAGCACCGCCGCTTTGCTATGAAAGATATGAATCTTGGAGATCTCAACCATATCGAGGGAATAGTACCGAAGCTATACCAGTATATGGTCCTATTATAACTACCTACTATAGATGTGATAGCCTGAATGCTACAGATTTTAGTAATGAAATACAGACTTGTCGTTCGAATGGTTGGGTTTCTTTAGGGGGAGCGGCTCCATCTAACCTTGCTCAAGATGGTTATTATACTAACGGAAACAATACTATTTATTACAAGCAGGAAATGCAACTAGGGGCTAACTCCTATAGTGGTTTTAGCAGTTCTATTTCCGACTCTAAAAAAGCAGATTTACTTAGTTACGCCTCACCACTGCCAGCGGCGGCTGATCGAGTAAGTTGTGATGGTCAAGGAGTTTACATTCTGTCTGATGGAGAGCCGACCAATAAGACTGATTCGACCCTTAATTCTGTTATGAATGCTAGTCTGAGTAGTACGAGTTTTGATTGCGCTGCATCAGGTGCACTAAGTAGTACTAACGATTGGCATTGTATGAGTAACTATGCGAAAAGACTTTTCAATGGTGGTGTAATCCAAAGCATAGCTGCTAATGCGATGAATCCTGTCAATGTACCCATACAAACTGCTTTTGTCGGTTTTGGTAGTGACTTTACAAGTTTAGGGTCTAGTGATGTTGTTAATGCATGTAAATTGACATCTCGAACTCAAACAGATCGCGCAGGTGATGATGCTTGTTCGCCAAATCAAGGAACAAACGCAATTGCTAGTCCTGGTTATGGCAATGGAGGATTTTTTGCAACGCAAACACCACAAGGTGTTACTGATAGTGTTATTGCATTTATTAATAACTTGGGGGCTGCACCTTTAGCACCTTTAACAACAGGCGTTATCTCTGTTCCTTATGATGCTTTAAATCCTAAAAACTTACAGGAATATGGTTACTTACGTGCTTTTGAGCCAAATCCAGCAAATACTTATTTAACTTGGCGTGGCAATTTAAAAAAATATCATGTTGTTTTATCGGGAACAAATGCTGGTGCTTTTGAGGCCAATACTGGTGGATTAGTCTACAATGCAAGTGGGGCTTTTAGGACTGGAACAAAAGACTATTGGAATAGCTCTATTTATAATGATGGGGGTAAAGTCTTTTTAGGTGGTTCATATGCAAAAGTTCCTTTACCAATTGCGGGACAATCAGAAGTGGTGGATGGCCTAGGAAATATCACAAAATATTATTACGCAGTACAAAGTAAAATCCGCAACTTATTTACTGATGTTTCCGTCGTTGCAGCGGATGGTAGCTTAACAAAGCTATCGACTTCTGGAACTAATTTGCTAAGAATCCCAGCTGCTCCACCAGAAGGAACTAATCCTTTTGATAGTGTGGCTAATACAGCAAGTTATGTTTTAGGAAAATTTGATGCATCAACTGGGCAAGATATTTTAAAAGATTTCCCGGTTAGCTTGAAATTAAAAATATTAAATTATCTAGGTTACTCAACAGATATTAATGCAACAACATTACCTTCATCTTTGGTTACATCGAATGAACCATATTTATCGATGGGCGGTAGTATTCATTCTTTACCGGTACAGCTCACCTATAATGGAACATTAGATGAAAATGGCAATTTAACATCTGCGCGTGAACAATCCATTCTCTATGGAACGATGGAAGGCGGTCTGCATATTGTGGATGCCTCAACTGGTGTAGAACAAATGGCTTTCGTTCCCGCTGATATATTAAATGATCCAGTTGCATCAAAAGCTTTAGTTGTTGGTCAAAGTGATGCTACAGCTCCTGCTCACGGTATGGATGGAGCTTGGGTATCTGACCCTGCATATAGTATTAGCACCACAGGAAGCGGTAGCTCAGCTGTATCAAAAGTGACTGCAAAGCAAATGAATATTTATGGTGGCATGCGAATGGGGGGCAGCAGTTATTATGGCTTAAATGTCTTAAATCCTGCTTCACCTAAGCTTCTCTTTAGAGTAGGAGCAGATCAAACTAATTATAGTCGTATGGGGCAGAGTTGGTCTAAACCTGTACTTGCAAATATACGTTATAACGGGGTTATTAAACGGGTTATGATTGTTGGTGGTGGCTACGACCAATGTTATGAAAACCCGAATATTACTTTGAGCAACTCTTGCTTTACTAATGGAAAAGCAAAAGGAAACGCTGTCTATATTATTGATGCCAAAACTGGGGAACGCTTATGGTGGACTAGTGATACAGGCTCTAATATAGATAACTCTAATATGAAGCACAGTATTGTTAGTCGCATTAGTACCTTGGATCGAGATGCTGATGGTTTGGTAGATCATTTATATTTCGGTGATTTAGGCGGGCAAATTTTCCGTATTGATCTTAATAATAACCAGACAAAAACGAATTCAACTTATAGCAGTTTCGGTATTCGAGTTGTGCGATTAGCCAATTTGGCAACGAATGACTCAACTTATGATGCCTCGAACGACTATACCGCTGGGAATGCGCCGCGTTTTTATGAACCGCCAACAGTGACAATTCACGATTATGGAATCCGCACTTTTATTACTGTAGGTATTGCTTCAGGTGACCGTAGTACACCTTTAGATGTTTATCCGCTTACAGGCCGTGAGGGGATGTCTCCTAGCACGGCATTAAGTGGAAGACCTGTAAATAATGTGTATGGAATTATCGACAAAGACTTTATTAAAAAGAATTTAATGTCTTTGACTGATAGTCAACTTGAAACAAAAGATATTACTCGATCGACGCTTCGAAAAAATCCACAAATTTTACGATCTGCAGAAACTCGAGTAGCACAGATTTTCTTTCCCAACACTGGGACAGGACAAGGTGGTTGGTATCGCTCGCTTTCTAGTATGAGCGATGGTACTGAGAAAGCTAATAATAGTTTCCGTATTAAAGGAGGTCTTAAAGCTTTTGAAGAACCTATGGCAATTACCGGGACTTTAATTGTGCCTGTTTATGATCCGCAGGGAACAGGTATTGTGGCGGCAGACCCATGTTTGCCACGTGTAGTCGGTGAAACTGACCAGCAGACTTACTGTTTACCATTTGGCGCCTGTCTTAATTCTGATGGGTCAATCGATCAAAATAAAGAGAATGGAAGTGGATTCAGAACACGAACTGGTACTAATTGCCCAGTAGGAGTTTCTGAATGTAATGAAAACGTTATTGGCTCAGGTATTCGTGGCGTAGCATTTGTTCCTAAAATAGATCAACCTCCAGTTCCTAATAGTTGTGGCAAATTACAATTGGCTGGAAACGAGAATGGAACGGGTGAGTGGCAGTGTACAAGTCACTTAGTTCCTGTACGCTGGTATGAGCGTTATCGCTAAGGGATGACTGATGAATAAATACTATATTCTGCGGTTCAATCACGGTGTTACCTTGATTGAACTCATGGTTGTCATCGTGATTGTCGCTATTTTTGCTTCGATTGCTATCCCTTCATATCAAAGTTATAGCCGCAGAGCGACGGCCTCTGCTGCTAAAGGTGAAATTCTAAAATTGGCAGAACAGTTGGAACGGCATAAATCCAAGAACTTTACCTATAGAGGATTTACCACCACATCTGTAACTTTGCCGCGGGGTGGTTATACGATTGAAATTAGTGACGATACGACGAGAGGAAATTTATTGACGAATGCTGCTGCAAATGGGCAGACATGGGTCATTAAAGCGACTACTACAGATTCAAGAAACTTTAATTTTATTGCTAAGAATTCAGGTTTGCGTTGCCAAAGTTTAACAGCTACGGCTGTTGATAATGACTGTGGCGGAACAGCCACTTGCAGTGCATGTGAAACAAATAGTGAGAACTGGCAATGAAGAATGGTTTTACCTTAATAGAGCTTATGATTGTAGTAGCAATAATTGCGATTTTAGCAGCTATAGCTACGCCTTCGTATTTAGAATATTTACGAAAAGGGCATCGTACAGCTGTTCAATCTGAAATGATGAATATTGCCCAAACATTAGAATCAGAAAAAGTAGTTCACAATCGTTATCCATCGAATGCGACGATTACATCGATTTATGGTTCTAGTGTCAGCCCTCAACAAGGCCAAGCCTTATATAACTTAGCTTTCGCCAGCATAACTGATTCAAGCTGGGTGTTAACTGCTACACCTATTGCTACAAGTTCTCAAGCTGGTGATGGGATCATTTGTCTTAACGATCAAGGACAAAAATTTTGGGCAAAAGGTGCAACTGATTGTGCTTTAACTGGCACATCAAATTGGCTACAGTAATTTTAAATTCAAAACTGCGGATAACTCAAAAATAATCTTTCTTTCGGGACGAAAATCACGTAGAATGTCGCCCTCTATGAAAGGGGTTTGAAGTGTTGCCGATGGTCGGCGCAGGGATAATCCGTAAGAATTATAAGGCTTTTATCATGGTTGTTATTCGTTTAGCACGTGGCGGCGCAAAAAAACGTCCATTCTATCAAATCGTTGTGACTGACAGCCGCAATGCACGTGATGGTCGTTTCATCGAGCGTATCGGTTTCTTTAACCCGACTGCACAAGGTCAAGCAGAAAAACTTCGTTTAGATGCAGACCGTTTTGCTCACTGGGTTTCTCAAGGTGCTCAACCTTCTGAACGTGTTGCTTCTTTAGCTGCTCAAGCTAAAAAAGCTACTGCATAATTTTTGTAGTAGGTAGCCCATGACATCAACACAGAATGTTCCCGAAGATCGTATTCAGATTGGACAGTTACGTTCAGCTTATGGATTGAATGGGTGGCTCTGGGTGTATTCAAATACGGAACCTATGAGCAACATGTTTGACTACCTGCCTTGGTACATTGAGACCAAGGCAGGTTGGCAAACAATAGATGTAAAACGTTGGAAACCCCATGGCAAAGGCCTAGTTGTTGCGTTGAAAGGTGTGAGTGATCGCACTGGGGCGGAAAGCTTGGTTGGCGCTAATATCTGGATTGCTAAGTCTCAACTGCCAAAAGCAGATGTAGATGAATACTACTGGTCAGATTTAAAGGGCTTAACCGTGTTAGGTCTTGATGAAGAAGAACAGGAAGTAAACTTAGGAAAAATTCATGAGTTGTTTGAAACTGGAGCCAATGATGTGATGGTGGTACATGCTACCCCAGATAGCATTGATTCAGAAGAGCGCATGATTCCTTGGCATAAAGATGTAGTACAACGTGTTGATCTTGAAGCTGGTCGTATTTACGTTAATTGGGGCGTAGATTATTAATCCTTTTAGGGTTAATACAGCAGGAAAATAGAGGAGTCTGTAATGTTTTTTGCAGTCATTACGCTTTTTCCTGAAATGTTTGAGGCGATTACAGCCTACGGCATCAGCGGACGTGCGGCAAAACGAGATATTGTACAAGTCACTTGTATTAATCCTCGTGATTTTGCTGAGGGAAACTATAAAAGAGTGGATGAACGTCCATTTGGTGGTGGCCCCGGTATGGTGATGATGGCCGAGCCTTTGGCGAAAGCAATTGCACATGCTAAACAGCTTGCCTCACAAGCAGGACATTCTCATGTTCCTGTGGTGTATATGTCCCCACAAGGCAAAACCTTAAATGAACAGGCAGTACAGCAGTTTGTTGATTATGACGGCTTAATTGTACTGTGTGGACGTTATGAGGGGGTAGATGAACGTTTGATCCAGCATTATGTTGATCAGGAATGGTCAATTGGTGATTATGTTTTATCTGGCGGTGAACTGCCCGCTATGGTGTTACTTGACAGTATTATTCGCCGTTTGCCGAATGTAATGTCAGATGAACAATCAGCAGTACAAGATTCTTTTGTTGACGGTCTTTTAGATTGTCCACAATATACAAAGCCTGACCATTTTGAAGGGCTAGATGTGCCAGAGGTATTAAAATCTGGACATCATGGCAATATTGAAAAATGGCGTTTTTTGCAGCGATATCAACGAACTCTAGAGCGCCGACCGGAGTTGGTCGAAAAAGTAGAGTTAACTAAGCAGCAAAAAAAATGGCTAAAAGATACGCAAGAGAATGGCGGTAATTCTTAATCGTTATTCTCAAGAACGAAAGTTCTGCAACCAGACGAGAAGCAGTGCTTCGAGTTAAAGCATAATTCTATTTAATGAATAGTTTTATGTATATTTAAAGGCTCTTTATAGACATATGTCGTAAAGGGAAAGATAAACGGGTTGATATGCGCTTTAGCCTCTATCCCCAGCGGAACCTCAGACCTCTTCTGACTCCGCACATATTGGAGATTCCCACAATGAGTGGTAAACATCCTTTAGTTCAAGCTGTTGAAAATGCACAGTTAAAATCTGATATCCCTGCTTTTGCTCCTGGTGACACTGTCATCGTTCAAGTAAAAGTAAAAGAGGGTGATCGTGAACGTCTTCAAGCATTTGAAGGTGTTGTAATCGCTAAGAAAAACCGTGGTTTGAACTCTGCGTTCACAGTACGTAAAATTTCTAGCGGTGTTGGTGTTGAGCGTGTATTCCAAACTCATTCACCAGTTGTTGCTAAAATCGAAGTGAAACGTCGTGGTGACGTTCGTCGTGCTAAACTTTACTACCTTCGTGACTTGTCTGGTAAAGCTGCACGTATTCGTGAAAAATTACCAGCTCGTAAAGCGTAAGCTTATAGCGAGTAAAAAAATGCGCCTTTTGGCGCATTTTTTGTTTAAAGACTATAGTCCTTGAAGTTTCAAACGATTTGCATGTTGACGGTAAACCGAGACAGGATCGGAAGCAAAAATAGAACGTATCCCAAGTATTTGATTCACTTCATCTAAATGATTCCAGTTGTAATCATCACGAATTGTTTTACCAAATTTGGCACTGCATCGGGAAACAAGTCCATCATTATCACCGAATGGATTGATCACTAAGCTACTGCCGGTAAGCGCAATATCAAATGGGTCTAATGGATTGGTCAGCGCTTTATTGCCTGAGAAAGAATACATATAAATACCTTTTTCTTGATATGTCCCTTCACCACAAGAAGTTGTTGGTACACCCATAGGAAATTGAGCATTAAATTGAGCTGAACCTTGAGTTGATAAGCTATGAGCGCCTGCCAAAGAGTCGTGTGGATAGCTTGTTGGATCTAAGCCTCCAGCCCAAGTAATTGCTGCTGAGAACCAGTTTACTAACGTTGCTATGCCTGAAAGAGGAGTACCCTCAACATTCAGAATGACATCTGCCATTGGTGAACCCTTATGAGGTGCACCAATCGTGGTGAGTGAGGCAATTTTTTCTGGCATGATACCGGCTACATAGCGAATTGTTGGTCCCCCATGGCTATGACCGATTAAGTTAACTTTAGGTTTGCCAGTAATCGCAATGATCTCTTCTACTTGCTGGGCAAGTTGTTCTCCACGTACTTCTGTCGAGTTAAATGGTGATACTCTTGTGGCCCAGACATTTCCTCCATTACGAGCAAGGTCCGGAAGGATCTGGTACCAGTAATCGAGACCAAGGGTATCTGTTCCAACTCGGTTAAAACCTGCCATACCATGGTTAAAAACCATTGGATATTTGGTTTGTGCGTAAGATGAATAAACGAACGAGTTTTTAACTTGTTCAGCATTTGTGGCATGAGCCGCTGAAATACTCAGTCCTGAGAGCATCGCAGCGCAAAAAAACATTAACTTCCTTTTCATTTTTTACTCACTATTTTTATTTTGTATGAAAAGCAGCTTCTTACTGCTAGTGAATTTTTAGCCAGTCCCTAAAAGGAAAGGCTTAATAATTAAATGGTAGTTCACCTCCCTGATCATGGACCGTTTCAAAAGTTCGAAGTCTTAATTGTTCTTGTGATGAGTTAAATTGTTGTTGGCGTAACTGCTGAATCGCTTGGTTTTTGGCACTATCGCTCATGTTACTTTTAATAATTTCATCTCGACCATCGAGGTAACTTGTGACCCTTTGCTGCCAAGCACTACGTTGTGTATCTAATCTTTCTAGTCTTTGAGTTGCCTCAGCTCCAACGAGTGCCGTACGCATTTGTCTAAGTTCTTCTGCTGAACCATTGCGTGCTTTAATTTTTTTGGTCAGTGTATGTAAATCATCAAGTTTAGAGAGCTCTTGTAGATTTTGTTGCCAGTCTTCTGGTAGTTGTTCAAAGCGTTCTTTGAGTTTTTGAGCCTTTTCAATTTCGCTTAAAGAAGAGTCCTCAAGTATTTGCATACGATCTAGCGTATAGTTCTGATAAATATCTTCAGTTGAGAAAAGCCCTTCAATTTCAGAAGTTGAAAAGAAACGTTTTCTTAGATCTTGAATTGAATTAAAAATCTTTTGAAAATAATTTTTATCTTGTTGTTTTGACGAAGGTGTTTGGATTTGAGCAAGTTGTTCACGATATTTTAAGTAACGGGCCCATAAATCCATAATCTGTGAACGAGCTGGCTCTAAATATTGTCCTTGAATAAATTTCCCAAAGTGATTTTTGATTTGTTCTAAATCATTTTCTCCATATTGGGTAATAAAATATTCAAAGCAGTCACGTGTTTGACTATTAACGACCAAATGTTGGGAACTATCAATTTTTAACTGACAGTTAACTTGGGTATCTTGCTGACTTTTACTATGGTAAGCATCTGCATTTAGCGATGAATGATTTATAGGTGGAATAGATGCTAAGCTTTTAGCTTCGTTCTGATTTAGTTGAGTCGATGTATTTTTTGATTCTGGGCTTAGCCAATATACACATGCAATGAGGCCCAAGATAAAAAATCCGAGCACGCACCACAATACCTTCTTCTGCATCCCTTGCATAAAGATATCTTCCTTAAGTTTTAATTTGTTGTTTTTTTACTCGATCATTAATGTGCCATAAAATAAGTGAAAAGGCACCTAAATATTGTGAAAATATCTTGCCGAATTTGCTAACATGTCGGCACTTTTTTCTAGCTTTGTGTTCCAGTAAAAATGACGACAAAAAATCAAAAAATTTCTCGTCGCCATATCAGTGGTGTATTTCTATTAAATAAACCATTAGGCTTAAGTTCAAATGCGGCTTTGCAAAAAGTGCGTTGGTTATATCGCGCCCAAAAAGCAGGCCATACTGGAGCGTTAGACCCCTTGGCGACAGGTTTGCTCCCGATTTGTTTGGGAGAAGCTACCAAGTTCTCACATTATTTGCTGGACTCAACAAAGCGCTATCAAACCACTGTTCGATTGGGACAGACTACTACAACAGGTGATGTGGAAGGGGATATTTTACAAGAGCGTCCTATTCCTGTGCTTAGCCAAGAGCTTATTGAACAGACCTTAGAGAAATTTAGAGGTGATATTCAACAAGTTCCGCCCATGTATTCGGCTTTGAAAAAAGAAGGCAGACCTTTATATGAACTTGCACGAAAAGGTATTGAGATTGAGCGTGAAGCGCGCCCAGTCACAATTTATGCTTTAGAGCTCATTGAATTTACCGAAAATAGTATCACTTTGGATGTCACTTGTTCTAAAGGAACATACATCCGTGTACTCGGTGAAGATATTGGTGAAGCACTTGGTTGTGGCGGGCATTTAACGATGCTGAACCGGACTCAAACAGGACATTTTGAGCTTATACCGAGTTATACCATTGAATATCTGGAAAGCTTAACCGAAGAGCAAAGAGAAGCTTTACTACTTGCTGTTTATGCTCCGATTGACCATTTCCTAAAAATTCAGGTGCCTGAAGGGCGTGAAAAATATTTTTGCAACGGTTTAGAAAGCAATATTGAGCATTCTGCAGAAGCAGAAGTTTTGGTGTTTTCGGGTGAGCGCTGTCTTGGCTTAGCTGAGATTACCGAAAAAAAACGGTTGGTACCTAAGCGTATCTTAAATTTGTAGTAGATGTAGAGTATAGAGCATGGGTATGGAATGGGATGTTATCCTGAGTTTGATCTTTTTTGCTTTTACTGCGGGAGCGATTGATGCAGCTGTAGGCGGCGGTGGACTCATCCAGATTCCCGGGATCATGAGTACTTTTCCAACCATGCAGACTGCAACGGTGATTGGTACAAATAAATTATCTTCAATTTTTGGGACCGCATCAGCCGCTTATACTTTTGCAAAAAGGGTGAAGCTGCAATGGAAACTCTTGGCAGTCATTGCTATTTGTGCATTGATTAGCTCATTTGCTGGCGCTGCTTGTTTATCCCTTATTCCTCAATCGGTATTGCGTCCTTTTGTGTTCGTAATGTTGATTGTAATAGCTATCTATACCCTAGTTAAAAAGAACTTCGGTCAAGTTCATACTGAGCAAAAAATTACTAACAAAATGTTAGTATTGGCTGGTATTGGTAGTTTAGCGATTGGTTTTTACGACGGTATTTTCGGGCCGGGCACGGGTAGTTTCTTTATTTTCTTCTTTATCCGTTTTTTACAAGTCGACTTTTTACATGCTTCAGCCTTGTCAAAAATTGGTAATTTTATGACCAACTTGGCTGCATTGAGTTTTTTCATTCCAACTGGTCACGCTATTTTGCATATTGGTTTGATGATGGCGGTTGCGAATGTGTTGGGTTCAATTGTGGGTGTGAGAACTGCATTAAAATATGGTAGTGGCTTTGTTCGGATTATCTTCTTAATTTTAGTCAGTGTTTTAATTTGTCGTTTGGGCTATCAACTGTTTGTAACAGGTTAAATATTTCGAAAAGTATGAACTGATCTGAAGGTGAAGTTCATACTTTTTATATGAGCATTTAACATTATAAATATAAAAATAATTACAGAAGTTTACTAGAAAGAGAACTGTGTAAAAAATAGTCTCATTTTAAGCTACGTAAAACACATACATTTCAACGTATGATAAACCTTGAAATAAAAAAGATTTTTTAGCTAAAAATGAGGAAGAGAATGAATATTTTCGAAGCATTAAGAGAAAGCCATGAAAATCAACGTAACCTTTCTGAACAACTTGTTCAGACACATGGTTTAACTGAAGAAAGAAAAGAATTATTTGATGCATTAAAAAATGAATTATATGCTCACTCAGTTGCCGAAGACCGTTATCTCTATATTCCTTTAATGTTTGATGATGTGGGGCTAGATATTACAAGACATGCTTTGTCTGAACATCATGAAATGGATGAGTTGGTCGAACAACTTGAAAAAACCGATATGAGTAGCCCGAGCTGGTTAGCAACTGCCAAACAGTTGAGTGAAAAAGTCCATCATCATTTAAAAGAAGAAGAACATAAATTTTTCCAGCAAGCCGGAAAAATTCTTAAAGACAGCGAAAAAGAAACGCTGGGTAATAAATATTTAAAGGAATATAAAAAGTATAAAAAGCAGCAGTAGATTAAACCTACGCAGCTTTTTTAGTACTTCTTAAAGTCACACCAATTGATGCCAGCATTACACAACCTAAAGCTACCCATTGCAGCATGCTGATTTCTTCGTGAAGTAATAAGAAACCCGTTAATGCTGCCAATGCTGGTGCTAAACTCGTTAGGGTGCCGTAAGTTAATTTAGTAAGTTGTTTGAGTGCCATTAAATCAAGTGCATATGGAATTGCAGTCGCTAAAACAGCAATAAGTAATGCTTTACCCCAGTACTGTGTTTCAAGTAATGCAGGAGCATTATGCCAGATGCTAATCGGTAGTAAGGTCAAGGCAGATAATCCAATTCCAATGGTTAAAGCATGCATTCCTATATTTTGGGTCACAACTTTCTGACCAAAATAAATATAGAAGGCCCAGCAAAATCCAGCACCTAGCGCGCAGGCAGCACCCACATAGGAAAAGTGATGCTGCGTTGGGTCTTGCCAAGGCACCATCAGTGCAATACCTAACATCGCAAATGCCACCCAAATGTAGTCGCTCTTTTGTTTAATAGAAAGTAGAGCTAGACCTAATGGACCAATAAATTCTAAGCCCACAGCAATCCCTTGAGGTAACTTGCCAAGCGACGTATAGAATAAAATATTCATGAGACCCAAAGATGCAGAGTACATCAATAAATCACGCCATTTTAAATAGGGTAAGCGTGACCAGATTTTCCATGAGCGGAACATAATGGCGACAATAACCGTTGCAAAACTCAGCCTCAAAACTGTAACGGTAAGAGGGTCTAAGATAGCGATGAGCTGTTTAGCAAATGAAGCGCTGATTTGATATGAGACCATCGACAGAATCATATATAGCACAGCAATAATGGGAAGATTCTGCATGGAAATACCCTAGGGCCTCATCTAATATTATTTAAAACTAACAAAGGTTAATTATAGCGAATGCCATGTTTTATCTCGTGGTTTTAGTCGTTTTAACTTACTGTTTTTTCACGTTCCTGACGTGCTTTTTGGGTGGTTATGGTACAACCGACCGAAGCTGCAATAATTGTTGCAAGTGCCAGCCATTGATTCCATAACAAATATTCACCTAAAAAGATAAAACCAGAAAGTGCAGCAACTGCAGGCTCCAGACTCATCAATGTTCCGAAACTTAAGGGTGTTAAATTACGTAGGGCTAGCATTTCTAAAGAAAAGGGTAATGCGCTGGCTAAAATTGCCAAACCAATAAAATAAAAAAGATAGGGGAGTTCGATAACTTGCCCTATTGAGCCTGAGAAAAAAGTAATAGGTAATAGGATGCATGCGCCCACACTCATTCCCAAGCACACCGTGTGATTGCCTGAAATACCAGAAGGTTTTTGCCCAGCAATAATATAAAGTGCCCAACACGCGCCTGCACTAATGGCAAATAATACTCCGATCCAATCCAAGCTATGAGCTTGATTAAAAGGAAATAATAAAATTAATCCAATAATCGCAAAACTCACCCAAACAAAATCATATTTTTGACGTGCGTGGTAGAGCGCCACACTTAAAGGACCGATAAATTCAAAAGCAACTGCGATCCCAATCGGTAGTCGTTCAATGGATAGATAAAAAAGTGCATTCATGCCAGCAAGCGCACAGCCATAGCTTAAAATTGCTTTCCATCGAACCTGACTAAAATTAATGCGCCAGATTTTAAAAATTAAAGCCAGAATACATGCTCCAATACATAATCGCATTGCAGAAACAGTAAGTACTGGAAAGTTTTGAAATAGGACTTTAGCCAAGGATGCGCTACTTTGAACGCTTAACATGGCAAGAATAAGAAAGCCCAAAGCGTGTAGCTGAGTTTTCTGGCTTGAAATGGACATTTTATTATTTGATCAATTGGTATACTTTTCACATGATAATGTAAATACCCATAAAAAAGCCACAGACAATGCTGTGGCTTTTGAATTTACAGTCTGTATTAGAACAATACGCGCACGCGAATTGTACCTTCAACTTCATGCAACATATCTAAAGCTTCTTGAGAAGCAGAAGCGTCAACATCCATTACGAGGTAACCGATGTCACCTTTAGTCATAAGTGACTGACCAGAAATGTTGATGCCTTGTTCAGCAAACAAGTTGTTGATTTTAGACAATACACCCGGTACGTTTTTGTGGATGTGCAATAAACGGTGTTGACCAGCTGTCAATGGCAATGCGATTTCTGGGAAGTTAACCGCAGAAAGTGTCATACCTTTGTCAGAGTAAGCAACAAATTTCTCTGCAACTTCTAAACCGATGTTTGCTTGCGCTTCCATAGTTGAACCGCCAACGTGAGGAGTTAAAATCACGTTGTCTAAGCCGCGAAGTGGAGACTGGAATTCTTCACCATTTGCTTTTGGCTCTTTCGGGAATACGTCAACCGCTGCACCAGCAATATGACCAGATTTGATTGCATCAGCTAGATCTTCAATCACTACACATGTACCACGTGCAGCATTTAAGAAAATCGCGCCTTCTTTCATTTTCGCAAATTGTTCTTTAGTGAAGAAGTTGCGTGTAGATGGAACATCTGGCACATGTAACGTTACAACATCTGCAGTTGCTAAAAGCTCATCTAAAGAACCAACTTGGCGAGCATTACCCATCGGTAATTTAGTTACTGCATCATAATAGATGACATGCATACCCAGGCTTTCAGCAAGAACTGAAAGTTGAGAACCGATGGAACCGTAACCCACAATACCTAAAGTTTTGCCACGAGTTTCAAAAGAACCGACAGCAGACTTGTCCCAACCACCACGATGACAAGCCGCTGATTTTTCAGGAACACGGCGAAGAAGAAGAATTGTTTCAGCAAGTACAAGCTCTGCAACCGAACGCGTATTTGAATACGGTGCGTTGAATACAGGAATACCACGTGCCATCGCTGCTTTAAGATCAACTTGGTTTGTTCCGATACAGAAACAACCTACAGCGATCAATTTATTTGCAGCTTCGAAAACTTCTTCAGTCAATTGGGTACGCGAACGAATACCAATAAAGTGAGCTTCTTTAATTGCTTCTTTAAGCGCTTCGCCTTCAAGAGCAGTTTTACGATAGTCAATATTGGTGTAACCCGCAGCGTTTAGAGTATCGACTGCGTTTTGATGAACGCCTTCTAACAAAAGGAAACGGATTTTATCTTTAGGTAGTGAAAGATGTTGGCTCATTACGGCTCCGCTACAAAGGCCAAATTTGGTGGCGGTATAATAACATACTGGGCAGCGCTATAGATATTTCGTTTATACCATCGCCTTATGGCAATTTTATCTATGTCTAATTACTTCTGTTTATGGGCTTGTCGAGCATTTCCAAATATGCTTTGTAAGTTAGTTAAATGTGATTTTTTTCTGAAAGCCCAATCGGAAGTATTTATTTAGGTTAAACATGTTTTGTAGTGACAGTATCTCTATTCTGAACTTTATCGCATGCGCGGATACATGTAGAATATAGGAGTTCCTTGAACATTATGGCTTTGCTCAGGTGAAAACCTTGAGAAATATGAGGTCATAGTCCCACCACAGTTTACTTCTTGCTAGGTCTGCAAACGATGAATGCTCCAGTCGCTTTAACACCTGAGTTACTCACCCAATTAACAGCAATCGTAGGTGAAAACCGTATTAAAACCGATGCTGATAGTCTCGAAAACTGGGGTAAAGATCATACCAAGCATTTTAATCCGAACCCATCGGTCATCGTTTTTCCGTCAACGACTGAACAAGTTCAGGCAGTGGTAAAGCTTGCGAATCAGTTTAATGTTGCGATTACACCGTCAGGTGGTCGTACTGGTCTCTCTGCCGGTGCGGTAGCAACCAATGGTGAAATTGTCATTAGCATGGACAAAATGAACCAGATTCTTGAGTTCTTCCCAGCAGATCGTATGGTTCGTGTACAAGCTGGTGTTGTGACTGAGCAATTGCAGAATTATGCAGAAGAACAAGGTATGTATTATCCAGTGGACTTTGCGTCAGCAGGTTCTAGCCAGATTGGCGGTAATATCGGAACAAATGCCGGTGGGATTAAAGTTATTAAATATGGCATGACACGTAACTGGGTGCTTGGTTTAACCGTAGTGACTGGTAAAGGCGATATTCTACGTTTAAATAAAGGCATGGTTAAAAATGCAACCGGTTATGCATTACAGCATTTGTTTATTGGTGGTGAGGGCACATTAGGTTTAGTCACCGAAGCTGAAATTAAACTTGAGCGTCAACCACAAAACTTACAAGTTTTAGTTTTAGGTGTTCCTGATTTTGATGCAGTAATGCCTGTATTACATGCGTTCCAAAAAGATATCGATTTAACTGCATTTGAGTTCTTTGGTGAACTTGCAATGCAAAAAGTTTTAGATCATGGACATGTACAACGCCCATTTGAAACTCAATGCCCGTTCTATGTATTACTTGAGTTTGAAGCTCCATATGAGCCGATTCTCGATAAAGCAATGGAAATTTTCGAGCATTGTATGGAGCAGGGTTGGGTACTTGATGGCGTAATGAGCCAGAGCCTTGATCAAGTAGAAAGCTTATGGCGTTTACGTGAAGATATTTCTGAATCAATCGCGCCGTTTATTCCATACAAAAATGATATTTCAGTATTAATTACTCACGTGCCTGCGTTTATTCGTGAGATTGATGCAATTGTTCAAGATAACTATCCTGATTTTGAAATTTGCTGGTTTGGTCATATCGGTGACGGTAATTTACACTTAAATATTTTAAAACCTGAAAACTTAACCAAAGATGAGTTCTTTGCGAAGTGTCAGGTTGTGAATAAATATGTGTTTGATACCGTGAAAAAATACGACGGTTCAATCTCTGCCGAACATGGTGTCGGTATGACGAAAAAGCCATATTTGGAATATTCACGTTCGCCTGAAGAAATTGAATATATGAAAGCTTTAAAGAAAGTATTTGATCCGAAAGGTTTGATGAACCCAGGCAAGTTATTTGATCTTTAAATTAGATCTATTTTGTAGAACTACATAGTTTCTACAGAGTAACCGACAAAGCCATAGCATCATAAAGCTATGGCTTTTATTTTTGGTGATAAGAATGCAACGTTTATTTTTAATTTCAGCGCTTTGTGCTGGACTTTTCACTGGGTGTGCGACGACCAGTAAATTAATTCCTTTTGTGGGTTCGGAAACTCCGATGCAACAAGTACTTAAAGCTCAACCGGAGATCGTAAAAGAGCACAATAATACCTCAGTTCAGCAAGTATTTAACCGAGTAGAATCTCCAACAGTTTCCCGTATTACCGTGATTCAAACAGGTTTAATGGATGATTCTGTTTCTGCAATCCGAACAGAATATTCATTTAAGCTGCTTGATGAAAAGTGGCAATTGCAAAATAAGCAAAAGAGCTATCAATGCGCGAGAGGGAAAGGCTCTAGAGGTTTTCAAACGCAGCTTTGCTCTTAAAAATAAAAAAGACGATAAATATATCGTCTTTTTTAATGACCTAAATTATACGCCGCTTTCTAAAATTTTAATTTTGACATCAACAACATCATTTTTAACAGCTGCATGATGTGCTTGCATATGTGGGGTAGCTAAATGTGCTTCAAGATGAGCCACACTTTGCCATTTTTCTAGCATGACAATTGTGTCAGGTTCTTGAGTCTGGAAGCTCGCATTTGAAATGTGATCAACTAAAGGTTCATAACCATGACAACCATCTTCTGCTAAAACAGTTGGAATGATTTTTTGAAAGGCATCCAATACGTTCTGACGATGCTGTCCACCCGATTGAGTACGAATTTCCGCAATAATGGTTAGCATGGATTTCTCCTTATTAGGCTGCTGCAAATACAGTATTTAAGTGTGCTTTATATTCTTCAACATAACGATTAACGTCAGGCATTTTAATCACGTCATTTACAATAAATGTTGGAAGCGAACTCATGCCTAAGAACTGATTGGCTTTATGAAATGGTAAATAAACGCCATCTACCCCTATGCCGTGGAAGAACTGATCTGCATCGTCAAATGCTTCCATTGGTGCATTCCAAGTGAGTGATAGCATATATTTTTTGTCATGAATTAAACCACCTGAACCATATTTTTTTGAGGCATCAGAGCGACTACGACCATCACTTGCATAAAGTGAACCATGACCCGTGGTAAAGACATCATCAATATACTTTTTGACTGTCCAAGGTGCACCCATCCACCAGCCTGGCATTTGATAAATAACAACATCTGCCCATAAGTATTTTTCAACTTCACTTTCAGCATCATAATCCCTATCTGCATGGGTGACTTGAACTTCGTGGCCGAGTTCCGTGAGATGTGTGGTTGCGAGGGTGGTTAATGTGTCATTTAATTCACCATTGGAATGGGCAAATTGTTTAGCGCCATTAATCACTAAAATCTTACTCATGGGAGTTGCTCTCATTAAATTCCTGTATTTAACGCCTACTCTATGAAATTTACTGTTGTAGAAAAATGCATGAATTGGAAAAATATTGTTGATAAAAAATCAATAATTATTGGGGGTTTTATTTTAAATTAATATAACTAATTAATATCAATAAATTTATGACTATTTACAAAGCTCAAAAGGAAAAAGTGGCCTATTAGCTTTAGCATTAATTTGGGGTAAATAGAGGGGTAGGATAATGAAAAAAAATTGTTTGTTGATTATTTTCAGCTTAAGCATATTAACGGCTTGTGCTCCGCCTCAAAATTCTTCAACTCAACTTGCTGATAGTCCGATACAGGCTGTATTACTTGATCAACCAGATCTTTTAAATGATGCAACCAATTTAGATATTTCACAGCAAATGAATGCTGCAGATGATCCTTCCAATGCGCAAGTTACTATTTTGCAGACAGAACCTAGTCCAGATGCGGTGTCGAAAACACGTACTGAATATTTATTAAAACGAGATCAGCAAATCTGGAAAATTGTGAATAAAAAGCAAAGCTATCAATGTACAAAAGGGGAGGAAACCACAGACTTTCAAGTTAACCCTTGTCCTTAATGCTTAATTTTTTATCGAATATGTGGATAACTTTGAGTTTGTGCACAACCATAATTTGCATGCCTTTTTGTGTAAAAAACTGAAATTTAAGCTTCTTGAAATTGCATGATTGCTGATCAATTTAAAAAGTGCTATTGTTGCGCTCGGCAATTGTGCCAATTGGTAAAAATTACCGAATCTCACGTCATATATTTTTTCTCGTTTTAGACACCTTGTGAATACGGTGTTTCACACTCTAAACATGCACTCTCACGGCATATAACAACTTAACTAAAGATTGATTGACCATACATGTCATCGTCATGACTACATCTTATTTTATAGGTAGTCATAGAGACATATGGCCGCTATTTTGAAGTGTACAACTCATGAAAAATATTCAAACGGCAACGTTGAACCGTACAACGTTGATGTTTCCTTTGGCCTTAGTGCTATTTGAATTTGCGGTTTATATTGGTAATGACCTGATTCAGCCAGCCATGTTGGCAATTACTGAAGACTTTGGTGTAAGTGCAACTTGGGCACCATCTTCGATGTCATTTTATTTATTAGGTGGTGCATCTGTTGCATGGTTACTTGGACCTTTGTCGGACCGTCTCGGACGTAAAAAAGTACTATTAGCAGGAGTTTTATTCTTTGCTCTATGCTGTTTTTTAATTTTACTTACGACGCAAATCGAGCAATTTCTAGCTTTAAGATTTTTGCAGGGAATTGGCTTAACCGTAATTTCAGCTGTTGGTTATGCGGCTATTCAAGAAAGCTTTGCTGAACGTGATGCGATTAAAGTCATGGCACTCATGGCAAATATCTCATTACTTGCGCCCTTGCTAGGACCTGTACTTGGCGCTTTCTTAATTGATTATGTGTCATGGCATTGGGGCTTTGTCGCCATCGCTGTATTGGCATTACTCAGTTGGATCGGGTTGAAAAAACAGATGCCAAGCCAGCAAGTCAGTGTAACTAAGCAACCCTTTAGCTATCTTTTTGATGATTTTAAAAAGGTGTTCACTAACCGCCATTTTTTAGGTTTAAGCCTTGCATTACCGTTAGTTGGCATGCCTTTAATGCTATGGATTGCTTTATCTCCAATCATTTTAGTAGATGAATTAAAGCTTACCAGTGTGCAATATGGCTTAGCTCAATTCCCCGTATTCTTGGGTTTGATTGTAGGCAATATCGTTTTAATTAAAATTATTGATCGTCTGGCTTTAGGTAGAACGGTCATGATGGGTTTACCTATTATGTTGTTGGGTACACTCATTTTAATATTAGGTGTGGTGTGGCAAACCTATCTCATACCTTGTTTGCTTATAGGCATGACACTCATTTGTTTTGGTGAGGGAATTAGTTTCTCGGTCTTGTATCGTTTTGCACTCATGTCATCTGAGGTATCAAAAGGAACAGTTGCAGCAGCAGTTTCAATGTTACTGATGATGAGCTTCTTTGTAATGATTGAACTTGTACGTTATCTCTATACACAATTCCATTTATGGGCTTTTGCATTGTCTGCATTTACCTTTATTGCTCTTTGGTTTAGCCACCCGCGAAGTGCTTTGAAGCAGGAAATGCAAGAAAGACTGCAACAAGGCAACAATT
Source organism: Acinetobacter lactucae (assembly GCF_013344765.1). Taxonomy (GTDB): domain Bacteria; phylum Pseudomonadota; class Gammaproteobacteria; order Pseudomonadales; family Moraxellaceae; genus Acinetobacter; species Acinetobacter lactucae_A. The sequence continues at coordinate 28,671 of NZ_JABVBF010000011.1, forward strand.
AAATAAAAAAATACCGGAATTGATATTCCGGTATTTTTTTATTCTACTTAATCTCTTGTTCTAAAAGTTTGCCTTTAAGGGTTAATAATTCAGGCAAGGTTTCTAATAATAAGCTAATTTGTTTTAACACAAGCGTATAGTTCTCTGAAAAATGCTCATGAGTAGTTAGGCTTTGAATCTGCGCTAAAGTCTGCTCAAGGAAATTAAAGTCAATATAAGCCGGATCAAATAAGCTCTGTTTAAGAATTTGCTGACAATCCAGTAAGAGTTGTAATACCTGTTGATCATTAATTTTCTGTCGTTGACTTCCTAACGCTGCCACATAACTCAGTTGGCTGTGGCTATAAACCAAATAACGAAAAGCATAATGGATGAGTTGAGGGTTCGGGTTGGGCTCAGCACTTAGGCTCGAAATCATGTTGGATAGCTCAATCTGAGCGTTATGCGCAGCACGACGAATTCGGCGGTACTCTATATCCTGATTTTTGCCATATTGATATTGCTCAACAATCACATTGAAATAATCTAAGGTCGCTTTGCTGCTTTTATTAATATTATTGGGGATGTTTCGAAAGTTCCAGTCGGGCCAAATAAAGTTTACGGCAAGCCATGCAATAAAGCAGCCTAATAAGGTATCTATCAGTCGAGGCAAAATAATACTGTAGCCAGCTCCTTTTAAGTTGAAAATTAATAGCACCATGAGGGTGGCCATGAGCGTAGCTAAAGCATATTTCTTTTGACGTAAGTAAAAAAAGCAGACTCCACAAATAATTGTAATGATGAGCTGACCTTCAATACTCGGTACAAAATATAAAATAGGTATTCCTAATAAAACACCGAGTAAGGTACCAATCGTTCTTAGTTTAAGACGGCTTTTAGTCGCAAAATAAGTAATCTGACAAACAAACAAACTGGTGAGTAAAATCCAGTAACCATGCTGCGCAAACGGTAATAATGAAATTGCATAACCTGCTGCAAAAACCACAGCAATTCGTATGGCATGCCTAAACAGCGCTGACTGTGGCGTAAGTTGTTGCCGAAGTTTTAAGATCAGATCTGAAAATCCTTGAATATCGTCATCAAGTAAATTTAAGTGTTGTTGTCTTGTTTGAGTGCTATTTTCAGGAACAGGTTGGGCATATTGCAGTTGTTCGAACTGTTCATGCATTCCTTTTAAATTATCAAAAATAAGTTTTAAATTTTTAACTTCAAAATTTTGTGGATGCTGTTGTATCCAATCTTTTAAAGAACTTTCCAAATGTCCTAGTACTTTCTGACTTTCTTGCGAAGGCTGATATGGTTGGTTATATAAAATACATTGGGCTAATTCCTGACAAGCTTGTGCTTGTAGGCGTAGATTTTTTTGGAAACGGAAAATAAGATCACTACGGCTAAAATTCTGTTGAATATGTTCGTAATGTAAATAATTTGAAGTGGCTTGCTCGTGAATGTCCCGTGCAAAAAAATACAGGTTTAGCCAATAAATACTTTTATTACTGACTCTGGAAGCTTTGAGCCGAGTAAGTAGCGAACTGCGTATTTGATTGAGGCTTTGGGCAACTTGTGTGTTTTGTAAGGACAGTTCATATAAAAGCTGTTCAACATTCTCTTTATTGTCCGGATCAAACAAACGTGCTTTCGCTTGCAGTAGAGCAGAAATTTCTTGAAAGATTTGTGATAGTTTGTCTTGTAAGGGAAGTGTAGGTTTAATAATAAAGAATAAAATAGAAGTTAAACCGTACCAGAGAGCGCCATAAACAAAATAAGTAGGCTGTTGATACCAATGTGCATATTCGCCTAAACCGAACATACTATAAATAGAGAGCAAAATAGTACCAAAAGAAATCGTGGCATAACGTTGCCCTAAGGCACCTAGTAAAATAAAAAAAGCGCTTGAGATAGAGAGATATAAAATAAAGAAAATTTTGTAAGGAGCTAAAAAGCCAAGAATACTACTGACTGTAAAAAAGAGCAGGCATACATAAATTAAGTTACGTAACCGAATGCTTAAGCGATCATCAAAGTCTGTTAAGGCTGCTGCAATTGCGCCTAAAGTTACAGGAACAATAAGTTGATTATAGCCCAGCCAAAGCAAACCTAAAGTTGTGCCTGTGAGTACAATCAAGATTTGCAGGCAATAAATTAAAATGGAGTTTGTCTTAAAGCTATTAAATATTTGGGTCAGATAATTCACGGCTTTTGTTCTAAATTAGAGAATACGTGAGAAAGCAGTATGTAACTTTAAATTTTTATTACTTCAAAAATATTATTCTTTTTATCTACAAAAGTCAGTCATTTTTTAAGATTTTATTAGACTTAAATCAAGTTGTAACGATCAATAAATTAACAGAATTGTGGATATCTTTTTAGATACCCACAATTTAAAAAATACATCAATTATTTAATCACACCACACGCAATTCGTGCTCCGCCACCGCCAAGAGGTTGAGGTGAGTCTGAGTAATTGTCGCCACCAGCATGGATCATAATAGCTCGACCTTGAATATCAGCAAGTTTTAATCGAGGTGCGATCACGGCAGTAGTCGCAACACCCGTATTATCGACAACTAAAACAGGTAGATCACCTAAATGGCCAGTTGTTGGCGTACCGTGATGAGGTGCTTGGTTCGGGTTATAGTGACTACCAGCAGCTAAAGCAGCGCCAGGTTTTCCATCTTTTACAGCTGGTTCACAAGAGGCATTTTCATGAATATGGAAGCCGCGTGTACCACTTGGTAAGTCAGCAAGAGCAGGGGTAATAATTAAACCTTTATCACTATCTTGAAAGCTAATGGTACCTATTTTTTTGCCAATACCATTAGCGGTTACTTCATTTACATCGACCACTTTTTTTGTATGTATAGTCGTTAATGCGTGAGCCGTGTCGGATACAGTTTTTGAGACCGAACTACAGCCGACTGCAAAAAAAACTGTAAGCGCACAGACTGCGCTAATTTTATTAAACATCTTCATGATTGGATGTCCTTATAAATCTATATGAGATTGTTTGATTCAAACAAACGAATGTCTAACCTACAAGTTAATTTAAATGGTTAATTTGTATCTAGAAACATTTTTAAATTAAATAAATACGTCATTCTTTATCGCTAGAAGATTCACTTTCAGAATCATAAATCATAGTCGTTTTAGGCATAGGTTCAGGCTCAATCGTTTCATGCAACCACTCGCGCCAAATTGCTAATAAAATAGCCAATATTACTGGTCCAATAAATAGACCTACCAAGCCAAAACTCGCAATACCACCCAACACACCAAACATAATTAGTAAGAATGGGATTTTGGTGGCGCCAGAAATAACCAGTGGGCGGATGACATTATCTGAGCTACTTACAATCAGTACACCCCATACAACGACACCAATCGCTTCCATGGTTTGTCCTTGTGAGAATAACCATAAGCCCACGCCTAAATAGGAGATTGGGGTACCAAACGGAATTAAAGCCAATAAGAAAGTAGCAATGGTGAGGACCATAGGGTTTGGTACACCTGCTACGAAGTAACTTAATCCAGCTAAAACAGCTTGAGCAATAGCAGTTAAACCCACACCATAAACGACTGCACGAGTTGTTTCGGAAATCGTATCAAGATAATGATGAATCCGAGGGCCAATGATCATTTCTAAAGCTTTGCTCACCTGAGATAAAATGAGCTGACCATCACGATAGAAGAAAAATAGGCTAAATACGGCAAAGCCAAGTTTGACAATATTTTTACTAATTTCACCGAGCAATACACGGCCATAACTTAAATGGCTTTGTACCCAAGCAGCAATATTTTGAATCGTACTATTAGGATCGTTATTTAACTCATTGAGTGTACGAGAAATTTCTTTACCGACAAAAGGAAGATTACGTATAAAATCCGGAACGCTTAAATGACCAGAAAAAACCTGACGTTGTAAGTCAAAATATAAGTTGCGTCCTTCATGCTGTAAAATGAAAATAGCACATGTAAAAGGGATACCAACAACCAAAATGACCAGACTAATCATGAGTGTTGCATTTAAAGTATTACGGGTTTCTCCAAAAAAACGCTGAATTCTTAAATAAATAGGCCAAGTCATATAAGCAATGATGGCAGCCCAAAGTACAGGAACAATAAAGTATTTCAGGATATTAAATCCTAAAAAAATTAAAATAAAAAACAGCCCAAACAATAAAACGCGCTGTAAATTAGGAGCGTATGGATGCACGAACAATATTTCTCTAATTTTCTACATAGAATAAAGTCATATTAACTGAAAAATAACCTGAGGCAAATTTTAAGGCTCTAATATAAAGAACCTTATACATCTGGTTTTAGAGGCAAAAACTCCTTTAAAACCATTCAGCTTTATCTTCAATTAACCTGTTTAGAACCGGTTGCCATTGATTTTGAATGGTAATAAAGTTTTTTTGTGGTTTATCAAAAATACTTAAGCCCTGCATTGCCAAACTGCCATATGCAGTGCGTTCAGAAATCCATGCCACAGGTTCTTGTTCAATTTTTTCAAAAAACTGTTGAATATCTTTTGAGCTCGCACTGTTCGGTTTTACGCGATTAGCAAGAAGTAAAATCTGAACTTTACCTTTACGAATGCGTTTAATATCTTGTAAATGCTTCAAAAATCGACGAGTACTGTCTATATCAAAAAATGAAGGCTGAAGTGGGGTAATAATGGCATGAGCTTCACTTATGAGCTGTTCAGCGTGCTCACCTGAAAGAGCACCAGGCGCATCAATAATTAAATAGTCCAGATTTTTTGGAGCATCACCAATTGATTTTTCATGACGCCAGTCTAGGCTTTGAATTGTTGTGACTGTATTAGGGCGCTGTTTTAACCACTGTAAAGCCGATTTTTGATTGTCCGAATCTGCTAATGCTACTTTATATCCTTTTTGTGCCAATGCCGTTGCCAACGTAATGGCCGTCATGGTTTTTCCGCATCCGCCCTTTTGATTTGCAATAAGTATCGTTTTCATAAATCCAATTATTTTCAGCAGCACATTTGTTTATGTTTTATACCTTAGCATCTTTTTGTTAGAAGTAGATGACCACATTTGACAAAAGTTTAAGTTGTTTTGTTCTTTTAGATATGATTGCAGATCTGTCATGATGATTTGTGTTTGCTAAGGAAAATTTATGTCTGTATGGCTTGCCATGCTTATTGGTGCTGGTATTGGGATTATTCTCACGACTCTTATTTTATCAAATACTCGTAATGGTCGAATTCGGGCTGAATATGAGCAATATATTGCTGAACTTGAACTAGAGCATCAACAAGCCCTTACTCAAGCGCAAAAGAGAAGTGTAAATACAAGCCGTGCAGTGTTGAAAGGAAAGATGGCAGAACAATTTGCTCCTGTTTTGCCTGAATTTCAGTATTTACCAAGTGATGCAAAATTCATGGGTGATCCGGTGGACTATATTATTTTTGATGGATATACCGATTTTCGGGATGGCGATGGTACGGCAGAGGACATCAATATTATTCTACTTGATGTAAAAAGCGGTGGGGCTAGACTGACTAAAGGCCAACAGGCAATTGCCCAAGCTGTACAACAAGGTAATGTTCGATTTGAGACTTTGAGAATAGATTTTGAAGATTAACGAGCTGTTTAATTCAGCACAAAAATAGACGAAATTGATCTGTATTGTTACTAAATTCCGATATTTTTTTCATCGCTTAAAGCTACTATTAATTGAAGATCTATTGACTTTGATTGAGCAATATTTGAGGTGTAACACGATGAAAAAACAAAGTTTGATGATGGGCTTACTCGCCGTGATTGGCATGAGTTCAACATTTGCATCGACCTCAAGTGAATATAATATTGCCAATGGTTTGAGCCCGATAGAAAAAGATCAATCTATTTCTGTATTACAGCCTTTTCAAGGAAATTTCAGAATCCTGGGTTCAAAAGTTTATCAAAATGATGAACAAGCTAAATTTTCTCCTATCGACTATGCAGTAAGTTGGGGATTGTTTGCCCAGCCTGAAATCGCACGTCATATTTCAGTGAAACAATATGACCGTTATTTAAACTGGAAAATTCCTAAATTACCTGTTCCAGCAGAGCAAGCAATGCAAATGGTGTCTAACATGCACATCATTCCTGCAAATCCTGAGATTGCTCAGCAGATTAAACAAGTTAAACGTGGTGATTTAGTTTATCTAAAAGGTGACCTTGTCGAGATTAAAGACAAAAATTTAGTCTGGAAATCGTCGCTTACACCAACTGATACAGGTGATGGTGCTTGTGAGCTATTTCGTGTGCAATCTATTCATTGGGTTGAAAAGCAAAATATATAATTTAAAAAGCCTTCATAAATATGAAGGCTTTTTTATAAGCACTATATTGCTTATTTCTGTTGCGATGCTTTCCAATATTTTAATTGATTTTGCGCTTGTAAATAGTCGGCAAGATCATTGATCTGTTCATCTTTATTGGCTTGCTTATCACTCAAGTGTTTTTCTTGGTTTTCCCAATATTGATAAAGTAAACCCTGAATGTACCGGCCTTGCTCAGTTTTTAAATCTAAATCTTTTAACATGGTCAGAGCAGAGCGCACATTATCAAGAGTACGCTGTTGCTCAAATTCTGTAGTCAGGGTTCCAGCTTCATGCATTTTCGCTAATTCGCTTTCCATCTCGTCACTCATTTCTGTAAAGCGACGGTCATAATCTTCTAATAACGCAATATCGTGTGCATCATCAGTAGTGGCTGGGAATGTCTTAACAGGTCTTTCATTCAGTTTTTCTAACACCTGATCGGTAGACGAGGTGGCAGAAGGTTGCTCCATCTTAGCAGGCTCATCCGCTTTTTTACAGGCAGTAAGAAATAGGCTAGAGCAAAGCAAAGACATTAATATGATTTGAGGTGTTTTCTTCTTCATAACTTTCAACCAAACCTATTCACTAATTATTTAACGGGTAACGTACTTTTCTGAAAGTGATATGCATATGTGACATATGGAAAATCAATCTGATCTTGAGGACCCAATCCCGTAAAATCATAAACAATTTTTTCGAACTGTGCTTTGAGCTGTAGCTGATCTTTCTCAGTCATTGCGGCAATAAAACTCGTAGAGAGTAAACGTTTACTCACGACTTGTTCGACAGAACCGTGTTGTGACTGTGTGAATGTTTGTAGGCTATCAAATACGAATAAATCTTGTTGTTCAAATACGCGTTTCCACTTTTCACTATGATAACGAGGTGTGTCACCTTCAAGTGGGAGTAGGAAGTCAGCTAAAGCCTTGACCCAATCTGTACGTTCGTCTCGTTGATTCCAAACGAGCCCTAAATGTCCTTCTGGTTTTAATACTCTATGCATTTCTGTTAGGGTATCGAGGTTGTCAAACCAGTGAAAAGATTGTGCACAAATAATGGCATCAATTTTACGGTCTGCTACAGGAATTGAATGGCTAAAAGCCTGTAATGTTTTGATATCAGGATAAACTTGTTGAAGCTGCTGTAACATCTCGCCAATTGGCTCAACTGCAATAACATCTGCATGTGTTTGTTTTAAGTAGGGTAAGAATTTGCCAGTACCCGATCCAAGATCAATAACAGTAGATTTTTCCTGTATTTGTAGGTAATTTTGCAGCCAACTTACTATTTCTGCGGGATAATTGGGTCTAACTTGCTGATATAGTTCAGCAGCTGAACTGAAGCCTTTTTGAGCGGCAGGATGTAAGGATTGTGTCATATTTTGCGCTTTTTAATCTGACTGGCATCTATAAAATAAGATACTCCGCAATCATAAATTGGCAAAACACCTATTTTGTTTCATTTTTGACGTTGTATGTGGGAGTAAATTTTCTTTCGGTGTGAGCATGGATAAGCAAATTATTTTTGAAGACGAACACATTAGAGCCATTTTTTTACCAGGCAATTCTAATACATTGGTTCTCTCTTTTGGCGATTTGATTACCCGAGCGAGTGGCTTATCTATCAATGCTGAAAAGTCCCTAATTAAATACCAATATAATGTTATTGGGGTAATGCCAAAACAAAAATCATGGTTTCCTCAAGCGAGCATGATTGCGCTGGCAAAAGCGATTTCGCCTATTTTAGAAGGCTTTAAAAATATTGTGGGTTATGGCGGTTCAATGGGTGGCTATGCGGCAATTAAATATTCTAATTTATTGAATATGAATCGTGTGATTGCATTTGTGCCTCAATATTCAATTGATCCTGAGCAGGTTGAAGATCGACGCTATGCTGAGTTTTTTGATGCAATAGCAAATAAAGACATGCAGATTCAGTCTCAAGATATCGATTCAGCACGTGAATACGTCATTGTTTATGACCCTTATTTTTCAACTGACCGTGAACATTATCTAAAAATAAAAGAGCTGCTACCAAACTTACATACAATTCATTTGCCATTTACTGGTCATGAAGCGTTGTCTGTATTGGCAAGTTCAAGTTTATTACATGATTTTATTGAACATGACTTTGATGAAATCTATTTTTATCAGCAGGTTCGTAAGGTCAAAAAGCAAAGTAAATTTTATTTCCGCAATGTACTTGCGCATGTTCTTACCCATCATGACGAAATGTTATTAAAAATATTGCGTCAAAATGATTTTCAGCTCGATGAACGTTATTTTGATAACCCACTTAAACAAGCTATTACACGTAGCCTGATAAAGACTAAGCAAGCAACTGAGCTAGACTTTCAAAAGTTGGGTATTAAAGTACAGCGAATTCAAGAAGCTGCAAATTATAACGAAGGCTTGCAGACCAGCTTTGGTTCAATTTTGGTATTCAACCTCATCAATTCAAAGTTTGAAAGCTATACGCTAGATACTCTGCTGGTAAGTAAATCTTATTTGGTTCCAATTGTGGCTGAACACACTGGTGTGGTGCATATTAAATTAAATAATGAAATTTATTTGTTAGCGATGAATGATCGTAAGATCATTAAATTGTTCAAGAATGAAGAGCCTTTAACGTCGGATATGAACCCGTTTGTAGTCAAAAAATATTCTGACTCTTTTGCGATTAGCTACAAGCAACTAAATTTATCTTGTGATGAACAAGGGCTGTGTGAATTTACAGAAGGTTCGATTCAATCTACAGAACAGTTGACCACCATCAGCTATTAAAACTTGATAGTGTTTAAATA